>NZ_JACHVQ010000001.1:2458857-2766215 GCF_014190805.1 Flexivirga oryzae | reverse complement strand
CGACCGGCGGATCCGTCGTCGAGCTGCTCGACCGGCTGGCGAGCGCGGCTGCACCTCCGCCGACATCGCCTGCACGCACGGCCTGTTCGTCGGGCGTGCTGTCGAGCGGCTCTCGAGCCACCCGCTCATCGGGCATGTCGTCACCACCGACACGGTGCCCCGGCCACCCGACTGGCCCAAGTTGCAGGTGCGCTCGGTGTCCGCGTTGTTCGCGGAGGCGATCGCCCGGATCCACGCGGGGGAGTCGGTCAGCAGCCTCTTCGACGGCGTCGACCCCTCGCATGCGCCACCACAGGCGACGCTGCCGCTGGGTTGACCGGCGGTCCGCGGGCCGGAACCACCGGTGGCCCGCGCGAGTCGAAGCGTCGTGACTGAGGAGCGCGAAGCGGCACACCGTCCCCACCGTTGGTGGCTGATCGGTGGGATCGTCATACTCGTGCTCGCCGCCACCGGAGGCGTCGCGGCCGTGGCGTGCTGCACAACCGGGCGCACGTGGGGCAGCGGTTCGGAGCATCCGGCTACGTCTACGGCGACCGGCACACCGTCGACATCAGGGTGCCGTCCGGGCTGGTGCAGGGGAGGTCACCGGGCCGGCGGGTGAGGCGTCCGTCGGGTCACCCGGCTCGCGGGAGGTGCGCGCGCCGCTGGGCGGCCGGTTCGTCGAGGTGGAGTGGGACAGCGGGTCGAACGCGAGCGCGCAGACCGTCGGCGCGGTCGACATCGGCGGCAATCACCCCGTGACGCTCACGCTGGTCGCCGGCGGGCACCGGTATCGGCTCGACACGTTCCGCACCGACGCTCTCGTGGACGGCTCCGCGGTGATCGCGGTCGACGGCGACGGTGACGACCTGCGGATCGAGGCCACGTATGCCGGCGTGACGCAGTCCGTGGACCCGACGACCGGCACGCGGCGCGCCGGACGCGCCGATCTGCTCTACAACAGCGGCGGCTGGAGCCCGGTCGTCGGCGACGGGGCGCCCAGCGCGAAGCCCAGGGCGAAACTGCAATGGCAGACCAGTGACAACGGTGGCAGCGCGATCCGGCTGGCCTATGTCGACGGCTCGGCTGGGCACCGAAAGGCAGCGACTGGGTGGTCGTCGACAGCGGCTACATCCGGTTGTCCAACGATGTGCGCTGGCGGCCGTCGCGGGACTCGTCGGCGTACGTCGACTATTTCAAGCAGATCGCGAAGATCACCGGCAGCCAGCGGGTCGACGGCAGACCGGCGGTGAAAGTGCTGAAGAAGGGGCGCGTCGAACTCGGCACCTGGTGGACGCCCGTAGCGGTGTTCAAGGTGCCACACTCCGCCGGCACGGTGCACGTCCGGCGCTCCACGACGTTCGTCGCGCCGGTCGACTACGTGCAGGGCCACGTCAGTGGTTACCCGAAACACGCGAAGATCACGGTGGTCTGGTGATGCGTCGCAGCGTCCTGATCGGCGCGGCCGTCGTCGTCGCGCTCGCGCTGGTGACCGGCCTCGTCATACGCCACTCGAACAAGGACCGCCTCGCTGCCGGGGCGACCCGCAGCGGCGACTACTCGATCTCGGCCGGCTCCAGCAACGACGACGACTTCATGGTGCCGAACGCCCAGATCCGGGTGAGTGTCGACATCGGGCAACGGGGGTACCGACACAACTCCGACGACGACTCGGACGTCACGATCCGCGCGCCGAAGGGCGGCGTACTGGTCGACCTGTCGTGGACCTCGACCAGTATCCCGACGAACTACCAGGGAACGGAACCGACGCGTCTGTCGGTCCGGTCGGGTGGCCGGACCGTCGTGCTGGATCCGTCGCTGCGGCCGCGGCCGGCGTCCGCCGAGGACGACAGCGACGCGCCGGAGCAGGTCGTCGCGCTCCCGGGCCGGCCGTCGGATGTGGAGCTGGTTGCTGATTTCGCCGGTCGCAGCCAGGTGGTGCGAGTGGTGAGTGGCAGGCGCACGATGGGCGATTTCGCACCGCTGTACCTGTCGGCAGCACCCGGCCTGCTGACTTCGCGACCGATCGGGCAGGACCAGCCGGTGGACCCCAGGTCACCGTTCCGCTGGACCGGACAGGCCAACGGCGGCCAGGTGGTCCGGGTGCCCTACCTCTCGGGTCAGGGCTGGGCACCGACGGGGCGTGACTGGATCCTCGTCCAGGGAGCCGGTTACAGCATCGACGCACTCGACCCGGTCGTCTGGACCGTCGGCGACGAATACGCCAGGTACTCGACCGTCGGAACGCCGAAGGTGACGGTCACCATGGACGGGCGCCCGCCCGAGAAGAAGGTGGGTGCAGAGCACCCGGGCACGGTGACGAACTTCTACCTGCACGGCTCACGCGATTACGTCTTCTCCGTCGCCCGCGGCAACGGCTTCACGATCGACACGGTCGTCCACGTCACGACCAAGCGCACCAGCGGTGACACGCGCGCCCCGGCGACCGCCCGAATGCTCCTGCGCACCAGCAGCCAGTTCCCGGCCGCGGTCGACGCGACGGTCGGAGGCACCCGATGAACAGCTCCATGACGACCACGCACCGCACGCGGTGGCTGGTCACGGCACTGGTCGTGGTGCTGGCGGCCGCGGCGATCGCCTGGTGGGTGCATGAGAGTTCCGGTGTTCGCGTGGGTGACCGGTTCGCCGACCCCACCGTGATGACCGGCGAATTGGCCGACAACGACGCCACGGTGGACGCCCCGTTCGGTCCGCTGGACCTGACGATCAGCATCGGCCCGGAAGCGGGTGCCAGCGGCCACACGATCACGGCACCGCACGGCGCGGCCCTCGTCGAGGTGTCCTGGCACGGTGAAACGCTCTACCCGGCGCCGATCGTGTGGCCGACCGCGACACCTCGACGGCGCCGCGACCCCGGCACCGACCTGACTCTGGTGTCCGGCGGCAGGCGCTACCCGATCGCCAGGTCCGTCGGGTACGCCGACGACGGCGGCTCGGTGCTGGTGGTGGTGCAGGGCGACGGCACCGATGCCCACGTGGAGGCGCGCTTCGCCGGGCGCACGGTCCGATCGGTGCGTGGCAGGCCGCAGCGGAGGGACACGGCCCAACCTCCCGCGGACCTCGCGTGCCTGGACGACTCGCACCTGCGGTTCTCCTGGGTGCACTGCGACTTCGACATGACCCGCAGCATCTATGTCGCAGGTCTGGGTGCGGCCCCCGCCGGCAAGGAGTGGCTGGTCGTCGACGGCGCCACGGTCACCCGCTCGCGACACCAGGTGTCGACCTTCCAACCCGCCGACCACAGCAAGGAAGCGCGATACCTGCCGTCCGGTCCGCCGACCGCGACGCTCTCCGTGGCGGGTCTGGGGAAGCCGGCACGGGTCGCCGGTTCGGACCAGATCACCGGTGACGCCGTCCGCCTTGCCGCGCGGGCCTGGCTGATCCCCGCCACCCGGGATGCGCGGATCCGGCTGAGCTATCAGCTGCCGACCACGCTCGATCGGCGGGACAGCGACTGGAAGAGCGCGCCCGCGACCTACCGGGTCAACGTCTCCATGGTCGCGACCTACCCGGGCGTCGCGGGCTGATGACGAGGGCGGAACGGTATGCCGTGACGACACGTCCATCGTGATGTGAACACCCACGAACTGCGCTGGTGGCGCCGCCGCCCCGCACTCTGGGTGGCGTTGCTCCTCGTCGTCGCGGTCGCGCTGAGCACGGTGCTGTTCGTGCGGCACCAGGGGGACAAGGGCCGGATGGCGGCGGGGACCTCCCGGCCGGGCGACTACGCGGTGTCCGACACCTCGCTCTACCGGACCTTCCAGCTCGTGGTGCCCGGTGCCAGCGTGATGATCAACGCAGAGGTGGGGCAGCGGGCAGCGCTGGTCGACGACAAGACGTATGACGTCACGCGGGTCAAGGCACCGCACGGCGGGCAGCTGGTGCACCTCGAATGGTCGGTTTCCGGGCCGTGGCTCGGCGGCGCCCCTCACACGGGCGACCACACCAGCAGCCTTGCGGTGCGGTCGAGGACGACCTCGGTCGTGCTGGACCGGGCGATCACGGCGCCCGTGGTGGGCTCGGCCGGCTCCGGCGACGACGACCGCCACGAGGCGCTGGTCGCGGTCCCCGGCGAACTCGCGGACCTGCAGGTGACCGTGACGTTCCAGGGGCGCACCCAGTCGATCTCCCTCGCCAGCGGCGAGCGGCGGCTGGGCGCCTTCGCGTCCCTCTACCGACCGCGGGCGGCGGGGGCGCAGGTGTCCCTCACCCGGGACCAGCCGACCGACGGGCAGTCCCCGTACCGGTGGTTCTGTCACGCGGAGGTCAACGGTCTGACGCGTACGCCCTACGTCGACGCCCTGGGCTGGGCCCCGGCCGGACACGAGTGGGTGGTGGTCAGCGGGGCGGGGGTCCGGGCGTCCGACCGTCCGGCGGAGTGGATCGAGGGTGGCCGGCTGGCGGGCTACGAGCGGGACGGGAAGCCGCAGGTGACGGTGACCGTCAACGGCGAGCACCCGGAGACGTCCGTGAGCGCCGCACAACCGACCAAGGACAGACTCCTCACGGCACGCGACTACGTCTTCTCGATCCACACCGGTGACGCGGCGACGGTCGAGGTCGAGGCCGTGGTGCCCGCGAAACGCGGGAAGGGCGAGGACCGGCACGCCCCGGCCAGGACCACCGTCCGGGTCGGCAAGACCCTGAGCGCGCCGGCAGTGGTCGACCCTGCGCCGCGGGTGAGCCGATGAGCGGGCAGCAGGCCGGTGCGTTCCGCCGGCACCGCGGGCGGTGGTTCGCGGCAGCGGCCGCGGCGGTCGTGGCGGTCGCCCTGGTCGTGGGCGGTATCGCCCGGTCCTCGCACGAACGGCATCACCTCGCGGCGGGGGAGCACCTCGACGGTGTCATGGTCTTCGTCGACCAGTTGACCGAACACCGGGCCGAGGTGCAGACGGCGTTCGGGTCGTTGCCCGTCACCATCGGCACCGGGCGCGAGATCGGCAGCCGTGACGACCGGGTGCGCGCGCCGGACGGCGCCAGCCTGGTCAGGGTGACCTGGTCACCGGGGCTCATCTACGACGGGCCTCCTGTATGGCCGACGAGCACTCCGCGCGACCGGCGCGACCCGGGGACGACACTGACCCTGGTCACCGGGGGTCACCGCTACCTGCTCGCCGATGCGGTGGTGATGTCGGACGGCGGGTCATCGGCGATCATCGTCGTCGCCGGTGACGGATCGGACGCCCGGGTGGAGAGCAGGTTCGGCGGCCGCACGTTCACCTCGGCCCCCGGCCCGAACACGCCCCGGACGGTGCGCAGCCAGGGTTACGCAGGGTGCCAGGACACCTCGAAGAGGACGTACTCCTGGGTCGACTGCACGCTGCCGGTCCACCGGGGCGTCTACGTGGCAGGCCTGGGCGTGGCACCCGCAGGCAAGGAATGGCTGGTCGTCCAGGGCGCGAGCGCGACGCGGTACGACCAGAACGTCCGCGTGCGGGACGCCCACGACGACTCGAAGCGCGCCGAATACGCCCCGAGCGGCCCGCCGGCCGTCACCGTCACGGTCGACGGTGTGTCCGCGAAACCGCGTGTCGCGGGTTCGGACACGGTGATCGGGGATTCGGTGCGGGTGGCGACCCGGGCCTGGCTGGTCCCGGCGCAGAAGTCGGCCACTGTGCGGCTGCGTTACCGGTTGCCCACCAGGATCGTGCCGGCACACAGTTACTGGCACGGCGCCCCGTCGACACACCTGGTCGACGTGTCCACGACCACGACGTACCCAGGGGTGTGAGCGTGATGCCCGACCTAGCAGCATCCGGTGGACACCGTCGCCGGTGGATCGTCGCCGTCGTCCTCACCGTGGCGCTCGCGGCGGTGGTGACCGGCCTCGTCATACGCCATTCGAACAAGGACCGCCTCGCTGCCGGGGCGACCCGCAGCGGGGGCTACTCCATCTCGGACGGCGAGGTCGACACCAGCGCCGACCTCGTCGTGCCGAACGCGCAGATCGACGTGCGCGTCGAGATCGGGCAGCGCGGTCAGCAGGAGGACTCCGACGACGGCTCGGACGGCACGATCCGCGCGCCGAAGGGCGGTCTGCTGGTCGACCTGTCCTGGACCTCGACGGGCGCTCCGAGGCGAACCCAGGGCAAGCAGCCCACCCGGTTGTCGATCAGGTCAGCCGGCAGAACCGTCGTCGTCGACGCGGACCTGCGGCCGAAACCGGCGTCCTCGGACGACGACGGTGGGCCGGAGAAGGTCGTCGCACTCCCGGGCCGGCCGTCCGACGTGGAACTGGTCGCCGAGTTCGCCGGTCGCACGCAGACCGTGCGACTGATCGGCGGCCGACGCACGATGGGCTCCTTCGCGTCGTTGTACCCGCCGGCGGGGAGCGGCTCGCTCAGCGCGTTGCCGATCGACCAGCACCAGCCGAAGGACCCGGACTCACCGTTCAGCTGGTCCGGGCGCGCCGACCGTGGCACCGTCCTGCGGACGCCCTACGTCTCGGGCCTGGGCTGGGCGCCCGCGGGCCGGGAATGGGTCGTGGTCCTGGGAGCCGGTTACGACATCGACACGCACGACCCGGTGACCTGGAGCGCAGGCAAGGGCTACGCCGAGTACTCCACCAGTGGGACTCCGAGGGCGGTGACCACCGTGAACGGTCATGCTCCACGCAAGACGCTCGGCGCGGAGCAGGTGCGTACGGTCAGCAACCGCAGGTACGTCTCCCGCGACTACGTGTTCTCCGTCGTCCGTGGCGCCGGGTTCACCGTCGACACGGTCGTCCGGGCGACCACCAGGCGCACCGGCGGCGACGCCCACGCCCCGAAGACCGCCACCATGGTTCTGAGCACGAGCAGCGCCTATCCGCCCGCGGTCGACCCGACGGTCGGAGGTGCCCGATGAACTCCGCAACCCCAACCCGGCACCGCGGCAGGTGGCTGGTCCTGGCGCTGATCGTGGTGCTGGCCGCCGCGACGATCGGCTGGTGGGTGCACGAGCGGGCCGGCGTCCACGTCGGTGACCGCTTCGACCACCCCACGGTGTTCGCCGACCAGTTGGCCGACAATCGGGCCACGGTGCAGACCCCGTTCGGTCCACTGGACCTGACGATCGGCATCGGTCCGGAGGTCGGTGGCTACGGCCACAAGATCACCGCACCGCACGGGGCGGCGCTCGTCGAGGTGTCGTGGAGTGGCGACCAGTTCTACACACCGCCGTCGGTGTGGCCGGCCGCGACCGCTCTCCAGCGCCGCGATCCCGGCACCGACCTGACCCTGGTGTCCGGCGGTCGGCGCTACCCGATCGCGACCTCGGTGGGGTTCGCTGACGACGGCGGGTCGGTGCTGTTCGTGGTGAAAGGTGACGGCACCGACTCCTACGTGGAGGCACGCTTCGCCGGGCGCACCGTCCGGTCCGTGCATGGCGGGCCGTCGCCGCGCACCGTGAAGAGTTCCGAGGAGTTCCCGTGCCGGGACGACTCGGACAAGCGGTTCTCCTGGGTGCACTGCGACTTCTACGTGACCCGCAGCATCTACGTCGCAGGTCTGGGTGCGGCGCCGGCGGGGAAGGAGTGGCTGATCGTGCACGGTGCCACCGTCACCCGGTCCGAACGCGACGTCTCGATCTACCCGAAGAACCTCCACGAGGGGGCCCGCTACGTGCCGTCCGGTCGGCCGAGTGCCACCCTCTCGGTGGCGGGTATGGCGAAACCGGCGCGTGTCGCAGGTCCGGACCAGGTCATCGGCGACGCGGTCCGCCTCGCCGCGCGCGCCTGGCTCGTCCCGGCCACCAAGGATGCGCGGGTCCGGCTGGACTACCAGCTGCCGACCACGCTCGATCGGCGGGCCAGCGAGTGGAAGAGCGCACCCGCGACCTACCGGGTCGACGTGTCCACGGTCGTCACCTACCCGGGCGTCTGACGGCGTCGGATGGCGGAACGGTGGGCCGCGACACGACGTCCATGGTGTTGTGAACACCCACGAACTGCGCTGGTGGCGCCGCCGCTCGGTGATCGCGGTCGCGCTGCTGCTGGTCGTCGCGGTCGCGCTGAGCGCGCTGCTGCTCGGGCGGCACGAGGACGACAGGGGCCGGATGGCGGTGGGCGATTCGCTGCAGGGCGACTACTCGCTGTCGGACGCGACCTACGAGCACGACCTCAGCTTCCAGCTGCCCGGCAGCGTCCTGTCGGTCAGCGTGGCGGTGGGGCAGCGGGCGTCGAGCGACGAAACCGGTGGCTCGGTCGAGGCGAAGGCTCCGCGTGACGGGCAACTGGTTCACGTCACGTGGTCGGCCACCCGGTCGTCGTCCGACGGTGCACCCGACACAGGTGACCACGCGAGTCGCCTTGCCGTGCGGTCGAAGACGACCTCGGTCGTCGTCGACCGGGCGGTCAAGGCACCCGCGCAGGGCTCGTCCACGGCCGGTGACGACGACCGCAACCAGGCACTGGTCGCGGTGCCTGGCGACGCCGCGGACGTGCAGTTGACCGTGACGTTCGAGGGACGGACCCAGTCGGTCTCGTTGGTCAGTGGTGAGCGCCGGCTGGGCGCCTTCGCCTCGCTCTACCGGCCGCGGCCGGCGAGCGCGCAGGTGTCTCAGACGCAGGATCAGCCGGCCGACGAGAGGTCCGGGTACTGGTGGTTCTGCACCGCCGAGGCCCGCCTGATGACCCGGGCGCCGTACGTCGACGGGCTGGGCTGGGCCCCCGCGGGTCGCGAGTGGGTCGTGGTCACCGGCGCGGGCGTCCACGTGGCCGACACACCGGCCGTGCGGCGTGCCGACGGACGGGTCGCGGAGTACGAGCTGGACGGGACACCGAAGGTTGCGGTGACGATCGACGGCGATCACGCGGTGAAGTCCACCAGGGCGGTGCGGACCCACCAGGACGGAACCGGCACGACACGCGACTACGTCTTCTCGATCCGCACCGGCGCCGCGGCGACCGTCGACGTCAGGGCCGTGGTGCCGGTCAAACGGGGCAAGGGCGCGGACCGCCGGGCCCCGGCCACGACCACCGTCCGGGTCAGCAAGACCCTGAGCCTTCCGCCGGCCGTCGACCCGACGCCCCGGGTGAGCCGGACCGGGTCGAGCGCGCAGGGCAGCAACGGGACCCGGGTCGGCGACCGCATCGAGGGTGTGACGGCGTTCTCCGGCCAGCTGACCGAGCAGCGCGGCTACCTGCCGGTGGCGTTCGGCGAGCTGCCGATCACGATCGGCACCGGGTCCACCATCGGGGACCCCGATGCCAGCGGCGGCGAGGTGCACGCCCCGGACGGTGCGAGCCTGGTCCAGGTGTCATGGGACCCGAACCCCGTCTACGACGGGCCTGCCGTGTGGCCGGGCAGCAGTCCCCGCGACCGGCGGGACCCGGGGACCGACCTGACCCTGGTGACCGGGGGCACCGCTACCCGCTGGCCAAGGCGTTCGCCATGGCCGACGGCGCAGCGTCGGTCACCCTCGTCGTGGCGGGTGACGCCTCCGACGCCCGGCTGGAGAGCAGCTTCGGCGGTCGCACGTTCGGCTCCGTCGCCGGGTCGACACCCACCCGCACGGTGAGCAGCTCCTACCCGGGTTGCGAGGACAGGTCCTCGAAGACATGGCGGACGACGCACTCCTGGGTCACCTGCACGCTGCCGGTCTACCGGGGTGTCTACGTCCCGGGTCTGGGCATCGCACCGGCCGGCAAGGAGTGGCTGGTCGTCCAGGGTGCGAACACGACCCGGGAGGACGGGTACGTGAGCGTGTACGACGCCCACGACAAGGCCGACGTCGACTACGCCCCGACCGGGCCGCCGACCGTGTCCGTCACGGTCGACGGGGTTTCCGCGAAACCACGGGTCGCGGGCCGCGACAGGGTGCTCGGCGACGGAGTGCGGGTGGCGACGCGTGCCTGGCTGGTCCCGGCGACGGACTCGACCACCGTGCGGCTGCGCTACCGGCTGCCGACGACGCTCGTGCCCGCGCACAGCAACCCTGCGGGCACGCCGGCGACATACCTGGTCGACGTGTCCACCACAACCACGTATCCGGGTGCGAAACGGCGGTCCGGGCGGAACGGTAGTCCGGGACACAACGTCCACCGTGATGTGAACACCCACGAACTGCGCTGGTGGCGCCGCCGCTCGGTGATCGCCGTCGCGCTGCTGCTGGTCGCCGCGGTCGCGCTCAGCGCGGTGCTGTTCGGGCGGCACGAGGCGGACAAGGACCGGATGGCGGTGGGGGAGTCACGCCAGGGCGACTACGCGCTGTCGGACGGCTCCTTCAACCAGACGTATCACTTCGCGGTGCCCGGTGCGACCCTGAGCGTGAGTGCGGCGGTAGGGCACGAGGCATCCATGGTGGACCGCGCGGCCGGTGAGCTGGTCACGGCCGACGCGCCGAGTGGCGGACAGTTGGTGCAGCTGCACTGGACGCTCTTCCGGGCGACGGGCGAGGACGCCTTCACCGCCGGTTCGCACGCGAGCAGGCTCGTCGTCCGTTCGCAGCAGACCTCGGTGCTGGTGGCTTCCGCCGGCGTCGCGCCGGCGAGGTCGTACAGCGAGGGCGAACGGCTCGTCGCACTGTCGGGCGACCTCTCGCAGCTGCAGCTGACCCTGACGTTCGAAGGGCGCACCCAGTCGATCTCCGTGGCCACTGGTCAGCGGCAGATGGGTGCCT
The DNA here is from genome assembly GCF_014190805.1 of Flexivirga oryzae. Classification (NCBI taxonomy): domain Bacteria; kingdom Bacillati; phylum Actinomycetota; class Actinomycetes; order Micrococcales; family Dermacoccaceae; genus Flexivirga; species Flexivirga oryzae. Next base: position 2,755,616 of record NZ_JACHVQ010000001.1, on the reverse strand, counting down.
TCGCGCCCCTCTACCGACCCGTGCAGGCCGGCAGAGCGCCGGCGATGGCGCAGGAGCAGCCGCGTGACCCGTCCTCGCCGTTCGTGTGGGAGTGCCGTGCGGCGCTCCGCGGTATGACGCGGACGCCATACCTCGACGGGCTCGGCTGGGCGAGCCAAGGCCACGAATGGGCCGTCGTCAGCGCAGCCGGGGCGCAGGTGGCCGGACCGGCGGCCCGGTGGACGGACGGCGACCACGCGGCGTCCTACACGGCGGTCGGCACACCGGGAGTGTCGGTGACCGTCAACGGCGAGCGCGCGACCACGTCGCGACGCACCGCCGGCCTGGACGACGACGATCCCGACCCGACCCGCGACTACGTCGTCCCGATCCGCACCGGTGTCGCGGCCGCCGTGCGTGTCGGCGTCGTGGTGTCCGCGGAGCGCGACCCCGGTGCCGACACGCGCGCTCCCGCCAGGACCACCATGCGGGTGACCACCGGCATGGACTTCCCGGCCGTCCCCGATCCGAGGTCGCAGGTGAGCCGGACCGGGTGGAGCCCGCAGGGCGGGCACGGGACCCGGGTCGGCGATCGCATCGAGGGTCTGACGGCGTCCTCCGGCCAGCTGACCGAGCAGCACGGCTACCTGCCGGTGGCGTTCGGCGCACTGCCGATCACCGTCGGCACCGGGACCACGATCGGGGACCCCGATGCCGGCGGCGGCGAGGTCCGCGCCCCGGACGGTGCGAGCCTGGTCCAGGTGTCGTGGGACCCGAAGCTCGGCTTCGGCGGGCCGGCCGTGTGGCCGGGCAGCAGTGCCCGCGACCGGCGGGACCCGGGGACGGACCTGACCCTGGTGACCGGGGGGCACCGCTACCCGCTGGCCAAGGCGTTCGTCATGGCCGACGGTGCGGCGTCGGTGACCCTCGTGGTGGCGGGTGACGCCTCCGACGCCCGGGTGGAGAGCCGCGTCGGCGGCAGCAGCTTCACCTCGACCATCTCGGGCGAGGCGAGAGACGGGGGTTACCCGGGTTGCGAGGACACGCTGAAGACGTCGACGCAGAGCAACGCCGATGTCAGCTGCACGCTCCCGGTTTATCGCGGTGTCTACGTGCCCGGCCTGGGGGTCGCCCCGGACGGCAAGGAGTGGCTGGTCGTCCAGGGCGCGAGCGCGACCCGGGTCGACCAGGACGTGACCGTCTATGCCACCCACGCCGACTCCAAGCGCGCCGTGTACACCCCGACCGGCCCGCCGACCGTGTCCGTCACGGTGGACGGGGTCTCCGCGAAACCGCGGGTTGCGGGCAGCGACACGGTGATCGGGGACTCGGTGCAGGCGGCGACCCGGGCCTGGCTGGTACCGGCGACGAACTCGACCACCGTGCGGCTGCGGTACCGCTTGCCCACCGAGATCGTGCCCGAGGACAGCCACTGGCCCGGCGCGCCGACGACGCACGAGGTGGACGTGTCCACCGCAACCACCGACGGGCGGGGCTGAGCGCAGTGGCTGACCTACCAGCACTCGGCGGACACCGCGGCAGGTGGATCGCCGCCCTGCTCGTCGTGCTGCTCGTGGCCGCCGGCGTCGCCGTCGGGGTGCTCTCGCAGCGAACGGACGGCGACGCCAAGGGCCGGTTGGCCACCGGCGCGACCCGAGCCGGCGACTACACCACGGGCGTGGCGTCCGACGACCTGGTCATGGAGGTCCCGAACGCCGAGATCCTGCTCAGTGCGACCTTGTCCTCGAGCGCGACGAATGACGACGACGGCACCACCCACACCGTCCGCGCGCCTCGCGGTGGCGTGCTGCTGTCCCTCGAATGGGCCTCACGTACGTCGTTCGGTGCCGCCTCGGGGTTCGTCGACACGCGGCCCAGCGCGCTGAGCGTCCGCTCCGGCGGCACGACAGTGGCAGTGGACACGGCGCTGCGGCCGGTGGACTACGCGTCGGTGGGAGACGACCCGACGCAGCGCCTGCTCGTGGCGCTGCCCGGAGATCGCCGCAGCGTACGGATCGTCGTGTCCTTCGCCGGCCGCGAACAGACCCTGCGGCCGGCGTCCGGCACACGCACGGAGGGTGCGTTCGCACCGCTGTACCGGTGGACCGGCTGGGGCGCGGGCACCGGGAAGTTCTCCGAGCAGGAACGGCTCGCCGATCCGTCGGCGGACCTGCGCTGGTATGCCGGGGCGGATGCCGGCTCGGCATACCGGACGCCCTACCTGACCGGTCCCGGCTGGGCGCCCACCGGCAAGGAATGGCTCGTCGTCAGCGGGGTCGGGTACACCGTCTTCGCGCGGCCGGCCGCCAATTGGGGGCCGACCGGCGAGGTCGGCTACACCCCGGGGAAGGCGACCGTCACGGTCACCGCGAACGGGACGGCGCCGACGAAGGTGCTCACTGCGCCGGCGCCGCATCGCCGCAGCGGCGTCGTCCACGGCAACGGGGTCTTCGTCTTCGCGATCGACCGGGGCAGGAACGTCACCGTCCGGAACTCGGTGACCGTCCCGTTGCGCCGGGTCCCCGGCGGCGCCGGCACGGCGGCACCGGCCCACGCGACCCTGCTGATGAGTACGACGGCGACGTACGCCGTCGCGAGGGGCTGACACGACGGGTTTTGGCACTCAAGTTGCGTGAGTGCTAATGAACGCCTAGATTCTGTGTTGGCACTCTTCCTGGGACAGTGCTAACCGCATTTCGTGGTCGACCCCCGCGACGGCGCCCACGACGTGATCCATCGGTTGCACCCTCCCGGGGTACGCATCCACGGCCCGCCAGATCGGGCCCCAGAACAGGAAGGTCACACCGTGTCGGTGAACATCAAGCCGCTCGAGGACCGCATCGTCGTCAAGTCCGTCGAGGCCGAGCAGACCACCGCCTCCGGCCTGGTCATCCCGGACACCGCCAAGGAGAAGCCCCAGGAGGGCGAGGTCCTGGCGATCGGCCCGGGTCGCATCGACGACAACGGCCAGCGGGTCCCGCTCGACGTCGCAGTCGGCGACCGCGTCATCTACTCCAAGTACGGCGGCACCGAGGTGAAGTACGCCGGCGAGGAGCTGCTGATCCTCTCGGCCCGCGACGTCCTCGCGGTCGTCACCAAGTAACGATCCCCACGCATTTGCGTATGACGCGCCCTAGCCCAGCCACCAGGTGGGGCTAGGGCATCGTCATACGCGATCAATTGACGAAAGGCCAACAATGGCAAAGGAACTGGAGTTCAACGACTCCGCGCGCAAGGCGCTCGAGCGGGGCGTCGACGCCCTCGCCAACGCCGTCAAGGTGACGCTGGGCCCGAAGGGTCGCAACGTCGTCATCGACAAGAAGTGGGGCGCGCCGACCATCACCAACGACGGCGTCACCATCGCCCGTGAGGTCGAGCTCGAGGACTCGTACGAGAACCTCGGCGCGCAGCTGGCGAAGGAAGTCGCCACCAAGACCAACGACATCGCCGGTGACGGCACCACCACCGCGACCGTGCTCGCCCAGGCGATGGTCAAGGAAGGCCTGCGCAACGTCGCCGCGGGAGCCGGCCCGGCCGCCCTCAAGCGCGGTATCGACCAGGCCGTCGACGCGATCAGCGAGCAGCTGCTGGCCAGCGCCCGCGAGCTCGAGGGCAAGGAGGAGATCTCCCAGGTCGCCGCCCTGTCCGCGCAGGACCAGACGATCGGCGGGCTGATCGCCGAGGCGTTCGACAAGGTCGGCAAGGACGGCGTCATCACCGTCGAGGAGTCCTCGACCGCCGAGACCGCCCTGGAGTTCACCGAGGGCATGCAGTTCGACAAGGGCTACATCTCGCCCTACTTCGTCACCGACACCGAGCGCATGGAAGCGGTGCTCGAGGACGCCTACGTCCTGATCAACCAGGGCAAGATCTCGGCGATCGCCGACATCCTGCCGCTGCTGGAGAAGGTCGTGCAGTCCGGTAAGCCGCTGCTGATCATCGCCGAGGACATCGAGGGCGAGGCCCTGTCCACGCTGGTGGTCAACAAGATCCGTGGCACCTTCAACGTCGTCGCCGTCAAGGCGCCGGGCTTCGGCGACCGCCGCAAGGCCATGCTGCAGGACATCGCGATCCTCACCGGTGGCCAGGTCATCGCCGAGGAGGTCGGCCTCAAGCTCGACCAGGTCGACCTGGACATGCTGGGCCAGGCCCGCCGCGTCGTCGTCACCAAGGACACCGCCACCATCGTGGACGGTCAGGGTGACGCCGAGGCCGTCGGCGGCCGGGTCAAGGAGCTCAAGGCCGAGATCGAGCGCACCGACTCCGACTGGGACCGCGAGAAGCTGCAGGAGCGCCTCGCCAAGCTGGCCGGTGGCGTCTGCGTCATCCAGGTCGGCGCCCACACCGAGGTGGAGCTGAAGGAGAAGAAGCACCGCATCGAGGACGCCATCTCGGCGACCCGTGCGGCCATCGAGGAGGGCATCGTCGCCGGCGGTGGCTCGGCCCTGGTGCACGCGTCGTCCGTGGTCGAGAAGCTCGACCTCACGGGTGACGAGGCCACCGGCGCCGCGCTGATCGCCAAGGCCTCGGTCGAGCCGCTGCGCTGGATCGCCGAGAACGCCGGCCTCGAGGGCTACGTGGCAGTGTCCCGCGTGCGCGAGGAGCCGGTCGGCAGCGGCCTGAACGCCGCCACCGGCGAGTACGGCGACCTGATCAAGCAGGGCGTCATCGACCCGGTCAAGGTCACCCGCTCCGCGCTGCGCAACGCCGCGTCGATCGCGTCGATGGTGCTGACCACCGACACGCTCGTGGTCGACAAGAAGGAAGACGACGACGCCGAGGCCGGTCACGGTCACGGCCACGGCCACTGATCGCCTCCGCGATCCGGCCCTGCGGCCCCGCCATACAGCACCTCGGTATGGCGGGGCCGTCCCGCATCCTGCGGGGTCCGCGGGCGCGAACAGCGGCCGTCTTGCGACCGGATCGCAGAACGGCGCGGTTTTCCGGCGGGCTGGCACCGGCCGTACCTGTCGTCATACTCTGGCAGCTACGGTTACTTGCACGTACGACCTGTTTCCGGATCTAGGAAGAACGTGAGCTCGGGGATTTCACGATCGAGGGTCGGCCAGGAGGGCCTGGCCGAGGCGGTGGGTGCTGCCCCCGTAACGTTTTCGCCCCTTCGGCCGATGTCACGGTCGGACGCGCGGGTTTCGCTGCGTGATCTGGCCACGGCTGCGCGCGACGGTGATGCGGCCGCGACCGACGAACTCATGGCAGCCGTCCATCAGCTGGCCGTCCGTTACGCACGCGGCAAGCTGGGGCGTTTCTCTGCTGCCGCCGATGCCGCGGCCGACGCGGCGCAGGAGGTGTGCGTGGCTGTGCTCACAGCGCTGCCGCGCTATGCCGACCGCGGCGCACCCTTCGAAGCCTTCGTCTACCGTGTGGCCGCCAACAAGGTGGCTGACGTGCAGCGTGGGGTGATCCGTCGCCCGACGCCGACCGACGAGATCCCGGACTCGGCCGACGCCGCTCCGGGCCCCGAGGACTGCGCGATGGCCGACGAGCAGTCCGGGCGACTGTGGGCCCTGCTCGACCGGTTGCCGGCACAACACCGTGAGATCCTCGTCCTGCGCGTCGCCGTCGGTCTCTCCGCGGAGGAGACGGCGGACGCCCTGGGCATGTCGGCCGGTGCGGTGCGGGTGGCGCAGCACCGGGCGCTCGGCCGGTTGCGTGGCTTCCTCGACGGCGAGGAGCGCGAGCTGTGACGCCGAACATCGAGGACATCCGGCGCGACGACCAGATGCTCGACGCGATCGGTGGCCGGCGGCCGCCGCGTCATACCGACGTGGCCGGTGACGCCCTGCAGGAGTGGGTCCGCCAGATCGACGCCCCCGACCACCCGCGGCCGGTCGGCCGTTACGCACGCACCAGGCACACCCGTGCCCGCGTCGGCGTCATCGCCGCGATCACCGTCGGGACCCTGTCGGTCTCCGGTGTCGCAGCCGCCGTGAGCGGCGTGCCCGGGCTGAGCCGGGTCGCCCAGCAGATGGGTTTCGTGCACCGCAGCTCCGACTTCGGCGCGGGTGCCGCCGGGCCGGTCAGCACCCGAGCCGCGACCTCGACGCACCGCGCGCCGGCCGGGACCCGTAGCGCGGTGACCGGGGACCAGGGCGTCACGCGGATGCCGTCCACCGGGATCGGCCTGCCCCCGTCCTCGCAGTCCCGGTCGTCCCGTCCGTCCGCACTGCCCCGCGTCCTGCCGGGCGCGGTGCTGCGGCACCACGGCGCCCCGCCGGGGAGCAGCTCCGCCTCTCCCGCCGCCACGAGCGCGTCGCCGCGCTCGTCGGCCTCGCCGTCGTCGGCCCCGAGCAGCACGTCGTCCAGCACGAGCTCGGCGACGCCCACCACGCCCACGCCGAGGTCGACCCCGTCGAGTTCGAGCACCTCGCCGGGTTCGCCGACGAGGCGGCCGCACCCCACGCACCCGCCACGCCCGCCGAAGCCGACCCGGTCGCCGTCGCCCACGGCCACGAGCACCACGGGCACACCCATCTGGTCCCCGATCGTCACGCCGTCGAGCAGCTCGTCGTCCAGCAGCGGATCCTCGCAGTCCAGCTCGTCGAGCGTCCCGACGCCGACCAGCACCGACGACGGGCACTGACCTCCGTTCGGCGGGCTCAGCCCGGCCTCCTACACTTCGGTAATGGCCTTCGAGGAGTCTCCTGCGCCCGCCCATTCCTTCGACGTTCCCGCCAAGTTCGGCCAACTGGGTCTCACCTATGACGACGTGCTGCTGCTGCCCGGGGAGACCGACGTCATCCCCAGTGAGGTCGACACCACCAGCCGGCTGACCCGGGAGGTCAGCCTGCGCGTGCCGCTGGTGTCCGCGGCGATGGACACCGTCACCGAGGCCCGGATGGCGATCGCCATGGCGCGCCAGGGCGGTCTCGGGGTGCTGCACCGCAACTTGTCGATCGCCGACCAGGCCGAGCAGGTCGACCTGGTCAAGCGCACCCAGACCGGCATCATCTCCAACCCGGTCACCATCGGACCGGACGCGACCCTGGAGGAGCTGGACGAGACCTGCGGACGCTACCGGGTCTCCGGCCTGCCGGTCGTGGACGTCGACGACCACCTGATCGGCATCATCACCAACCGCGACCTGCGCTTCACGCCGGTCGCCGAATGGGCCACCACGAAGGTCTCCGAGGTCATGACGGCGGCGCCGCTGGTCACCGGGCCGGTCGGCATCAGCCGGGACGACGCGACGGCGTTGCTGCGCCAGCACAAGCGCGAGCGGTTGCCCCTGGTCGACGGCGACGGGAAGCTCGCCGGGCTGATCACGGTCAAGGATTTCGTGAAGTCCGAACAGTTCCCCTACGCGTCCAAGGACTCCGACGGACGGTTGCTCGTCGCCGCCGCGATCGGCTACTTCGGTGACGCGTGGGAGCGTGCGACCACGTTGGTCGAGGCCGGCGTCGACGTGCTGGTGCCGGACGTCGCCAACGGCCACGCCCGCCTGATGCTCGACATGATCCGCAAGCTGAAGTCGGACCCGGCGACCCGGCACGTGGAGATCCTCGGCGGCAACGTGGCGACCCGTGAAGGAGCCGCCGCGCTGGTCGAGGCCGGCGTGGACGGGGTCAAGGTCGGTGTCGGCCCGGGCTCGATCTGCACGACCCGCGTCGTCGCGGGTGTCGGTGTGCCGCAGGTGACCGCGATCTACGAAGCCTCCCTGGCCTGCAAACCCGCGGGCGTCCCGGTCGTCGGTGACGGCGGTCTGCAGTTCTCCGGCGACATCGCCAAGGCGCTGGTGGCCGGTGCGGACTCGGTGATGATCGGATCCCTCCTCGCCGGTTGCGAGGAGTCGCCCGGCGACCTGATGCTGGTCGCCGGCAAGCAGTTCAAGACCTACCGCGGCATGGGGTCGCTGGGTGCCATGGCCTCGCGCGGCAAGAAGTCCTTCTCCAAGGACCGCTACTTCCAGGCCGACGTCGCCAGTGACGACGAGATCGTGCCCGAGGGCATCGAGGGCCGCGTTCCCTACCGTGGCCCGCTCGGCACCGTGATCCACCAGCTCGTCGGCGGGCTGCACCAGTCGATGTTCTACGTCGGCGCCAGCACCATCCCGCAGCTGCAGGAGCGTGGCCGGTTCGTGCGCATCACCACGGCCGGGCTGAAGGAGTCCCACCCCCACGACGTCCAGGGCATCGTGGAGGCCCCCAACTACTCCCGCTGACCCGCTCGGTCAGCTGAGCAGGTCGCCGCGCAGGTCGAAGCGCTCGCCGTAGTGCGGGATGACCCGGCGCACGCCGGCCGGCACGAGGAACCGCGTCGGGGCCATGGTGTGGATCGGGAAGACCACCTTCGGGTGGATCGCCTCGATCATGGTGAACGTCGCGTCCGCGGTCGCGTGCCCCGACGAGCCACGGCGCAGCAGGTCGATCCCGAGGGCCTCGACCCAATCGGCGAAGACCGCCCACTGCGGATCGAATTCACCCAACGGAGCGCCGTTGGCGTGGAAGAACGGGGTGCCCTGCTCGATCGGCAGGTCCAGCAGGCCGGGCAGGTCGTCGACCGCCACCTGCACGATGTATGACGCGGGCTGCGCCCGGACATCGGCCACCTTCTCGGTGGTCAGCGGCTGCGCGTCGACACCCATGCGCTGCAGGAAGTCCGCGATGCCGGCCGGCCACAGGATGGTGCGCTCGTGCTGCCGGGCCAGCTCGACGAACTCGGCTGCACGCTCGACGTCGCGCGGATAGACCGACATCAGGACCACGCCCGAATGACCCAGTGTCTGCACGAAGTCCGCGTTGACCGCGTCCTCGTCGCGAACCACTCCCTCCGGCGGGTCGAAGCTCATCAGGGTGCCCTCGGTGACGAAGGCGTCCACCCCGCGCACCCGCTCGACGAAACCCCGGGTGAGGTCCGGATGCCGGCCGTGGAACCGCAGGTCGCCGGTGAAGGCCAGCCGGCCGTCCGGGCAGGTCACCAGGTAGCCGCTGGCGCCCGGCACGTCGTGATCCACCCGGATGCACTGCACCGTGAACGGCCCGAAGTCGCGAGTCTCCCCGTCGTGCAACGGGATCCACTCCGGCGCGCAGCCCGCCAGCTGCTCCCCGGACGCCTCCAGGGCATCCAGCACCCGCACCGTGTCGGCGTGCGCGTGCATCGGTATGTCCGGGCGCACGAAGCCGGCCAGCCCGGTGTGATCGATGTGCGCGTGGCTGGCGAAAACCGCTGTCTTCGTGGTCGGTTCGGCCAGGTCCGCATCCTCGTCGGCCAGCCAGCGCCGGTCCCACAGGCCCGGGACGCGTGGCGCCATACGAAGGCGCAGCCGGTCGGCGAGCTCACGACCGGGGCGCTCGCGGACCGGTGACCGGAACAGGTCGGTGTGGCTGGGGATGTCGAGGCCGATGTCGAGCATCACCCGGTGGTCACCCTCGGTCAGGGTCAGCTTGCTCGAACCGATGACGCCGAGGCCGCCCCAGAACTCGATGACGGTCATTGACGCTCCTTGACGGTTGACGGGGTGGATGCCGGCTCGCCGGCGAGCCAGTGACGGATGCCGGGCACCAGACCGGCGACGGTGTCGCTGCGCAGGTCGGCGGGCAGCTCGGTGTGGCCGAACCGGTCGACGTACGCGGTGCTGCCACCGGCAGCGGTGACGGGTGCCAGATCGTTCGGCCAGTTGTCGCCGACCGACAGCAATTGGTTCGTGGTGACGCGATATTCGCGCTGGATGTGCGCGAGCAGCCTCGGCATGCCTTCGGGTGTGTGCTTGCGCTGGGAGGTGCGCACGTCGTCCAGCAGGTCGTCGACCCCGAGCCGGGTCAGCAGCCGGGCCATGCCGACGTCGGGTGAGTTGGTGCCGAGCACGACGCGCACGTCGGGCGGCCGGTGGCGCAGCAGGTCGACCAGTTCCGGGTCGGCGTGCAGGTCGAACTCGTCACGCTCGAGCGCAGCGCGCGAGGCGAGGAACGCCGGTTCGAGATCGGCCGGTGTCAGGCCGTGCCGCCGTGCCAGCCAGAGCGTCGCCACCCACGGATCCTGTGCATCGCGTAGCGGTGAGTCGGCATACCGGACAGCGTGTTCGGAGGCGGGCAGGGACACGAACTCCAGCACGTCCGCGAAGACGTCGGGCTGCATGCCGCGTGCCACCAGCAGCGCGTCGACCCCCTCGGCGTACCGCAGCGCCGGCCCGTCGCCGAGGCAGAGCGTGCCGTCCAGGTCGAGGAGGAGGACGCGACGTACGGGATCAGCCACGGACGCCACCCGCGGAGGAGAACGCGCCGGTGATGAAGTGCTTCTGCAGCAGGAGGAAGACCACGAGCACCGGGACGGTGGTGAAGGTGACGCCGGCACACAGACCGGTGTAGTCGGTGCCGTTGGTGCCGCTGAACACCGACAGGCCCACCTCGATCGGGCGCACCGCGTTGGAGTCGGTCATCACGTAGGGCCACAGGAAGGCGTTCCACGAGCCCATCAGCACCTGCAGGCCGAGCACGAGGAGGGCGGGGCGCACCATCGGCAGGCCGATCGAGAAGAGCATCCGGATCGGACCGGCGCCGTCGAGTTCGGCCGCTTCGAAGAGCTCCGTCGGCACGTTGAGGAAGAACTGACGCACCAGGAAGATGCCGAAAACGCTTGCGCCGAAAGGCAATATCTGGATCCAGTAGGTGTCCAGCAGATGGAGGTGCTGCGCGATGATGTAGTCGGGGATCAGCAGCACGGTCTGCGGGACCATCATCACCGACAGCACCAGCCCGAACAGTGCGCCACGGCCGCGGAACCGCATGACCGAGAACGCGTAACCCGCCAGCAGGGACGTGAAGATCGCGAGTGCGACCGTGCAGACGGCGATGAAGATCGTGTTGCTGAAGAACCGCTCCCAGGGTGCCGCGTGCCAGGCGCGCTCGTAGTTGGTGAAGGACCAGTGCGGCACCAGGGAGGACCAGCTGAAGTTGTAGGCCTCCGACGTGGTCAGCGTCGAGGTGACCAAGACCCAGTACAGCGGTGCGATGAACAGCAGTCCGACGACGCCCGCGACGACGGCGCGGGCGACGCCACCCAGCCGCCGCGATCCGGGACGGCGCGAGGTGCGCCGTCCCGTCACGCGGCGACCGGGTCGGTGGGCGGTGCCGATGGCTCCGTCGGTCACTGTCCTGCTTTCACGTGCTTCTCGGCGTTGGCCTGGGCGCTCTTCAGGGCAGCGGCCGGGTCCTTGCCGCTGCCGAGTGCTGCCTGCAGCCCGACGGCCAGGTCACCCTGGGTCTCGGTGACCGAGGTGTACGGCGGCGTGCCGACCGCCCACTGCAGGGCCTCCGCGGCCGTCTTCTGGTAGGGGTTCTTCTTCAGGAAGTCCTTCATCAGCGGCAGCGCCTTGGCGGTGACCGGCAGGTAGCCGCTGGACTGGGACCAGATCGCCTGTTGCCGCGGGGTGGTGAGGAACTGCAGGAACTTCCACGCGGCCTGCTGCTGTGCCTTGCTGGCCTTGCCGAACATCACCACGTTGCCACCGGCGAGCTGGTTGGCGTTGCCGGACGGGCCCTTCGGCACGGCGGCGGTCTGCATGGTGAACTTCTTGCCCACCGCCTGCTTGTTGTAGTAGTACGACGCGACGCTGGAGATGTCGAAGGTGCCCTTCTGCGCGCCGAGCGCGGTCTGACCGGGGTAGTTGCTGCCGATGGCGAGAGCGCCCGCCTTCTTCAGGTTGGTCAGGTACGTCAGCGCCTGCACCGCGGCGGGTGAGTCGAACTGCGGCTTGCCGTCCTTGGTCCACGCCGGTGTCCCGAACGCCTGGCAGAGGATCTCGAACACGGCGGTGCCGCCGGCCGGGGCGCTGCTGCTGCCCGGGTCGATCGACAGGGCGGTGACGCCGTTCTTGGAGACGGCCTTGGCGACCGTCGCGAACTGCGCCCAGGTCTTGGGCACCTGCTGGCCGGCAGCCTTGAGCATCGTCGGGTTGTAGTACATGATCACCGTCGACTTCGCGAACGGCCACATCCAGGTCTTGCCGTCCGACAGCTTCAGGTCGTTCTGGATGCCCTGGTAGAAGGTGCTGACGGTCTGCGACTCCCCGCTGAAGGAGTCGAGCGGGATGATGACCTTGCTGGCGGCATACGTCGCAGCGTCGTTCGGGTAGACCTGCGCGATCGTCGGCGGCTTGCCCGCCGAGGTGGCCGCCTTCAGCTTGTTGGCGAGGGTGCCGTAGTCGGAGTACGGCTGCAGGTCGATCTTGATGTTCGGGTTGGCCTTCTCGAACGCCGCGGCCTGTGCCTGCAGCGCCGGCTTCAGGGTGCCGCTCGACATCGCCTCCATGAAGGTGACCGTGACCTTGCCGCCACCACCGCCGCCGCCACCTCCACCGGTGCCCCCGCCGCCGCTGGAGCCGCCGCTGCCGGTCGAGCCGCACGCGGCGGTGACGCCGGCCAGCCCGACGACCGCCACAGCGGTGAGCAGCTTTACGGAACGACTGCGAGTTGTGTTGTGTGACATGATCTTTCCCCTTCTTTTGAGGTGTCAGTCGCGTGCGCGATTCAGGGTGAATTGGAGGAGCGACAGCGCCGCGGTGATGACGAGCAGCACGATGGCGAGGGCGGCGGCATACCCGGTGTGGAAGACGACGAAGGCCTGCTGATAGATCTCGTAACTCAGCGTGCCGGTGCCGTAGTCACCGCCGGTCATCGTGAAGAACTGCGTGAATGCCTGCAGTGAGGTGATCGTGCTGATCACGACCACGAAGAACATCACCGGCCGCAGCTGCGGGAGGGTGATGTGGATGAATTCCTGGAAGGCGCTGCACCCGTCGACCTTGGCCGCCTCGGACAGCTCGCTGGACATGGTCGTCAGGCCACCCAGGATGATGATCGAGATGAAACCGAGCTCGTGCCACAGCGACACGAAGATCACCACCGGCATCGCCCAGGTGTTGCTGTGCAACCAGTCCTTGCCGCCGATCCCGAAGGCGTGCAGTGCCTGGTTGGCCAGCCCGAACTTGTCGTTGAAGATCCACATCCAGACCAGCGACGTCGCGACCAGCGGCGTCACGTGGGGGAGCAGGGTGGCGGTGCGGGTCGCCGTCATCACCCGGCCACCGCGCTGCAGCAGCAACGCGATGAGCAGGGCGATCAGCGGCCCGAGCACCACCATCGCCACCACGAAGTAGGCCGAGATCCGCGCGGTCTCCCAGAACGACGGCTCGGCCTGCGAGGTGAAGGCGTTCTTGTAGTTGTCCAGCCCGATGTAGGTCGACTGGGAGATGTTCAGCGGGTTCCAGTTGAACAGCGAGATGAACGCGGTGTAGAGCGTCGGGCCGATGGTGAAGACGAAGAAGATCGCCAGCGCCGGCAGGACGAACAGGTAGGCGATCGGTGACTGCATCGCCCGACGGGGACGACGCGCGGCAACGGTCATACGAGACTTGGTGGCCTTCCCGGTACTCACGTCACTGACCGGGTGACCGGCTCGCGCGCAAGATTTCAGGATCGCACCACTTGCTGGCGTCGTGGTGACTAAACGGGTAACAAGATGGGTCCAGTTTGTGGCCGTGCGGGTCAGTCGGCGGCCGCGCGCAGCTCCCGTTTGAGGATCTTGCCCGATGCGTTGCGCGGCAGGTCGTCGACGAACTCGATGCGTTTGGGCACCTTGAACGGCGCCAGCCCGGTGCGGGCGTGCTGGACGAGCTCGTCCTGGGTCACCTCGCCCTTGGTCACCACGAACGCCGCGACCGCCTCGATCCACTTCTCGTCGGGTATGCCGACGACGGCGACCTCCGCGACCGCGGGATGCGTGTAGAGCACGTCCTCGATCTCCCGCGACGCGACCAGCACGCCGCCGGTGTTGATGACGTCCTTGATGCGGTCGACGACGAAGACGTAGCCCTGTTCGTCCATCCGGACCAGGTCGCCGGAGTGGAACCAGCCGTCGGCGAACGCCGCCGCCGACGCGTCCGGGTTGTCCCAGTAGCCGTTGCACAGCTGCGGTGAGCGGTAGACGATCTCGCCCTGCTCCCCGGGCGGGACCTCGTTGCCGTCGGTGTCCACCACCCTTGCCTCGACGAACAGCACCGGGCGTCCGGCGCTGTCCGGCCGGTCGGCGTGCTCCTCGGGCCGCAGCACCGTCGCCAGCGGCGCGATCTCGGATTGGCCGAAGCAGTTGTAGAAGCCCAGGTCGGGGGAGCGTTCCTGCAACCGGCGCAGGACCGGCACCGGCATGATCGACGCGCCGTAGTAGGCGCGACGCAGCTCGCCCAGGCCGCGCTCGGCGAAGTCCGGCTGGTTGGCCAGCGCCACCCACAGGGTCGGTGCGGCGAAGAAGGACCGGTGCCCGTCGGACGACAGGCGGCGCAGGATGTCGGCCGGGTCGGGCCGCTCGATGATCGTGCTGCTGCTTCCGGCCATCAACCCGGGCAGCACGAACACGTGCATCTGCGCCGAGTGGTAGAGCGGCATCACGTGCAGCGCCTCGTCGTCCTCGGCGAAGTCCAGCGCGTGGACGCAGCTGACGTATTCACTGACCAGCGCCCGGTGGGTCATCACCGCGCCCTTCGGCGCGGAGGTCGTGCCGGAGGTGTAGAGCAGCTGCACGACCGTGTCGTCGCTCGACCCCGAGAAGACCTGCGGTGTCTCGGGATCGGCCGCGCCTGACTGTGCCACCTGCAGCAACGAGTCGTCGCCGCGGATCGGCAGCACCACCTCGGGCGCGTGCTCGACGTCGCCGAGTCGCTCGCGCAGGTCGGGGTCGACGAGGAGCGCCGAACTACCGGACTGCGCGAGCAGATAGTCGAGTTCGCGGGCGACCAGGTTGTAGTTGATCGGCACGTGCACCAACCCCGCGCGCGAGCAGGCGAGGAACGCCACGACATACACATCGGAGTTCTTGCCGTATGCCGCGACGCGTGCGCCGGGCTCCAGGCCGAGCCGTTGCAGGTGCCCGGCGACCGCGTCGACCGCCCGGTCGAGTTCGGCATACGACCACGTGCGGTCCTCGAAACGCAGCGCCGTCCGGGCACCGAACCGGCCGGCGGACCGGCGCAGGACGTCGTCGACGGTGTTGCTCTGCGCGAGTGCGAGGTCGTTCATCCACACACTTCACCACAGAATGCGCCGGCACAGGCGGCGTTTGTGCTCAAGTCCGCTTGAGGATCTAGCGTTCTCCTGTGAGCGACACCTCGTGGACCCCGATCCGGCGGATGACGCTGATCGGCGTCGTCCTGCTGGAGGTGCTGGTCGCCTTCGAGCAGATCGCAGTGGCGACCGCGATGCCCACGGCCGCAAAGGATTTGGACGGGCTGGCGATCTATCCGGTCGTGTTCGCGGTGCCGCTCGCCGCGGCCGTGCTGGCGATGGTCGTCGCCGGGCCGTGGGCGGACTCCGCCGGGCCGAGGCTGGTGATCGTCACCGGGGCGAGCCTGTTCGTGACCGGACTGCTGCTCGCCGGCGCCGCTCAGTCGATGACGATGCTCATCCTCGGCCGCACGGTGCAGAGCATCGGCGGCGGCCTGGACAGTGTCGCCCTCTACGTGCTGATCGCCGCAGCGTTCCCCGAAGCGCTGCGACCGCGGGTCTTCGTCGGCATCTCCGCGGCCTGGGTGGCGCCATCGCTGTTCGGGCCGCCGCTCGCGGGGTTCCTCGCAACCCATGCGTCGTGGCGCTGGGTGTTCTGGGTGGGTGCAGCGTTCGCCATACCCGGCCTGGCCCTGCTGCTGCCGGCGATGCGTCGGCTACCGGCCATCCGGCGGGAGCGGGAGCCGGCGTCGTCGGTCCGACGCCGGCTGGTCGCCGCCGCGGCCGCGGCGCTGGGCGCCGTGGCACTCTCGCTGGCGGCGGACCGCGCGCCGGCGCTCGCAGTGGGCCTGGCGGTCACCGGCGGGCTGCTGTTGGTGATCTTCGTACCCAGGCTGGTGCCTGCCGGGACGCTCCGCGGCGGACGCGGGATGCCGTCGGTGATCGCCACGCGCGCACTGCTGGGCGCCGCGTTCGCCGGCACCGAGGTCTACCTGCCGCTGATGCTGACCCGGCAGCACCACCTCAGTGCCACCGAGGCCGGTCTGGTCCTCACCGTCGGCGCGCTGTCGTGGAGTGTCGCCGCCTGGATCGCGGGTCGACGCACGACGCACGAGGACCAGCGACGCCTGGTGCGAATCGGTCTGGTGCTGCTCACGATCGGTGTCACGGGCGCTGTTTCCGCGGCGTGGCCCGCCACGCCCGCCTGGGTACTGTACGTCGCCTGGCTCGTCGGCGGCACCGGGATCGGGCTGGCCTACTCGCCGCTCACCGTGCTGCTGATGGGTATGTCGGCTCCCGACGAGCAGGGCCGCAACGCGTCGTCGATCCAGACCGCCGAGATGCTCACGACCTCGGTGCTGCTCGCCGTGTCCGCGATCGTGTTCGGCGGGTTGACGTCCCACTCGCAGATCGCGGCGTTCGGCAGCGGCCTGGCGCTCGCCGCCGTCGCAGGGGCATTGGGGATCGTCGTCTCGCGCCGGCTGGCGCCGGTGGGGCACGCTCAGTCAGCCGATGCCGCAGCGATGACGGAATCCATGGACGCGGGTTGAAATCCCTTCGGTTTCAGGACTTTTCCGTCTGCCCGGCGTGGTGCACCGGCCTTGGTCATATTGGCCCGGTGCACTTCGTCGAACGCCGCGTCGGCGGGTATGCCGAGGGCCGCGAGGGCGCCATACGTGACGTAGAGCAGGTCGACCAGTTCGTGCGCGAGAGGAGCAAGATCGGCCCGGCTGCGCGTCCGGCAGACGTTCCGCGAGGTCGTGCGCGGCTTCGACGACCTCCGCGTGCTCCTCGTCGATCAGCCGCACGCGCAGCGCGAGCAACTACGGCGCCGGGACCGTCGGCGTGGTCGGGTAGCCGTCGTGCAGCGCGTCGTGGAAGTCCCGGACCCGCCGTGCGTTCGAGGTCGTCATACCCGACATCCTCGCGCCACGCCCTTCACGCCCGGCCGGTAGCCTGCTGCCGTGACTGAGATCGAGATCGGCCGAGGCAAACGGGGTCGCCGCGCATACTCCTTCGACGACATCGCGATCGTGCCGTCGCGGCGCACCCGCGACCCCCAGGACGTGTCGGTGGGCTGGCAGATCGACGCCTACCACTTCGACCTGCCGGTCGTCGCGGCGCCGATGGACTCGGTGATGAGCCCCGCGTCCGCGATCGAGCTCGGCAAGCTCGGCGGGCTCGGCGTCATCGACCTCGAGGGGCTGTGGACCCGCTACGAGAGCCCCGAGCCGCTGCTGCGGGAGATCGCGGGCCTCGACCCGGCCGACGCCATCTCCCGGATGCAGGAGATCTACCGCGAGCCGATCCGCCCGGACCTGATCACCCAGCGGCTGGGCGAGATCCGCGAGGCCGGCGTCACGTGCGCCGGCGCGCTGTCCCCGCAGCGGACGCAGGAACACTGGAAGACCGTCGTCGACGCGGGCGTCGACCTCTTCGTCATCCGTGGCACGACCGTGTCGGCCGAGCACGTCAGCGGGCGCGCGGAGCCGTTGAACCTCAAGCGCTTCATCTACGAGCTGGACGTCCCGGTCATCGTCGGCGGTGTCGCCACCTACACCGCGGCGCTGCACCTGATGCGCACCGGCGCCGCCGGCGTCCTGGTCGGGTTCGGCGGGGGAGCGGCGCACACGACCCGGCGTGCACTCGGCATCCACGTGCCGATGGCGACGGCCGTCGCCGACGTCGCCGCCGCCCGGCGCGACTACATGGACGAGACCGGCGGCCGCTACGTGCACGTCATCGCCGACGGCGGGATGGGCCTGTCCGGTGACATCGTCAAGGCCTTCGCGTGCGGCGCCGACGCGGTCATGCTCGGCGCGTCCCTCGCCCGGTCCAGCGACGCGCCGGGCGGCGGGTTCCACTGGGGCAGCGAGGCGCACCACGAGCACCTGCCGCGCGGCGACCGGGTGGAGGTCGGCACCGTCGGCACGCTCGAGCAGATCCTCACCGGTCCCGCCCAGACCGCCGACGGCACCACCAACCTGGTCGGCGCGCTGCGGCGGGCGATGGCCACGACCGGCTACTCGGAGCTGAAGGAGTTCCAGCGCGTCGAGACGCTGGTTGCGCCGTACGAGCGGTCCTGACCGGCGGGATCTGTGTCCGGTTTCCGGTTTCCCGCGTCCCGTAGTGCCGACGGTCGGTGTGTCGGGACGGGGTTTGCCGGGATCTGCGTCCCGAAGTGCCGACGGTCGGTGTGTGGGGACGGGGTTTGGTGGGATCCGCGTCCCGAAGTGCCGACGGTCGGTATGTCGGGACGGGGTTTGGCGGGATCTGTGTCCCGAAGTGCCGACGGTCGGTGTGTGGGGACGGGGTTTGCCGGGATCTGTGTCCCGAAGTGCCGACGGTCGGTATGTCGGGACGGGTTTGCCGGGATCTGTGTCCCGAAGTGCCGACGGTCGGTGTGTGGGGACGGGGTTTGGTGGGATCCGCGTCCCGAAGTGCCGACGGTCGGTGTGTCGGGACGGGTTTGCCGGGATCTGTGTCCCGAAGTGACGACGGTCGGTGTGTCGGGACGGGAATTGGTGGGATCTGCGTCCCGAAGTGCCGACGGTCGGTGTGTGGGGACGGGTTTGGTGGGAACGGATCGCTGATCGCCCCGCCACCACTGTGAGAGCCGTCACGTTACTCTGGAGTAATGACGGATCAGCTTCTCGGCATGCAGACCACGGACACCGAGGCACCGGGCTCGCAGCACCGTCCCAGTCCGGCACCGCACGTCGTCGATCCGACCCTCCCGGCGCGGCTCGCCCGCCGGGTGCGCGCCGCGGGAGACGCACCACGGTTCGACTGCCTGACACCGTTCACGGGCGGGGTCGTCGCCACGTTGCCCGTCTCGACCGTCGCCGACGTGGAGCAGGCGTATGACGCGGCCCGCGTCGCCCAGGCCCGCTGGGCCGCCCGTTCGGTGGCGGACCGGGCCAAGATCCTGCTGCGCTACCACGACCTGGTGCTGGACCACCAGGGCGAGCTGCTGGACCTGATCCAGCTGGAGTCCGGCAAGGCCCGCCGGCACGCGTTCGAGGAGGTGCTCGACGTCGCCGGTGTGAGCCGTCACTACGCCCGCAAGGCACCGGACTACCTCAGACCGAGACGCCACCTGGGCGCCATACCGCTGCTGACGCAGTCCACCGAACTGCACCAGCCGCGCGGTGTCGTCGGGGTGGTCGGGCCGTGGAACTACCCGCTGTCGATGTCGATCACCGACGCGCTGCCGGCGCTGATCGCCGGCAACGCCGTCGTGCTGCGGCCCGACGAGAAGGCATCGCTGACCGCGCTGCGGGCCGTCGAACTGCTCGACCAGGCCGGGCTGCCGCGCGACATCCTGCAGGTCGTGCTCGGCCCCGGCCGGACGATCGGCGAGGCCGTGCTCGACCGCGCCGACTACGTGATGTACACCGGCTCGACCGCGACCGGCCGCAAGGTCGCCGAGCGGGCGGCGTCGCGGCTCGTCGGTGCGTCGCTGGAGCTGGGCGGGAAGAACGCCATGTATGTCGCGGACGACGCGAGCCTGCGGCACGCGGCCGAGAGCGCCGTGCGGTCCTGCTTCTCCTCGGCCGGGCAGCTGTGCATCTCGATCGAGCGGCTCATCCTGCACGAGCGGATCGCCGACGACTTCCTGAAGCACTTCCTGACGCGCGTGCGCAAGATGACCCTCGGCGCCGAACTGGACTGGGGCGTCGACATGGGGTCGCTGATCTCGCAGGCGCAACTGGACCGGGTGACCCAACACGTCGAGGACGCGCGCGCCAAGGGCGCGACGGTGCTCGCCGGCGGTCATGCACGACCCGAGCTCGGCCCCTACTTCTACGAACCCACCGTGCTCGAGGGCATCACGCAGGCGATGGACTGCCGGATGAACGAGACCTTCGGCCCGGTCGTCTCGATCTATCGGGTGAGCAGCGACGAGGAAGCGATCACGCTGGCCAACGACACCAATTACGGTCTGAACGCTTCGGTCTGGAGTAAAGACACCCGGCGCGGCCGGCATATCGCGTCCCAGCTGCGATGCGGCACGGTCAACGTCAACGAGGGGTACATCGCCGCCTGGGGGAGCAACGGCTCGCCGATGGGCGGCATGGGCGAGTCCGGCCTGGGACGTCGCCACGGTGCGGAGGGCATCCTGAAATACACCGAATCGCAGAACATCTCGGTCCAGCACGGCACGCCGTTCAAGGTGCCGCCGGGCGTCCCGGAGAAGGTCTGGGCACGGTCGATGGCGACCGGGATGCGGGTGATGAAGGGTTTCCGCCTGTCATGACGGTGAGCCGATCCGAAACGCCTGCAACGGGATTCGATCACGACGTGGTAGTCATCGGGTCGGGCTTCGGCGGGGCGGTCTCCGCGCTGCGGCTCGCCGAGAAGGGGTATGACGTCCACGTCTACGAGTCCGGTCGGCGTTTCGAGGACCACGAGTTCGCCAAGACGTCGTGGAACCTGCGCAAGTACCTGTGGGCGCCGAGGCTGAAGTGCTTCGGGGTGCAGCGGTACCACCAGCTGCCCGGCGTGATGATCCTCGCCGGGGCCGGCGTCGGCGGCGGCTCGCTCAACTACGCCAACACGCTCTACAAACCGCCGGCGGAGTTCTTCGCCGACCAGCAGTGGGGCCACATCACCGACTGGGACGCCGAGCTCGGCCCGCACTACGAGGTCGCCCGCCGCATGCTGGGCGTGGTCGACCAGAACCCGTGCGACGGTCCGGTCGAAACGCTGATGAAGGACACCGCGAACGCCCTCGGTGTCGGCTCGACGTTCCGCAAGACACCGGTCGGCGTCTTCTTCGGTGAGGCCGGCCGCCAGGTCGCGGACCCGTTCTTCGGCGGTGAGGGACCGGCCCGGACCGGCTGCACCGAGTGTGGCAACTGCATGGTCGGCTGCCGGGTCGGGGCGAAGAACACCCTGATGAAGAACTACCTCGCCCTGGCCGAACGCCGCGGCGTGCAGATCGAACCGCTGCGGACGGCCGTGGAGGTCGAGCCCATCGCCGGTGGCTTCCGGGTGACGACCGAGCGCACCGGCGCCTGGGTCGCCAAGGACCGGCGGAGCGTCACCGCCCAGCAGGTGATCGTGGCCGCCGGCACCTGGGGCACCCAGAACCTGCTGCACCGGATGAAGGTGACCGGCCGGTTGCCGCGGCTGTCCGACCGGCTCGGCGAACTCACCCGCACCAACTCCGAGGAGCTCGGCGGCGCCGCGGCCGTCGGCGTGCCGCACGACGTCGACCTGACCCGCGGTGTCGCGATCACCACGTCCTTCCACATCGACGAGCGCACCCACATCGAGAACGTCCGCTACGGCAAGGGCTCCAACCTGATGGGGCTGATGTCGACGTTCCTGGTCGACGGCGACAAGGGGGCGCTCGGCCGGACCGCGGAACTGCTGGGGCAACTCGCGAAGAGCCCGGTCCGGGCCGCGCGGGTACTCGGCCCGAAGTGGAGCGAGCGCACCATCATCGCGCTGGTGATGCAGAGCATCGACAACTCGATCACGACTCGGCCGCGGCGTCGCTTCGGCCGGGTCGGGATCACCACGGAGCAGGGGTATGGCGAGCCCAACCCACGGTGGATCCCCGCGGGGCACAAGGCGATTCAGGCGATTTCCGAGCAGCTGAGCAAGCTCGGGAAGGTCGACGTCGTGGCCGGCGGCTGCTGGCCGGAGTTCTTCGGTATGCCGATGACCGCGCACTTCCTGGGCGGTGTCGCGATCTCCTCCGACCCCGAGCACGGCGTCATCGACCCTTATCACCGCGTCTGGAACTATCCGGGTCTGCACGTCGTCGACGGCTCCGCGGTCTCCGCGAACCTCGGGGTCAACCCGTCGCTGACGATCACCGCACAGGCCGAGCGGGCCGTCGCGATGTGGCCGGTCAAGGGGGAGCGCGACGCGCGGCCGGCGCAGGGCTCGCCATACGAGAGCCTGGACGTGGAGCCGGCGCGGGTCCCCGGCGTGGATCTCGGGATGCCGCGGGTGGCTGCCGGCTGAGGGAACGCCAAGCCGCCCGACGTATCCTGCAGGCGTGTTTCGTGCTGCGTTCCGGCCCCGGATGCTGGGACTGCTGGCGGCCGCGGTCGTCTTCATCATCGGCTGCGTCATCGCCGGCCTCTGGCAGTGGGGCGTTGCGCAGGACCGCGGCTCCAAGGCGATGAAGAACGACAGCGATCGGCCGGTCGTCGCCCTCGACGCGGAGCTCAAGCCACAACAGACGTTCCCGTCGGACGGGTCGCTGCAACCGGTCCGGTTCCACGGGCGCTACGACCCGAAGCACCAGGTGCTGGTGAGCGGCCGGCTGTTGCACGGCGCGCACGGCTACTGGGTCGTGACACCGGTCGTCGTCGACGGCACCGGAGCACGGATCCCCGTCGTGCGCGGCTTCGTCGCGAGACCGGGACAGGCCGAGAAGCCTGCAACGACACCGGTCACCGTCACCGGCGCGCTCGCACCAGGGGAGGCGCCGTCCGCCAGCAATCCGCCACCGGGGCAGCTGAGCACGGTCGACCTCGCCGCGTTGCTCACCAAGTGGGGCGGCAACATCTACAACGGCTTCGTCTTCCTGACCCACGAACAGCCGGCGATGCACACCCCGTCGGTGCAGGCGTTCCCGCCACCGACACCCGGCGACACCGGCCTGAGCCTCGTGAACCTCGGATATGCGCTGCAGTGGTGGAGTTTCGCCGGGTTCGCGGTCTTCATCTACTTCCGCGAACTGCGCCGCGAAGCGCACCCCGAGCTACGCGCCGCTCCCGCCGAGCCGGACAATCGACAGGACTCCGCCATACCGACCGACAACGAAGGAAGCCATGTCTGAGACCCAGGCCCTCACCACCGCGGCGGGCGAGCTGCGCCCGACCGACGACCTCACCAAGGTGGCGACCGCCCTGAAGTTCTTCCGGATCATGGCGATCATCGCCGGTGTCGCACTGCTGATCCTGTGCGTCGAGCTGGTCCTGCACTACGGCTTCCACAACGAGGCGCTGTCCTGGTGGTCGCCGATCCACGGCGTGCTCTTCATCATCTTCATGATCTCGGTCTACAACCTGGGCACCAAGCTGCGCTGGACCGCAGTGCGGATGATCGGCTACATCTGCACCGCCTTCGTGCCGATCCTGTCGTTCTGGCTGGAGCACCACGTCGGCGGCGCCGTCGGAGCGCTGCTGGAGCAGGCCGAGGCACACCAGTCCTGAGCCAGCGCATGCGGTGATCCGCCGTCCGGCCGATAGAATCAGCCAGGTGACAGCGCCGCTCACCGAAAAACCCGTCCTCGTCGTCGATTTCGGCGCCCAATACGCCCAGCTGATCGCGCGCCGCGTCCGTGAGGCGCAGCTCTACAGCGAGGTCGTGCCGCACACGATGCCGGCCGACGAGATGCTCGCCAAGAACCCCGCCGCCATCGTCCTGTCCGGCGGCCCGTCGTCGGTGTATGCCGAGAACGCGCCCGGGCTCGACCCGGCGCTGCTGGAGGCGGGCGTCCCGGTGTTCGGCATCTGCTACGGCTTCCAGGCGATGGTGCGCGCGCTCGGCGGCACCGTGGAGCACACCGGGCTGCGCGAATACGGCGCCACCCAGGCCCAGATCGAGGACACCGGCTCGACGCTCTTCAACGGCCAGCCGCCCGAGCAGTCGGTCTGGATGAGCCACGGCGACTCCGCATCGAAGGCGCCCGAGGGACTGCGCGTCACCGCGACGACACCGGGTGCCGCCGTCGCCGCCGTCGAGGACGACGAGCGCAAGTTGTATGGCGTGCAGTGGCATCCGGAGGTGATGCACTCGACCTTCGGGCAACGCGTCCTGGAGAACTTCCTGCTGCGCGGCGCCGGCCTGGCGGCCGACTGGACGCCGAAGGCCATGGTCGAGGAGCTCATCGAGGACGTCCGCGCCACCGTCGGCGGAGACCGCGCGATCTGTGCGCTGTCCGGCGGGGTCGACTCGATGGTCGCCGCTGCGCTGGTGCAGCGCGCCATCGGCGACCAGCTGACCTGCGTCTTCGTCGACCACGGGCTGCTGCGCGAGGGCGAGGCGGAACAGGTCCGCGAGGACTTCGTCGAGCTGACCGGCGCCGACCTGGTCGTCGTCGACGCCACCGAGCGCTACCTGACCGAGCTCGCAGGGGTCAGCGACCCCGAGCAGAAACGCAAGATCATCGGGGCACAGTTCATCCGCATCTTCGAGCAGACCGCCCGCGACATCGTGCAGGACCGCGGGGACAACCAGCACCCGGTCAAGTGGCTGGTGCAGGGCACCCTCTACCCGGACGTCGTCGAGTCCGGCGGCGGCACCGGCACGGCCAACATCAAGAGCCACCACAATGTCGGCGGACTGCCCGACGACATCCAGTTCCAGCTGGTCGAGCCGCTGCGACTGCTCTTCAAGGACGAGGTGCGCCAGGTCGGCCTCGAGTTGGGGCTGCCGGAGAAGATCGTCTACCGGCAGCCGTTCCCCGGACCCGGCCTCGGCATCCGGATCGTCGGAGAGGTGACCGCCGAGCGGCTGGAGATCCTGCGCGCGGCCGACAAGATCGCTCGCGAGGAGCTCACCGCTGCGGGCCTGGACCGGGAGATCTGGCAGTGCCCGGTGGTGCTCCTGGCGGACGTCCGCTCGGTCGGCGTGCAGGGTGACGGGCGCACCTACGGCCACCCGATCGTGCTGCGCCCGGTCTCGTCGGAGGACGCGATGACCGCCGACTGGACCCGCCTGCCGTACGACGTGCTCGCCAGGATCTCCGGCCGGATCACCAACGAGGTCCCCGAGGTCAACCGGGTCGCGCTCGACGTGACCAGCAAGCCGCCGGGCACCATCGAGTGGGAATGACGGTATGAGCACCACCCACAGCCGCCACACATCCAACGCCGAGGACCCGCACGGGGCCGGTGGCGAGAGTGACGGCGTGATGGCCACCGCGACGACGAGCACCCGCGAGGGCACCGTCCGCCCGACGGTGCCCCGTGGTGCCGTGTGGGTGCATGCGCTGGCGATGGCGGTGTGCGCCGTCGCCGGGCTCGCGGTGATGATCCGCTACGCCATCCACTCGGTGAGCGGGTTCGCCCAGGACGAGCGGATGATGGAGTCGCTGGGTGTGACTCCGGACGGCTGGTCCCGGATCATGGATGTGCTCGACCTGGTCACCTACACCGGGGTCGCGCTCGCCCTGACCGCGTGCGTCGTCGTGGCGATGCTGCAGCGGCGCTGGGCCGTCGCCATCGCCGCCGGGGTGCTGATCGGCGGCGCGACCGTCACCACCCAGATCCTGAAGCACCAGGTCCTGCACTCGGTCGCGATCTACAGCAACTCGCTGCCCAGCGGACACACGACGGTCGGGCTCTCCCTCGCGCTCGCGGCGATCGTCGTCGCGTCATACCGCTGGCGTCCGCTGGTGACCGCGGGCGGTGCCGCGCTCGCCACGTTCATCGGGGCGGGCACCGTGGCGTCGCACTGGCACCGTCCGGGTGACGTGCTGGCCGCCGGGATGGTCTGTCTGGGCTGGGCGGCCGCAGCGTTGCTGGTCGCCGGTGGCGGGCAGCGCAGGACCCCGGTCGCCCGGCGCGGCCCGGCCCTGGTGATCGCCGCCGTGCTCGGGGTGGCCTTCGCGGGACTGGTCTTCGTGATCATCGGGGTGCGACCACGGTTCGGCTTCCACGACCTGGGGCTGGCGACCGTGACGCTCGGTGCCCTCGGCCTGATGTTCGCCGTCGTCATCGGCTGGGTCTCGGTCGTCGTCGACCGTCGCGTCGCCTAGGTATTTGCGGGCGCGCCGACCTTGGGCATCGCCCACCAGGCGAGCCAACCGAGCGCGCCGAGCGGGATCTCCGCGATGTGCGTGAAGATCGCGAAGACGACGACACCGGCGCTGGCTGCCGCCGGGTTGGCGCCCCAGAAAACCAGGATCACCACGGCACTGGCCTCGGTGAATCCGAGGCCGCCGGGGGTGAACGGGATCGCGGTCATCAACCGCCCGATGGCGTATGCCGCGAACAGCTCCGCGACCGGCAGGTCCACGTGGACCGCCGCCATGACCCGCCAGAAGAGCAGGAACCACAGGGCCAGCTGGCCGATCACGCCGAGCGACATCGGCAGCCAGCCGTGCTTGGTGACCGTGCTGATGCGGGCCCGCTGGTCCAGCAGCAGGTGCTTGATGTTCAGCCGCTTGCCCTTGTTGTCGCCGCGCCGCAGCCGGGCGAGCACCGAACCCAGCCGGGCGTCGATCTGGTCGCCGAGCCAGGCGGTCCACTCCGGGCGGCTCAGCGCGACCACGAATCCGATCATCAGCAGCAGGCCGATGACTCCGCCCCACCACGCGCCGCGGGCCATGATCGACGGCATCGCGTCGGTCGACCGGGACACCGCGGCGATGCCGATCAGCGGCATACCGACCCGGAACAGGACGTTCCAGATGCCGCTCACGATCAGACCGGTGGAGATGTTGCGGCGGGCGAAGCCCCAGGACCGCAGCATCATGTAGGTCGACGCCATTCCCACGGCTCCGCCGCCGGGCAGGACGTTGCTGACCGCGGAACCCGAGACGTTGATGATCGAGGCCTTGAGGTGCGACAGGCCGGGTAGGGCGGCGGACAGGGTGAAGGTGTAGATCGCCAGGCCGAGCAGCATGATGCCCATGCACTCCAACGTCGCCTGGGGTCCCACCAGGTCGAGGTGGTGGCCGATCTTGGACCAGGACGTGTGCGTGAACCAGGGGAGGGCCCCGATCATCACGGCCGCCAGGGCGATGCCGAACAGGGCGTGGATCAGCAACCGGGCACTGAGTTTCGGCATGACAGGGGTGTCGCCGTCGTCGTCGTCACCGGTCAGGTTGTTGGCCGCGACGATCTCGTCGATCTCCACGGTGCGATTGATGTCGCGGCTCATCGGCGTCCCCGCACGCCTCGAGCTCTTCATGCCAACCCCGTAAAGATGTCGTCACTGACAGGGCCGGTGTGCGCTGGATCGCGGAACCATTCCCTTCCGAACACAACATCATAAATTGGCCGCGGAATCTTCAGAAATAACGCGAGGGTGCGGTCGGCCCCGTCGTCGGCCGCGGCCTGCGACGCGTGCGCCGCCATCGCGATCCGTTTCGCGTCGATCTGGTGGCGCACGTCGATGCGGTGGGTGATCTGCGCGCGCGGGGTGAAGGCCCGCTCGTACACCCCGATGTCGAAGTCGCTGGGGAAGCGGTAGAACCGGGAGATCAGCCGGACCGTCCGGGCGAGCAGTTCGCGGGGGACGGTCGCCTCCACCACCCGCTGGGTCCCCGCCAGGCGGGCCGCCTCCGCACCGACGCGGTGCACCATGACGTGGTCGCGGTGCCCGTATCCGCCGGCGGCGTCATACGTCATCAGCACGTCGGCGCCCTCCTCGCGGAGGATGTCGGCCAGCAGCCGGCTCGCGGCGGTGGCCCGCACGAAACGGCGGCGTCCGGGCAGGTCCGGGGGGACGTCGCCGACCATGCCGGAGTCGGCATACCCGAGGTGTATGACGCGCGCGACGCCCATCGCCGCCGCGCTGAGCTGCAGCTCGTGCAGTCGCCGCGAGCCGAGATCGTCCCGGAAGTCGTCGGAGGTCAGGCCCAGGGCACCGTCGGTCGCGACGACCAGCACCACGCGGTGCCCGGCAGCCGCCGCCTTGGCCAGGGTGCCGGCCGTGAGCAGCGCTTCGTCGTCGGGGTGCGCGTGGAACGCGACCAGGGTGTGCGGCATCGGTCCCATCCTCCCGCATGGCAGTCTTGTCGATTGATGAAGGTCGCGCTGCTGTCGGATTGCTATCCGCCGAGACTCGGCGGCATCGAGACGCAGGTCCACGGGCTCGCCGCGGCCCTGGCCGCCGCCGGGCACCAGGTGGAGGTCTTCACCATTACACCGGGGACCTCCGACAACCCTGTGCCGGTGCATCGGCTGGGCATGCGTCGGGAGCTGCCGGGGGGTCTGCTGATCAACCCGGCGGCGGGTCACTCCGTGCGCATCGCCCTGCAACATGGTGATTTCGACGTGGCGCACGCCCATCTCGGAGTCGTCAGCCCGTTCGCGGTCGACGGCGTGCGTGCCGCGCTGGCGGTCGGGACGCCCGTGGCGGCCACCTGGCACAGCGTCACCGGCCACTCCGAGCCGATGGTGCGAGCTGCCGGTTACACGGCGCGGTGGGCCAGGCGGGGTGTCGCGTTGTCCGCGGTGTCGCAGGTCGCCGCGGCCCCGCTGGAACGGACCGCGGACGCACCGGTCAGCATCGTCCCGAACGGCATCGACACCTCCTTCTGGCGTGGTGACGGTGAACCTCCTCGCGGCGCCGGCGTGGTGGACGTGGTGAGCGCGATGCGCTTCGCGGCCCGCAAGCGCCCGGCGCAGTTGATCGAGATGGTGCGCCGCGCCCGCGAACTCTCCGGCACGGACATCCGGCTGACCATCGCGGGCGACGGGCCGCTCTGGTCCCGGCTGGCGGCGCGGCGGCCGCACTGGTGTGCGCTGCCCGGTCGGCTCGACGCACCCGCGTTGCGTGATCTCTACCGCGGCGCCGACGTCTATGCCGCGCCGACGGTGCTCGAGGCGTTCGGCATCGCGGCGGCGGAGGCCCGGTGCTGCGGCCTGCCGGTCGTCACCCGTGCCGAGAGCGCCGTCGCGGACCTGGTCGAGCACGAGCGGACCGGCCTGGTGGTCGCGGACGACGAGCGCTTCGTCACTGCACTGGCTCGGTTCGCGACGGATCCGGTGCTGCGGCAATCGCTTTCGGCATACAGCCGCAGTGAGCGACCACAGCTCGGCTGGTCCGAGGTCGTGCAGACCGTGCTCGCCGAGTACCGCCGCGCCCGGTCCCACGACAGCCGTTGAGCGGTCACGAACCGGACAACATGCGGTCGAAGTCGCGCTCGCGCTGGACCCGTCGCAGCACGAGGCTGGTGACCGCCGCAAGCAGCAGCACCGCACCCGCGCAGACGCCCAGCGTGATGCCCACGACCGCCCAGTTGGGGTCGTCGGCGAGGCGCCAGACGAACGCCACGGCGGCGAGGGCCAGCACGAAGAGGCCGCGCACGATCGTCGGCACGTAGGGGCCACGGGGCCGCTGCGGGGCAGCCGCGGCGGGCGCGCCGGTCACCGGTAGTTCGCCGGTCGACCCCGGCCAGGAGGCGGTCTGCTGTGCCGGCTCCGGGTGCGCCGCGACCTTCCGGTACGTGGGCACCTCCGCGGTCGGGTAGCCCAAGCCCTGTCCCTGCTCGGCGACCTCGCGGGGCTCGTGTGGTTCCAGACTCATGACGTCTCCTTGATGGTGATGTTGCCCATGCCGACGCTGGCGTCGAGGTCGATGACCTTCGGCCCGCTGCCGACGGTGAACGTGTGCCTCGTGTCGATGCCGCCGTGCCCGCTGATGTGCTTGTCGGTCGTGCCCCGGTGCACGACCTCGATCTGACCGATGTGGGCGTAGCCGTGCACCTTCACGGTCACGCCGTCCGGCACGGTGATCGTCAGCTGACCGACGTTGACCCGGGCGTGCAGGTTCGTGTGCTGCGGCAGGTCGGCTGCGTGCAGGCCGCTCAGGTCGAGCCGGCCGTCGCCGACGCGCATCGCGAAGTTGTGCTGCGTGACGGACGTGGGCTGCCAGAGCTCGTCGCCGATGGTGCCGGTCCACGGCATATCCTTCGGCGCCGCCGCGGAGGTGGCCAACGCGAGCAGTGCCGCGATCGTGGCGAGTGCGCCGAGCACACCGCCGCGGCGTCCCGCCAGTCCCCCGATGACCAGCGCGACCGCCGCGACGGCGGCTCCGGCGGCCAGGCCCAACTGCAGGGCGCTGTCGCCATGGGAGGTGCTGACAAGGACCAACGCAGTGAATGCGCCTGCCAGCACGGAGATTCCGAGGATTGCCAGGGTGAGGGCGGCGCCCAGCCGGCGGCGCTTCACCCGGACGGGCGCTGCGACGGTGCCCCACGGATCCTGGCCGCCGGGAACGCCGCTCGCGCCGGACCAGGGAGCGCCCTCGTCCCGCTTGCGCAGGTCGATGCCGCCGTCGCGGACCGCTGCGCCCGCGGCTGCGGCCCGGTTGCCGGCACTCTGCGGTGCCGGCTCGCGGGGTGTGTGCTGGGGCGCCGTACCGGTGGACCCGTTGGAGCGGACCGCGTCGCTGAGCCGGCTCGTCCACGCGTGGGTCGACTCGTCCGGGCGCCGGGCGCCGGGCCCGTGGCCGTTCCAGGCGAGGAACGCCCAGGCGAGGACCGCCAGGCCGATCGCCTGGCCGCCGACACCCCACCCGTTGCCGATCGACCAGAACGCTCCGAACCCACCGCAGGACAACACGACCGCGATGACACAGAGCGTGATCGAGCCCGGGTCCCCGTGCCGGATGGCCTTCTCCGCGACGATCTGGTCCTGGTCGTCCGGCAGCAGCGCCCAGCCGACGAAGTACAGCGGCACCCCGATCCCGAACAGGACCGCCGCCAGGATGAAGCCGGCGCGGACGATCAGCGGGTCGACGCCCCAGCGTCCCGCCAGGCCGGCCGCCACCCCGCCGAACCACTTCTCCTCGCCGTCGCGCGGCACACCGAGCCGCCGGGCGGCGGCGAAGAGCCGGTCGAGTGCGTCATACGGCCTCGTCGGCCGCGGCGGCCCGCTCGGGTAGGTCTGTTGCGTCATACCTACCACGATGGCGGGGTATGACGCCCGCTGCCATGCGGGTCGACCCTGACGGTTCCCTGAGGCGTCCCCGAAAACCGGTCCGAGAGTTCGGTGTGCGGCAAGAAGTGGGTAAGACTGGGTGACGTGAGTGAGACAGCCCGGGTCGACGGCGTGCAGCGTCCGCCGCTCACCCGGCCCACCGAGGGCCGGGTGGTCGCCGGTGTGTGCGCAGGGGTCAGCCGGCACCTGGGTGTGCCGCTGGCCAGCCTGCGGGTGATCACCGCGATCTCGATCGTCTTCCTCTTCGGGCTGCCGGTCTACGCGTTCCTGTGGCTGACGATGCCGCAGTCGGACGGGGCGGCGCTGGTCAACCCGTTCGACAAGGAACACAGCAGCATCTCGCGCGGCCGGCTGTTCCTGATCGGCGTACCGGTGCTGGTGATCGGCGGGCTGGCGGTCAGCGGCGCGGTCCGTTCGGTCGCTCGGCTGTCGCTGACGTTGCCGCTGCTGGTGATCGGGATCGGCCTGGTGCTGGTCTGGTCGCGGCTGGGCACGGCCGAGCGGCGTCAGTGGATCAGCGCGAACGACCGGCGGGAGACACGCATCCGCACCGTGATCGGCATCGTGATGGCGCTGATGGGCCTGATCCTGTTGCTGTCGCAGGGCGGTGGGTTCAGCCGGCTGCGGGACGTCACCGTCGGGGTGCTGGTCGTGCTGCTCGGCGCCGGGATCCTCGGTGCGCCGTTCATCGCGCGCTTCTTCGACACGCTGCGCACCGAGCAGACCGAGCGCATCCGGGCCACCGAGAAGGCAGACATCGCAGCACATCTGCACGACTCGGTGCTGCAGACGCTCGCGCTGATCCAGCGGCGCGCCGACGACCCGCAGGCGGTCCAGTTGCTCGCCCGTGCCCAGGAACGTGAGCTGCGCAACTGGCTGTATGCCGAGCAGGCACCCAAGGACGCCACGCTGGCCTCGGCGGTGAAGGAGGCCGCGAGCGACATCGAGACGCTGCACGGCATACCCGTGGACGTGGTGGTGACGGGTGACCACGCGCTGGGTGAGGCGGGGGCGGCGCTGGTGCAGGCGCTGCGTGAGGCCCTCGCCAACGCCGTCCGGCACGGTGAGCCGCCGGTGTCGGTCTACCTCGAGGTCGGGCCGGGCGAGGCGGAGGCGTTCGTGCGTGACCACGGGCCCGGCTTCGACCCGGCGGACGTGCCCGAGGACCGCCTCGGCGTGCGCGAGTCGATCATGGGCCGGATGGACCGGCACGGGGGAGAGGCGCAGGTGCGGCGACTGGACGACGGCACCGAGGTGCGGTTGCGGATGCCGCTGACCGATCCCACGACAGGCGAGGACACGAAGGACGGCGAATCATGAGCACCCCACGAAGTTTCTCCCCCGATCCGCTCCTCCCGACACTTCCCGGGGGCCTCGCATGACGGCCCGTGTGGTGCTGGTCGACGACCACCGGATGTTCCGTTCCGGGGTCAAGGCGGAGCTGGACGACTCGGTGACGGTCGTCGGGGAGGCACCCGACGTCGACGCGGCGATCACCGTGATCCGGGAGACGCGGCCCGACGTGGTGCTGCTCGACGTGCACCTGCCGGGCGGGAACGGCAACGGCGGGTCGGACGTCGTCACCGGTTGCGCCGGACTGCAGACCGACGCCGGCGACCCGGTGCGGTTCCTGGCGTTGTCGGTCTCCGACGCCGCCGAGGACGTCATCGCGGTCATCCGGGCCGGTGCCCGCGGTTACGTCACCAAGACGATCAGCCCCACGGACCTGATCTCGGCGATCCACCGGGTCCGTGACGGGGACGCGGTGTTCAGCCCGCGGCTGGCCGGGTTCGTGCTCGACGCGTTCGGCGCGGCGGCCGGCGAGATCGCCGAGGTCGACGAGGAGCTCGACCGCTTGTCGGCGCGCGAGCGTGAGGTGATGCGGCTGATCGCGCGTGGCTACCAGTACAAGGAAGTCGCCAAGGAGCTGTTCATCTCGGTGAAAACCGTCGAGACACACGTCTCGTCGGTGTTGCGCAAACTGCAGTTGTCGTCCCGCCACGAGCTCACCTCGTGGGCGATGCAGCGCCGCCTGCTGTAGCAGGCCACTCCCCGTCCCGCCCGCGGGACGCACCGCCACCACCCCTTCGCCGAGAGGCTCACAAACCCACTGAGCGGCTCAGTAAATCGGCCTCGGCGGGCACCGTTTGCTGGGCCTGTCGGCGCTTACTGGGCCTCTCGGCGTTTGTTGGGCCTCTCGGCGAGTAGCGGGATCAGTCCGAGAAGAACGCCGGCGATCCCTCATGGGCCTGGCCCAGCACCGCATCGGGCAGCCGGCGATCCGTCCACCGGTGGCCCGGCCTCAGCTCGCCGGCCGCTGCCAGGCGGGCTCCTCGCCCTTCTCGTAATCGGCGAACGCGTTGCGCAGGCCGAGCAGGACCTCGGCGGTGGTCTCGAAGAGGGCCTGGGCCCGTGGCTCGTCGATCTTGGTGATGTCTCCGCGCAGGTGGTCGGCCAGCTCGGTGAGCCGGACCTGGATCTTGGCGGTGTGTCGCAGCGGGTTGCTGATCGGGAGTGTGTTCGGGTCGCTCATGGCGTCCTCCTACTGTCGGGTTCACGTCATCCCAGGCTTCCACCGGGCGCGTGGCCGCACTTGATCGGGCTTGCGCACTCTCCTCGTCAGTCCGTGGACTGCTGTGCCTGCGCCTCGTGACGAGCACGCTCCTCGGCGAAGAGCTTCACGTTGCGCTCCAGTTTCCGGCGCAGGATCGTCGAGCCCAGCAGGCCGAGCACGACCGCGACGCCGAGGGCGACATACGAGAAATTCTTGAGGTAGTCCTCCGCGGCCGTCCCGACGTAGTAGACGAGGTAGGTCGTGCCGCCCGCCCAGCAGATCGCGCCGGTGGCGTTGGCGAGCAGGAAGCGCGGGTAGTGCATCTTCAGCGAGCCGGACAGCGGGCCGGCGAAGATGCGCAGCAGTGCGATGAAGCGTCCGACGAAGACCGCCGCCATACCCCAGCGTTCGAAGACGTGCTCGGCGTAGTCGACCAGGTCGTGGCTGAAGTGGTGCGGGAAACGACGCTCCAGATAGGCGAACAGCCGGTGTCCGTAGCGGCGCCCGATCGTGTAGCCGATCGAGTCACCGATGACCGCGCCGAGGACGGCGGCGATCGCGATGCCGTGCGGGCTGACCGACACCTCGTGCCGCGAGGACAGGATGGCGGCTGCGACCAGGATCGTCTCGCCCGGGATCGGGACGCCGAGGCTCTCGATGCCGACCGCGAGCCCGGCGATCAGGTAGACCGCCAGGGGCGGGATCGTCGTCAGCCAATGGTCCATCGAGTTCCCTAACGTCGGTCAGCGCCAGCCGGTTCCGGCGCCACCCGGAATGTCTCCCGCAGGATCGTACGGCGTGCGCGCGAAGCGGAAGCTACCCAGGTCGAGGTATGCCGGTGCGCTGCCCGCGTCGCGGTGCACCGTGAGGCGTTCGCCGGCGAAGTACTCGTCGAGCCCGATCCAGCCGCCGTCGGCATCCGGCGCGAAGCGGGAGCCGCGGCCGCCGCCGAGCGGAGCCAGCCGCAACCCGGACCCCTCCCGGGTCAGCAGGTGCGGCCGTGGACCCCAGAACCAGGTGCCGACGATGTCTGCCGCTTCCGTGTGGGCCGGGTCGGCGGTCCACGCCGAGCCGATGCGCGGTGCGCGCTCGCGTAGTGCGTGCACGAGTTGCAGATTGTCCAGGTCCAGGCCGGCGGTGCTGTTGACCAACTGGACGGCGCCGTCGCCGGTCTCGGGGTCGATGCGCAGCGCCGACTGGTGGCCCGGCATCGAGCCGCCGTGGCCGATGAAACGCTGGCCGCCGTGGTTGATGATGTCGAGCCCGAAGCCGTAGGCGCGGGTGTATGACGCGCCGGGGTCGTCGTTGATCAGTGCGGGGATCTGCATCTCGGTGCGCAGCTCGTCCGAGAGCACGCGCCGGTCGCCGCGGGCGAGGAACTTCGCGAAGACCGCCAGGTCGTGCACCGTGGACCACAACTGCCCGGCGGGTGCCATGGCGAACGTGTCGGTCGCGGGCTCGTCGTGCAGCAGGTCCGCGTAGGGGTGCACGGCCAGGCCGGGAGCGGCGGCGGCGGTGGGCGCGTAGGTCGTGTCGCGCAGCCTGAGCGGCTCCAGGACCTCGACCTGCAGCCGGTCCCACCAGGTGCTGTCCCGCAACCGGGCCACCAGCTCGCCCGCGACCGCGAAACCGACGTTGCTGTAGTGGAAGCGGCGACCCGGCCGGTGGATGAGCCGGATGCTCGGCTGCAACTCGTCCCAGGTGCGCCCCTGGCTGCGCTCCCACCAGGCTCCTTCGGTCTCGGCCGGCAGTCCCGCCCCGTGGGTCAGCAGCTCACTGACCCGGACACCGGGGAGCCGGTCGGCGAGCTCGGGCAGGTGTTGTGCGACCGGGTCGGTGAGGGTGACCAGGCCGTCTTCCACCAGTCGCAGGGTGAGCACCGCGGTGAATGTCTTGGTGATCGATCCGATGCGGTATTGCGTTGCGGTGGTTGCTGTTTCGCCATCGGGGCGGCCGTTCGTGCGGCCGGCGGCGCCGGACCAGACGATCTCTCCGTTCCCGATCACGGCGGCCGCTGCCGACGGCGCCCTGCTGGTGCGCTGTGCCTCGGCCAGTCGGGCGTCGAAGAGATGCGTCAGGGCGGTGTGCAGGGCCATGGTTCGATCCAATCATGCGAGTCGAGTGCCGGAGGGGCGCAGCGGGGGAGGTGTATCGAGACAGGGGGCGAGAATGAGAGAGTCTTCGGGTGCGAGTTGTGTCAGCGAATGTCAACGGGATCCGTGCCGCCGCCCGTCGTGGTGGCCTCGAGTGGCTGGCGGCGCAGGACGCGGACGTTCTGGCCTTGCAGGAGGTTCGGGCGTCGGGGGAGCAACTGACCGCGGCCGTGAGGGGCACGGTGTTCGAGGCCTGGGAGGTCGCGCACGCCCCCGCCGCTGCCGCGGGGCGGGCCGGCGTGGCCGTGCTGTCGCCGCACCCGATCACCGGGATCGTCGTCGGGCTGCCGGGTTTCGAGGATGCCGGACGGTGGGTCGAAGCGACCGTCGCCGTCGGCGACGCGTCGATCACGGTGGTGTCGGCATACGTCCACACCGGCGAGGCGGGTACGTCGAAGCAGGACGAGAAGTTCGCCTTCCTGGAGGCGATGGGGGCGCGTATGGCGCAGTTGCTCGACCGTGACGCGGTGGTCACCGGCGACTTCAACATCTGTCATACGCCGCGAGATCTCAAGAATTGGAAGGGAAATCGCGGCAAGGCGGGTTTCCTGCCCGAGGAGCAGAAGCACCTGACGACGTGGTTCGAGACCGGGTGGGTGGACGTCGTGCGGGAGCGGGCCGGCGACGTCGACGGCCCGTACACCTGGTGGTCCTGGCGGGGGAAGGCGTTCGACAACGACAGCGGCTGGCGGATCGACTACGTGCTGGACTCGCCGTCCCTCGCCTCCCGGATCGATGCGCACCTGATCGGCCGTGCGGCGTCATACAGCGAGCGATGGAGCGACCACGCGGCGGTCGTCGTGGATCACTCCTGAGGTTTCGGTCATAGGGAACGCGTCGGCAGTCGCCACTACTGTTTCCGGGATGGCCGACTTCACGTATCTGACCGCCTGTTCGATCGACGGATACATCGCCGACGCCGACAACTCACTGCAATGGCTGTTCGATGTGCCTGCGGTCGAGTCCGATTCGACCATCCCCGATTTCATCGACAGTGTCGGTGTGCTCGCGATGGGTGCGACGACGTATTCCTGGGTGCTCGAGCACGAGGCGGTGCTGGAGCACCCGGAGAAGTGGCACGGGTGGTACGGCGACCGGCCGACGTTTGTGTTCACACATCGCGATCTGCCGCCCGTTCCGGACACGGACATTCGCTTCGTCTCTGGTGACGTCACGGACCACCTGGGCGCGCTGCGCGCGGCGGCGGGCACCCGGGCCGTGTGGCTGGTCGGCGGTGGAGAGCTGGTGGGGGCGTTCGACGACGCCGGCGCCCTGGACGAGATCCGCCTGAACATGGTCCCGGTCGCGCTCGGCGGCGGTGCACCGCTGCTGCCGCGACGCATCACCTCCGACCGGTTGTCGCTCGTCGAGGTGCGACAGGTCGGCCAACGCGTCGACCTGCGTTACGCAGTGCGCCGCACCGCAGGGTGAGGCTGATCAGTCGCCCTGGGCGAGGTCGATCCAATATCGGCGCACCGTGCCGTGGTCCGGGCTCTCACGAACGTCCTCGAGGACACCGCCGTTGCGCTCGATGGTGCGTGCCGAGGCTATGTTGTCGTTCTTGCACGTGACCAGGACGCGTTGCAGTCCAAGGGTTTTCGCCTGTTCGAGAGCGAGCCGGAGCGCGGCCGTTGCCACCCCGCGGCGGCGGGCCGAGGGGCGGACGCCGTAGCCGATGTGGCCACCGACATTGAGCAGGAAGTCGTTGAGCCGATGGCGGCAGGAGATCGAGCCGAGGATCCGTTCGGGGTCGCGCTCGTCGACGATCCAGGAGAGCGTGTCGTGCACCCGGTCCGGCGGAAGCTCGGTCGCCTCGTCGGCGTAGGAGGCTCGGAGAGCAACCCAGGCAGCGAACCGTTCCGGATCCACCAGGTCGTCATCGCTGATCGAGTCGGTCGCGAAGCCGTCCCGGTGTCCGTCGCCGAACTCGAATGCGCAGTCCAGAAACGCATCGTGGAGCTCGGTGGTGGGTGCTATCAGGCGGATCCGGTCGGCGGTCGCGTGGTTGACCATCCGGGGATCCTGTCACACCCTCGGCTGACCGAGCGACCGAGTTTCCCGTTTCCCAACCCCCGCGAGAGTGACGGCTCCCTCGCCGATCCACATCCCCCTGGCGTGACCTGTGGACGACGAGCCGGTTTTGCAGGGGATGTGGATAACAATACTCAGCGAAAAGCATTGTGCTGCAGTACTATTCGTGACATACTCGAACACATGGACGAGGAACCGCGGGACAACGGACCAGGCGCCGGCGGCGTACTGGACGTGACCGCGGTGCGCGCCTTCCACGACCGCCTCGACACGCCCCTGACCGCCGGTGACGGCGCCGACGTGGAAGCCCTGGTGGAAGAGTTACGGGTCCTGGACGAGTTACGCAACGCGATCACCGCCCGGCAGGCGCGAGCGGTCGTGGCAGTGCACGACGCCCAAGCCGCCCGGGACGTCCCGCGCGGGATCGACCCGGCGGACACGACCCGGGTGGTCGGCTCGCAGGTCGGGTTCGCCCGCCGGTGCACCCCACACCAAGGTGCCGCGTTCGTCCACCTCGCGCACGCACTGGTGGGGCACATGCCGCACACCCTGGCCGCGCTGGCCGCCGGGGTCATCAGTGAGTGGGACGCGACCCGGATCGTGCGGGAAACCACCGGCCTGACCGGTGACCAACAATCCGGCGTCGACGCCGGGATCCGCGACCACCTCGGCACCGCCGCCAGCACCCGCCTGGCCGCCCTGGCGAAGGAGCAAGCGATGCTGGTGGCCGCCGAGGCGGTCGCGGCCCGCCGCCGCGCCGCCCAGGCCCGGCGTGGGGTGAGCCTGCGACCCGCCGGCGACACCATGGCCTACCTGACCGCCCTGTTACCGGTCAAGGACGCCCTGGCCTGCATGACCGCCCTGGAAGACGCCGTCACCACAGCGCGTGAAGCCGCCGCCGACGCCGGGGCAGACCCCGGCAGTGTGCACCGGGGGCAGGTGATGGCCGACACCCTGGTCGAACGCGTCACCGGCAGGGCGAAAGCGCACGAGGTGTTCGGGGTGACGGTGAACCTGCTCATGCCCCTGGACACGCTGCTGGGCGACACGCCCGCGCACGTGCCCGGGTACGGGCCGGTCCCGGCGGACCTGGTGCGTGAATGGGTGGCCACCGGGGACCCGACCGGTCCGCGGCTACGCCGGTTGTTCACCCACCCCGGCACCGGTGACATCATCGGCATGGACTCTCGTGCCCGCCGCTACCCGGGGTTGCTGGCCCGGCTGATCCTGTTCCGCGACCAGACCTGCCGCACGCCCTGGTGCTCGGCTCCGGTGCGGCACACCGACCACGTCACCAGGCACACCGACGGTGGCGCCACCAGTGAGCGCAACGGGCAAGGACTGTGCGCCCGGTGTAACTACGCCAAAGAACACCCCGACTACCAGGTCACCGGCCACGCCGGACACACGAGCACCACGATCGGCGGGCTCACCGCAGCCAGCAGGCCACCGGCACCACCAGGCATGCCACCACCCACCGACTCCCACCCCGAACACACCCTGATGACCATCATCTGGGACCACAACCTGTCCCAACGCGACCAAGAACTCCAACGACACCAACAGGACAAGCAAGACCGCGAGAAACGCCGACACGAACCAGGCAGCGACACCAACACCGACACCGACCATCAACCAGGCACCGACCCGACACCAGACGACTGGGCATCCGACGACTGGGAAACCGACGACGACCGCTGCCAAGACGACGGCGACGAGATCGCCGACGACTAGTCGGCCCGTCCGGCCCGATCTGCCATCATCCCGGCATGGCCACGCCACGCCCGAGCCCGCGGATCACCTCGCCCAGCTCGCTCACCGACGCTGCCGGGCGCCTCAACCCCGCAGCCGTCGGCTGGACCTCCGAGCCACTGCACAACACCGACCGCATCGGGCGCGGACGGGTGGGTCGCGGACGCAACAAGCGGTGGGAGTACTGGGCGGTCACCACGCCGAATCATGTTGTGGCCATGACGGTTTCGGACATCGATTATGCGGGTGTCGGCAACCCCTGGGTGCTCGACCGCGCGACCGGCAACGAGATCAACCAGGACGCCATCACGCCCTTCGGCCGCGGCGTGAAACTGCCGGGCACGTTGGACGCCGGACCGGCCACCCTGCGCACCAGAGGACTGGACCTCACCGTCACTCCGCAACCCGGCGGCACCCACCTGCAGGCGAGTAGCGCCCGGGTCGAGGTCGACATCAGAGCGGCCCTGCCGGACCCGCACGAGCGTCTCGGGGTCGTCGTGCCCTGGACCGATCGGCTCTTCCAATACACCGTGAAGGACGTCGCCCGGCCGGCCACCGGGTCCGTGCGCATCGACGGCGTCGAGCATCGGCTGCCGGAGGGCAACTCCTGGGCGACCCAGGACCACGGCCGGGGGCGCTGGCCCCGGTCGATCACCTGGAACTGGGGCGCCGGGTCCGGACGGGCCGACGGTCACGACATCGGCATACAGGTCGGCGGCACCTGGACCGACGGCACCGGCGCCACGGAGAACGCGCTGTTGATCGACGGCCGTCTCACCAAACTCGGCGAGCTCGCCTGGAGCTATGACCGAGGAGACTGGCGGGTGCCCTGGCGGGTCAGCGGCCCGGGCGTCGACCTGACCCTGACGGTCGAACACGTCCGCCACGCCGCCACCGACCTGCGGATCATCCGCTCGCGGACCTGGCAGTGCTTCGGCGCGTGGTCCGGCACCGTCACGGCTGCGGACGATCAGTCGTATGACGTGCCCGGCGTCTTCGGCTGGGCCGAGCACGTTGAGCAGTTGTGGTGACGGTGCCCGCGAATCGGGAGCGGGCTCAGACCCTTTCGCGCTGACGCATCGACAGCACGTCAGCCACGAGCCGCTCGGCATACGTCCTGTCGATCGGCATCGCGAAGACGACGTGGTGATAGAGCGGCGCGATCACGTGATCGAGCACCTGCTCGACCGACGGCGCCTCCTCGCCCCGGGTGCGTGCCCGGCTGATCATCTCGGCGAGTTGTTCGCGGCGCGCGTTCCAGCACGGACAACCGCTGGCCAGCACGCCGTCGCGAGCGTTGACCATGGCCCGCAGGTAGCGGGTGCGGTGCGGGCGCACGATGTCCTCGGCGATGCTTCCGGCCCACGCGCCGAGATCGCCGGAGAGCGACCCGGTGTCCGGCAACTTCTCGTCCTCGCGGGTGAACACCGCGACCGCGACCTCTTCGAGCAGTGCGTCGACATCGCCCCAGCGCCGGTAGACGCTCGTCGGATTGACTCCGGCCAGTTCCGCGACCATCGGAACGGTGATCTGGTCGGGTCGCTTGGTCGCCATCAGCTCACCGACCGCGCTGTAGACGGCGTCCTGCACGCGCGCGCTGCGACCGCCGGGGCGGCGCTTCACGGGGGTGGATTTCGTCGACATACGGGAATTATTGCAATTCGTTTGGCATTAAGTCGAGCGCGGCGTACGCTGAGCCGCTAAAAGCAATGAAATTTGCAATTAGTGAGGCATCCATGTCGTACCGACTGTCCCGCCCCGTCGGCTTCACCGTCGCAGGGCTCGCCATGACCGGCCTGATGATCGGTGCCGCGGCACCGTCCCCGCTCTATCCGATCTACCAACAGCTCTGGGGTTTCTCGTCGTTCACGCTCACGATCATCTTCGCCGTGTATGTCGTGGCGCTGCTCGTCACCCTGCTGACCGTCGGCTCGCTCGCGGACCACATCGGCCGGCGCCCGATGCTCGTCGGCGGTCTCGTCCTGCTCGCGGTCGCCATGATCGTGTTCGCGCACGCTTCAGGGGTGGGGGAGCTGGTTCTCGCTCGCATCGTGCAGGGGGTTGCGACGGGAGCGATCACCGGTGCGGTCAGCGCACTGATCCTCGACCTGCAGCCGAGTCCGCACATCGGGTCCGTGGTGACCGGAGGTGCGCCCGGCGTCGGCCTCGCGCTCGGTGCGGCCATCGCCGGCGGTCTGGTGCAGCACGCGCCGGCGCCGCGGCAACT
Source organism: Flexivirga oryzae (assembly GCF_014190805.1). Lineage (NCBI taxonomy): Bacteria > Bacillati > Actinomycetota > Actinomycetes > Micrococcales > Dermacoccaceae > Flexivirga > Flexivirga oryzae. The sequence goes on along the minus strand of NZ_JACHVQ010000001.1, from coordinate 2,714,325 downwards.
CGTCTTCTGGTTGCTGCTGGTGTGCTACCTGCTGCTGGCGGGCGCAGTGCTGTTCGCCCCGGAGCCATCGCGCCGCGGGACGGACCGGCGCGCCATACGCAGCGCCCTACGGCCGAGTGTCGGGGTGGCCGACCCTGCGCGGTCGACGTTCGTCACCTGGGCGCCGGCGCTGGTCGCCACCTGGGCGCTCGGCGGGCTGTACCTCTCGTTGGGTTCGTCCGCGGTCGCGCGGCTGCTCGGCGTCACGGACCACTTCCTCGTCGGGATCGTGCTGGCGAGCTTCTTCGCACCGGCCGGTCTGGCGCTGCTGGTGATCCACACCGTGCCGCAGCAGGCGAGGCGACCGCTGGGCCTGGCCTCGCTCGGCGGTGGCGTCGTGGTCACCGTGGTCGGGGTGCTCCTCCCGTCGGTCGCCGTGTACGTCATCGGCTCGGTGATCGCCGGCGTCGGGTTCGGTGTCACTTTCCAGGCGGCCGTCTCGGCGATCGGTGCGGTGACCCCTGCGGACGGGCGCGCCCGGACCTTCGCCGCGACCTACGTCCTCGGCTACACGGCGTTCAGCCTCCCGGCGGTGATCGCGGGGCTCGCAGCGCAGGACTGGGGACTGCGCCCCACCCTGGTCGGGTATGGCGCCCTCGATGTCGCCCTGGTCGTCGCCGCGGCGCTGCTCGGCGTGCGAGCGGCCCGTCGGGCGGCGCTCGCGCCGGCCTGCCCCGCAGCCGTGGCGCCCGCCGGGGCCTGCCCGAAAGGGTGACGCCCGTCGGTGCCACCGGCGACAATCGTCGTCATGGCGTACGACGGGGTGTTGGTCGACCGGATCCGCGAGCTCGTGGCGGACGACCTGGACGTGACCGACAAGCGGATGTTCGGGGGAGTGGCCTTCCTCACGGGTGGACACCTGGCGGTCGCCGCTTCCCGCAACGGCGGGCTGATGGTCCGCGTCGACCCGGAGGACAGCGAGGAGCTGCTGCGGGCGGAAGGAGTCTCACGGATGGTGATGGGCGGACGCACGATGAACGGCTGGCTGCGCGTCGCCGAGGAGCAGTTGGACGACGACGGGCTCGCCGAATGGGTGGCGCGCGGCCTCGACTTCGCCCGCGGCCTGCCGCCGAAGCAGGCGTGAGCGGCTCCGGTCGCGTCAGTGCGTCCAAGTAGGCTTGCGTTCAAGATGAGCAGCCTTTTCGACGACCTCCCCCTGCCCGGATTCCCGCCCGACGCCGCCTCGGCGACGGTTCCGACAGACGTCGACGAGCGGGGCGTACCCACCTGGGCAAGCCTCAGCAAGGACGCGGTCCGGGATGTCGAGAAGCCCGCGGCACCGTCGATGCGTGACCCGGAGAGCCTGGTTGCCGGGCTCAATCCGCAGCAGCGGGAAGCCGTGCTGCACGAAGGCCCGCCGCTGCTGATCGTCGCGGGGGCCGGCTCGGGAAAGACACGGGTGCTGACGCACCGCATCGCCTACCTGATGGCCGCACGCCACGTACAACCCGGTCAGATCCTCGCCATCACCTTCACCAACAAGGCGGCCGCGGAGATGCGCGAGCGGGTCGAGGCCCTCGTCGGTCCGGTGGCGCGGACCATGTGGGTGTCGACCTTCCACTCAGCCTGCGTGCGGATCCTGCGGCGTGAGGCCGGCAAGGTCGGGCTGAAGTCGACCTTCTCGATCTACGACGCGGCCGACAGCCAGCGGATGATGGCGCTGGTGATGCGCGACCTGGATCTCGACCCGAAGCGCTTCCCGCCGCGGTCGTTCAGCCACCAGGTCAGCAACCTCAAGAACGAGCTGATCGACGAGGAGACCTACGCCTCGCAGGTGGTCGAAGGCACCCCGCAGGAGCGCGCGCTCGCGGAGGCCTACTCGTCGTACCAACGACGGCTGCGGCAGGCCAACGCGCTCGATTTCGACGACCTGATCATGATGACCGTCAACATCCTGCAGGCGTTCCCCGACGTCGCCGAGCACTATCGCAGGCGGTTCCGGCACGTGCTGGTCGACGAATACCAGGACACCAACCACGCGCAGTACCAGCTCGTCAAAGAGCTTGTCGGCGCAGCTGTTTCGGATCCTGCGCTGGGCGAAGTGCCCCCTGCGGAGCTGTGCGTGGTGGGTGACGCCGACCAGTCCATCTACGCCTTCCGCGGCGCGACCATCCGCAACATCGTGGAGTTCGAGCAGGACTACCCCGACGCGCACACCATCCTGCTGGAGCAGAACTACCGCTCCACCCAGAACATCCTGCAGGCCGCCAACGCCGTCATCGCCAAGAACGAGAGCCGCCGGCCCAAGAAGCTGTGGTCGGAGTCCGGTGACGGCGCACCGATCGTGGGGTATGTCGGAGACTCCGAACACGATGAGGCGGCCTTCGTGGCACGCACCATCGACCAGCTCGGCGACGAGCACGGCGTCAAGCCCAAGGACGTCGCCGTCTTCTACCGCACCAACGCCCAATCCCGCGCGTTGGAAGAGGTTTTCGTGCGTGTCGGCCTGCCCTACAAGGTGGTCGGAGGCACCCGCTTCTACGAACGGCGCGAGGTCAAGGACGCGCTCGCCTACCTGCGGGTCGTGTCCAACCCGGCCGACACGGTCAACCTGCGCCGCATCCTCAACGTGCCCAAACGGGGCATCGGTGACCGCGCCGAGGCGTGCGTCTCGGCGCTCGCCGAGCGCGAGCGGATCCCGTTCATCGCCGCCCTCGGGCGAGCCGGCGACGCACCGGGCATCGCCACCCGCTCGGTGACCTGCATCAACGCGTTCACCGCGCTGCTGGAGTCGCTGCGCAAGGTGCACGAGGCCGAGGAGACCGGAGTGGGGGACCTGCTCGAGGCGATCCTCGACCAGTCCGGCTACCTGGCCGAGTTGCGGCAGAGCGCCGATCCGCAGGACGAGACCAGGGTCGAGAACCTCCACGAGCTCATCGCGGTGTCGAAGGAGTTCGACGAGAACTATCCCGGTGGGTCGCTGGAGGACTTCCTGGAGCAGGTGTCCCTCGTCGCCGACACCGACGAGATCCCCGATGAGGAGGGCGAGGACGTCGGCGTGGTCACCCTGATGACGCTGCACACCGCCAAGGGACTGGAGTTCCCGGTGGTGTTCCTCACCGGTATGGAGGACGGGACGTTCCCGCACCTGCGGGCACTCGGCGACCCGAAGGAGCTCGAGGAGGAGCGCCGGCTCGCCTACGTCGGCATCACCCGCGCGCGGGAACGGCTGCACATCTCGCGTGCCGAGGTCCGCTCGGCGTGGGGCGCCCCGCAGTACAACCCGCCGTCCCGTTTCCTCAGTGAGATCCCGTCGGGTCTGATCGACTGGCAGCGGGTGACGACGACGGCGACCCGGCCCTCCTCCACACCGGCCGTCGCCCGCCTCGCCGCTCGTCCCGGGGTCCGCAGCCCCGGCAATCGCCCTGTCATCTCACTGGATTCGGGCGATCGCGTCACCCACGACACCTTCGGTCTCGGCTCCGTCATCCGCGTCGAGGGCCAGGGCGAGCGCGCCATGGCGCACATCGACTTCGGCGGGGACATCGGGGTCAAGCGGCTCCTGCTGCGTTACGCGCCGGTCGAGAAACTCTGACGTCGGGTCGGCTCCCGCATCGAATTGGTGTCGATCGCAGGAATCGGCGTCGACGCTCGCTCACCCGGTGCTTTCCTTGAGGTGGGTCCTGCTTCGAGGGGTGGTGGACGTGCGTCGGTCGATTCCGCGTGGTGCGGTGAGCAGCGCCGCCATCCTCGGATGCTTGTTGCTGGTGCTCGCCGGCGTGCTGTGGTTCGTCCACTACCAGGACAACCGACGTTCCGTTCAAACCGTGTCCCGCCTTCCTGCTCCGCCGACGGCACACCGGTTGCACGGTTACTGCGACCCGCCGGTCTGGTCCCCGTCGGTGGCGGACGGTCGGGGTGGCCTCGTCACCGCCGATCCGCACCCGACGGGAGCGGTCGTCTACTGGCTTCCGGGCTCGAATGCCAGCAGGTGCCACGTCGTGGTGGCGAAACTGACCGAGGCCCAAGCAAGCTCGTTGGCGACGGATGTCCGCAACTCCGTTGTCAGGAAGGGCACCTATGCGTGTCCGAACGACGACGGCTCGGCGGCCTGGATCTTCTTCCGGTATGCCGACCGGTCCGACTTCGAGGTGGTCGACGCGCAGCTGACGGGCTGCACCTTCGCCAGTGCACCGCATCGCGGCTCGGTCGGCCCGGCCTGGCGTGGCACGGTCGAGTTGGACGCGCTCCGGCCGGCTGGGACCTGACCCGGCCGCAGCCCGGCTCAGAAGACGCCGCGGGCCTGCAACCAGGGTGTCGGATCGATCGGTGTGCCGTTCAGGTGGATCTCCAGGTGTAGGTGCGGCCCGGTCGACACGCCGGTGTTGCCGGAGTAGCCCACCTGCTGACCGCGCGCCACCGACTGGCCCGGCGCCACCGCGACGCTCGACAGGTGACCGTAGGTGATCTGGATGCCGTCGCCGTAGTCGATCGTGACGTGGATGCCGAAGCCGGGCACCCACCCGGTCGACACCACCGTGCCGACGTGCATCGCGCGCAACGGGGTGCCCCACGGGATCGCGAAGTCGTCGCCCAGGTGGTACGTCGAGCCGATTCCGCCCGGTGACAGGCGTGCCCCGAAGCCGGAGTCCATGCTCCCGGCACAGCCCGCGACCGCGCAGGTCCACGGGTTCTGATGCGTGACAGTCGGTTTCGGCGACCGCTTGGCTGTCTTCGCCTTCGAGTCGGCTAGCTTCGAGGGTGCATCAGCCGGAGCGAGCGGGGCGCGGGTGTCATCGCGGGATGCGCTGCCGAGCAGTTGCCGTTTCACCGAGGGCGCGCCCGCGACGCCGGGTGTGAACTTCTCGTGGGGCCCCGGGTCGAGGGCCAGGTTGCGCGCCCCGAGAGGTACGGGTGTCACGCCCGCGACCACGGCGCCGCCGACGGTCGCGACCACGGCGACGCCGGCCGGAACCGCCCGACGCGACTTCGGCGGATCGGCTCGGTGTCGCCCCTGCGGGCGGATCGGTGCGGTCGGTCGATGCCGACCTTCGTACTGGCTCATCGCCTTCGTTGCGGGAGGAGGGGGCAGTCGCACACCCGCGACAGCTTATGAGTCAGCCGAGCTGCGTGGGGCGAATGTGATGGATCGAGTCGGTTGCGCCCGCCGGATATACCGGGTATACATGGACCTCACCAGGGTACATACCGGGTATACCTGTCGGGGAGGGTTGCATGTCGATCAAGCACAGCCTGCTGGCGCTGCTGCAGGGCGGTCCGATGTATGGCGCCCAGCTGCGCCAGGAGTTCGAGCAACGCACCGGTGGGACCTGGCCGCTCAATGTCGGCCAGGTCTACACGACGCTCGGCCGGCTCGAGCGGGACGGACTCGTGGAGAGCGCCGGCGCCGCCGACGAGGAGGGTCGCATCGCCTACCGGCTGACCGACGCGGGACGCTCGGAGGTGCAGCAATGGTGGACCGTGCCGGTCGCCCGCGAGCAGACGCCGCGCAACGAGCTCGCGATCAAGCTGGCGCTCGCGGTCACCCTGCCCGGAGTCGACGTGCAACGCATCGTGCAGACCCAGCGGACCGCGACCATGACCCACCTGCGGGACCTGACCCGGCTCAAGCGCGGCGCCGACGGTGACGACCTCGCCTGGGAGCTGGTGCTGGAGTCGCTGATCTTCGCCGACGAGGCCGAGGTGCGCTGGCTGGACCACGTGGAAGCGAGGATCGCGCGCGTCACCCCTACCCGGGCGAAAGCCTCGCGGACGGCGCGCGTCGCCACCCCGGGGAACGCTGGACCGCGTGAGGAGGTGTCACGATGATGAGCGCCGGCACGACGCAGCAGCCGACCCTCGTCCTGCGGGCCGTCGAGCGCACCCACGGCAGCGGCGAGACCGCGGTGCACGCGTTGCGTGGAGTGAGCCTCACCGTCAGCCCCGGTGAACTGGTGGCCGTCATGGGGCCGAGCGGCTCCGGCAAGTCCACGCTGCTCAATGTGGCCGGCGGGCTGGACACGCCGACTGCCGGCACGGTGTCGATCGAGGGTGTCGACCTCGCATCACTGTCACGCCCCGGTCTGGACCGGTTGCGCCGCCGCACCATGGGCTTCGTCTTCCAGGACCTCAACCTGATCCCGTCGCTCACTGCGATCGAAAACGTCTCTCTGCCCATGGAATTGGACGGTGTCAGCCTCCGCAAGGCACGCGCGGCGGCACGCGACGCGCTGGGGAGGGTCGGCATCCTCGAGCTCGCCGACCGATTCCCCGAGCACCTGTCCGGTGGACAACAGCAGCGCACCGCGATCGCCCGCGCGCTCGTCGGCGAGCGACGGCTCGTGCTCGCCGACGAACCGACCGGAGCACTGGACTCCACGACGGGTGAAGCAGTGCTGCGCACCCTGCGTGACCAGTGCGACGACGGCGCCGCAGGGCTGTTGGTGACGCACGAGTCGCGTCACGCGGCCTGGGCGGACCGGGTGATCTTCCTGCGTGACGGCGTGATCGTCGACACGACGGGCGATGCCGCCACTCCCGAGTCGCTGCTCCACCAGGAGGTCTGACATGGACACCTCGGGGGAGTCCGTGTCGGACGCGCGCCTGCGGCGATCAGGAGGCGTCGCAGGGTATGTCGGGGGCTGGCGGGTCTCACTGCGACTCGCCGCCCGCGACCTGCGCGCACACAAGGGCCGAGCGGTCCTGGTGGCACTGCTCATCGGGCTGCCGCTGTTCCTGGTCGCCGGGGGTGCGACGTTCGGCTTCACTGTCGACGTCAACGCTCGCGAGGGCATCACCCGCACCATGGGCGACGGCCAGGCGCTGCTGAGCTTCATGTCCGACCCCGGCCAGGTCGTGCAGCAGTCCGCCGACGGTCAGACCGGCGGGACAGGGGATGGCCCCGGGGTGGCGAAACCGCTGTATTTCCCTGGGAAACCTGCACATCCGGGTGCTGCCGACGTCCAGCGGGTCACCGGTGGCACCGTGCTGCCGGTGACCGATGCGCGCGTTCGGGTGCGGATCGGGGACCGTGCCATCGGCGCCAATGTGCTCGGCATCGACGGACGCCGCACGGCATACGACGGTATGACGCGCCTGACCAGCGGGCACTGGCCAACGTCCGAGAGCCAGGTGCTGGTCTCGCGGTCCGGCGCCGCGCACGGGCTCCCCACCAGCGGCACGCTCACCCTGGACGACGGCAACGGCCACACGCGCGACGTGACCGTCGTCGGGCGCGCCGACACCCCGAACGCCGAGGACCTGGTGGCGTTGCCCAGGGGACGGGCCGGCACCTGGATCCTGCAGCGGAGCACCCCGGTCCGGTGGGCCGAGGTCGAGCAGCTGAACCGCTACGGCCTGCTGGTGGACAGCCGACAGGTGATCGACCATCCCGCGGAGGCGAAGGCCCACCCCGAGGCCGACGGTCTGGACTACGGCAGCGGCGTGCCCGGGACGATCTGGGTGCTGCTCGGCACCGGGCTCGTCGTGATCATCGCGCTGCTCGCCGGACCGGCGTTCGCATCCAGCGGCGCACGGCACCGCCGGGAGCTCGCCCAACTGGCGAGCAACGGAGCCGGCAAGCGGCAACTGCGACAGTTCGTGTTCGCGCAGGCCGTCCTGCTGGGGGTCTGCTCGGCGTTCGTGCTGATCATCGCCGGCGCCCTGGTCGGCGGCGCACTCGCCGCGGCGGTCGGTCACTGGGTGCCGACGATGGCAGCGCCCGGACCACTGGACCTGCGGTGGGGTTGGGGAGTCCTGCTCTTCGCCATCGCGGTCGCCGCTGCCCTGATCGCCGCCTTCCTCCCCGCCGTCGCCGCGTCCCGTGTCAACCTCATCGCGGTCCTGCGCGGACACGTCTCGATGAAGCGGGTGCACTTCGGCTGGCCGCTTCTCGGTGTCGCCATCGCCGCGGCGGGCGGCGTCATCGTGATCGCGGCCTTCGTGCGCACCGGGGCACGCGCGGCCCAGACGCCGCCGGCGCTCACCGCCCTGCTGGTGCTCGGCGCCGTCGCCTTGTTCGCCGGCACGTTGATGACCGCGCCCTGGTTGCTGACCCGCCTCGGCGCGTTGTCACAACACCTGCCGCTCGCCTGGCGGATCGCGGCGCGGGACGTCGGGCGGCAGCGCGGCCGCGCCGTCGCCACGACGGGCGCGATCCTGGCGACCGTCGCCGCGCTCACCACGTTGCTGATCGGGCTGGCCAGCTCGGAGGACGCATCCAGGGACGCCTACCAGCCGTCCCTGCCGGCCGGTCAGGGCGTGGTGTCCCTCATGGGCGGGAAGGCGGACGCGGCGTCCGCGCTCTCGGTGGTGCGGCACGCGATACCCGACGCGACCGTCGTGACGTTGCACGCCGTCGGCGCGTCCGGGATGGATCCGACCGAGTCCGGGAAGGTCTTCGCGGCATACACCGGCGGTTGTCGTGACGCCCAGGCACTGAAGCTGAGCTTCCGCGGAACCAGCACCGATTCGTGCAAACCGTCGGTGGACCTGACCGAGGCGGGCCTGCTCGCCGCGACACCGGAGCAGGCCGCCCGCATCTTCCGGCTCAGCGACCGTGACGTCGCGGCGCTGCGCAGCGGCCGCGTGCTGCTGCCCGCCGGGGCGAAGCAGTCCTCGATGCGGATCGTCGCAGGGCACAAGGACGGCAAACGGTTCGTGGTCAGCGGGGCGGTCACGCTCCCGGTGCAGGCCTCGGCCCAAGGGGTGTTCAGCATCATGCCGCCGAAGCCGGACGCCTACTCGAGTTACGGCGCGACCGTCGAAGCCCCCGCTCTGGTGTCGACGGAGGCGGCCCGCCGGATCCCCGGTGGCGACTTCGTCCGGTCGATCCTGGTCCGCGCACCCGGCGGCATCTCGCAGTCCGCGCAGCGCGCCATCGAGGAGCGGCTGAACAACGACAGCTACCTGTATGTCGAGCGCGGTTACCCCGCGACGGGCCGCTGGGTCTACCTCCTCATCGGCGGCGTCTTCGGACTGCTCGTGCTGGTCGCGACACTCACCTCGACCGCGTTGTCGAACGCCGAGTCGCGGGCGGACACGGCCACGCTCGCGTCGCTCGGCGCTCCCGCGTCGCTGCGCCGCAGGATCGCCGGGGCCAACGCGGCGCTCATCGGCCTGTTCGGCGCACTGCTCGGCCTGATCGTCGGCCTGGTCGCCGGGTTCGCCGTCAGCCACCCGGTCACGATCGTCAGTAACCCGAACGCCCGGCACGCCGTGACCGCCATACCCTGGCTCGAACTGCTCGTGGTGGCCATCGGGGTACCACTGCTCGCGGCGGCGCTCGCCGCGCTCGCGACGCGCGGACGGGTGCCGATGACCCGCCGGCTGAGTTGAACCGCGTGAGTTCGGTCACCTACTGACGGGTAGACCTGGACCCAACCTGTGCGGGACCGGCACGTAGCACTAGCATCCGATCTGGACAACGAGGTCTCGGACACGCCGCCCCGGCGGCTCACGGTGGCCTTCAACCCTTCAGAAGTTCATCACGAAACGACAGGAGGGGGCCTGCTCCGCTCGACCGGCCGGCAGCATGTGCGACCTCGGTCGGCCCGCGGGGACGACTCCCGGGACGAGGACGGATTCCGCGTGGATCTTTTCGAATACCAGGCGCGCGACATGTTCGAAGCGCACGGAGTGCCGGTGCTGGCCGGCAAGACGGCAACCACCCCGGAGGAGGCCGAGCAGGCCGCGGCCGAGATCGGTGCACGGTCCGGCGGCGTCACCGTCGTCAAGGCACAGGTCAAGACCGGTGGCCGCGGCAAGGCCGGCGGCGTCAAGGTCGCCAAGTCGGCGGAGGAGGCACGCGACCTCGCGGGCCAGATCCTCGGCATGGACATCAAGGGCCACACCGTCGGCACCGTGATGATCGCCCAGGGCGCGGACATCAAGGAGGAGTACTACTTCTCCGTCCTGCTCGACCGGGCCAACCGCACCTACCTGGCGATGTGCAGCAAGGAGGGCGGCATGGAGATCGAGCAGCTCGCGGTCGAGCGCCCCGACGCCCTCGCGCGTGTCGCCGTCGACCCCAACGTGGGCATCGACGCGGCCAAGGCGAAGGAGATCGTCGACGCCGCCGGTTTCGACGCCGAGCTCGGCGCGAAGATCGCCCCGGTGCTGGAGAAGCTGTGGGAGGTCTACCGCGACGAGGACGCCACCCTGGTCGAGGTCAACCCGCTGGTGCAGACCGGTGCCGGCGACATCGTCGCCCTCGACGGCAAGGTCACGCTGGACGCCAACGCCGACTTCCGCCACCCCGACCACGCGGCGCTGGAGGACAAGTCCGCCGCCGACCCGCTGGAGGCGAAGGCCAAGGAGAAGGGCCTCAACTACGTCAAGCTGGACGGCCAGGTCGGCATCATCGGCAACGGCGCGGGCCTGGTCATGTCCACCCTCGACGTCGTCGCCTACGCCGGCGAGCAGTATGACGTGAAGCCGGCCAACTTCCTGGACATCGGCGGCGGCGCCAACGCGCAGGTCATGGCCGACGGTCTGGACGTGATCCTGGGCGACGAGCAGGTGAAGTCGGTCTTCGTCAACGTCTTCGGCGGCATCACCGCGTGCGACGAGGTCGCCAACGGCATCAAGGGTGCCTTGGAGATCCTCGGCGACAACGCGACCAAGCCGCTGGTCGTGCGCCTCGACGGCAACAGCGTCGAGCAGGGCCGCGCCATCCTCAACGAGCTGAACCACCCGCTGGTGACCCAGGTCGACACGATGGATGGCGCCGCGGCACGCGCTGCCGAGCTCGCGTCCAAGTGATCCGCTGACGGCATACGACAAAGGAATCTTCAAGAATGTCAATCTTTTTGAACGCTGACAGCAAGATCATCGTGCAGGGTATGACGGGCGGCATGGGCTCCAAGCACACCGCGCTGATGCTCGACGCCGGCTCCAACATCGTCGGCGGTGTCAACGCACGCAAGGCGGGCACGACCGCGGAGATCGGCGGCAAGGAGCTGCCCGTCTTCGGCACGGTCAAGGAGGCCATGGAGGCCACCGGCGCGAATGTCTCGGTCGCGTTCGTGCCGCCGAAGTTCGCCAAGGACGCGGCCATCGAGGCCATCGACGCCGAGATCCCGCTGCTGGTCGTCATCACCGAGGGCATCCCGGTGAAGGACGCCGCCGAGTTCTACAACTATTCGGTCGGTAAGCAGACCCGGATCATCGGCCCCAACTGTCCCGGCATCATCACCCCGGAGGAGTCGCTGGCCGGCATCACGCCGCACACCATCGCCGGCAAGGGCCCGATCGGACTGGTCTCCAAGTCCGGCACGCTGACCTACCAGATGATGTACGAACTGCGGGACTTCGGCTTCACCACGGCCATCGGCATCGGCGGTGACCCGGTCATCGGCACCACGCACATCGACGCCCTCGAGGCGTTCGAGGCCGACCCCGACACCAAGGCCATCGTGATGATCGGCGAGATCGGTGGCGACGCGGAGGAGCGTGCCGCGGCATACATCAAGGAGCACGTGACCAAGCCCGTCGTCGGGTACGTCGCCGGCTTCACCGCGCCGGAGGGCAAGACCATGGGCCACGCGGGCGCCATCGTGTCCGGCTCGTCCGGCACCGCAGCCGCGAAGAAGGAAGCTCTCGAGGCCGCCGGCGTGAAGGTCGGCAAGACGCCGTCCGAGACCGCGGAGCTGATGCGGGAGATCCTGAAGAACCTCTCCTGATCGAGGGGAGCACTACCTGACCGAGCGGAGTACACGATCCAGCGGATCGTGTACTCCGCTCGGTGCGTGTGTGCTCCTGTCGGTCGTCGGGACCGGGGCCAGGGGTCAACCACCGCCGAGCAGCGCGACGATCGCGCCACCGATCATGAACGGGCCGAACGCGATGTGCGAGTGCCGCGTCGCCCGGCGGCTGAGCAGCAGCCCGGCCGCCCAGAGCCCACCGAGGACGAAGCCACTCACCGTGCCCGCGAGCACCGCGGACCAGGACAGCCGGCCCAGCAGCACACCCAGGCCGGCCGCGAGCTTGACGTCGCCGAGGCCGAGGCCTGCGCCGCCCGGCGACGCCAGCACCATCACGAGGTATGCCGCCGGCAGGCACACCCCGGCGAGCACCGCACGCAGCAGGGGGAACCACTCGCCGGTGACGGCGCTGCAGACCGCCGCGATGAGGATCGCGAGCGGCACGAGCGGGAGGGTGAGCGCGTCCGGGAGCCGGTGAACGTCCAGGTCGATCGCGGCGAGCGCGGCCAGGACCGGCAGGCTGCAGCAGTAGGCGACCGCGACGCCGGCGCTGTGGGTGTCGGTGAGTGCATGTCCGACGAGAAGGGCCGTCACCGGTAGCGCGACCAGCAGCCAGGCGTGGCTGCGGGTGGGCGTGTCCGCCTCGTCGTCGCGGCGGTGCCGCTCGGTGCGCAGCCGGGTCCGCAGCAACACCGCCACCGGCGCCGCGACGCAGCCAGCGATCACGCCGGCCAGCCACGGGTCCATGCCCCGTGACAGTACCCGGTGGCGTGGGGTCGGCCCGGTGTCGTGGCTCGCATTCTGGGGATCAACGGCGTGCCTGCGCGACGTGCGTGCGGTGGGCGGCGACCATGGCAGGCAACATGAGCCTCCTGGATCGCGCCCGCAGCACCCTGCCCACTCCGGCGACCTCCCGAGAGCCCCGCGACTGGCTGCAGCTCGCGATCGCTGCCGGGTACGGAGCGGTCGGGGCGATCACGCTCGGCCTGGTGCTGATCGTGCCGGTGATGGCGGCGTGGGCCGCCGATCCGCACAGCACCACGTCGTGGACCGATGCCCTGAGCTTCAGCGGGGACGGCTGGGCGCTCGCGCACCGCGGCCACGTCGCGGTCGCCGCAGGTGCGTCGCACTCGGTCACCTTTGCGCCGCTGGTGCTCACCGCGCTCGCTGTGGTGTTCGCCCGGATGGCGGCCAAGGCGATGCTCACCCACCTGTCCGGGCGATCCGGTGCGTGGTGGGAGGGGCCCTCGTCATACATCCTGGGGTATGTCGTGGCGGGCCTGGTCATCACCGGCCTCGCGTTGAGCGGCCCGGCCCACCCCAACCTGGTGACGGTGCTGCCCGGCGCGATCGTGGTCGGCGCCGCGGGCTGTGCGTGGGCGCTGCTGCGCAGTGACGAACCGGTCGCCGAACAGGCCAAGACGTTCGTCGATGACCATCTTTCGCTGTCGACGCGCCGCGCGTTGCGCCCCGCCACGCAGGGCGTGCTCGGCTATCTGGGGATCGGCGCCGTGATCGTGCTCGTGCTGGCGGTGACACACGCTTCGCAGGTCGGGGAGCTCAACGGGCAGCTCCAGCCGGGCATCCTCGGCGGGGTCGTGCTGTGGGTCGGCCAACTGGCGGCGTTGCCCAACCTCGCGCTCTGGGCGGGCGGCTGGGCCACCGGCGCCTCGGTGCAACTGGGCGCGGTCAGCGTCGGCAGCACCTCGGTCCACGGCGGCGTGCTGCCGATGATCCCCGTGCTGGGTGCGGTGCCGGGCGCCGGACCGCTGCCCACCGGCACCAACCTCGCGCCGCTGCTGCCGGTGCTGCTGGGCTGTTTCGTGGGCCATCGCGCACTGAGCAACCTGACGACCTACGCATCGCTGAAGACGAAGGTCGTGACCGCGGCCCAGGCCGCCGGACTCACCGCGCTGATCGTGCTGGTGCTGAGCTGGCTGTCGACCGCCGGCGTCAGCGGTGGCTCGCTGGACTACATCGGCCCGTCGTTGCTGATCGTGCCGTTGCTGGTGGTGGAACTGCTGCTCGGCGCGCTCGTCGCGACGCTGTTCCTGCACTGGAAGCGGGCGCTGCGCCGCTGACGGGACGCCGGGGGTCCGCGCGGCCCCGGTTATGCACATCGCGCGGTATGGCGCGCGTTCTGTCCATCGCGAGCGACGCGTAGCGCGTTATCCACAGCACGAAAGCGCCGATCCGGTGGATCGGCCAGCATCGTGCCCATGACGCAGCGACGATCGACGGCACATGTCGTGGTCGGAATGCCGCTGCGGTATGGCGCAGACCGGCGCATCACGGCGGCCGAGCTGGCCGCGGAGCACGGTGGCGTCGTGCACCGGGTTGCCCTGGCGCACCACGGCATCGGGCGGGACGCCATACGCAATGAGGTCGCCGCCGGCCGGTGGTTCAAGGTGGGCCGGCACACGGTGGCGATCGGTTCACCGGACCTCGGTCAGCCGGCGTCATGGTGGCGCGCCTTGTGGGAGAGCGGATCGGGTGCTCGTCTCGATGGGGCGGCTGCGCTCGTCGCGCACGGCTTGCGCGGCTTCACCGTGCGCACCATCGACGTCTCGCTGCCGGCCAGGAACCGGTATCACCGCGTCGACGGTGTCACGTTGCACACGGTGCGAGAGCCGGATCCGGCGTTGGGGGCAGGGATCCCCAGGGTTGTGGTGGAGGTGGCGACGATCCACGCCGCGCAGTGGGCGGTGAGTGATCGGCAGGCGGCGCTGCTCATCTGCCTGCCGATGCAGCAGCGGATGACGACCGCGGCACGGCTCGCGCTGGCCTGGCGGGGAGTGACGCGGTCGCCACGCCGGGCGTTCCTGGCTGCGGTCATCGCCGATGTCACCGACGGTGCACACTCCCTCGGCGAGCTCGACTTCGCCCGGATGGCCCGCGGTGCCGGGCTGCCCGAACCCACTCGGCAGGCGGTGTGCACAGGGCCGAACGGCCGCGTCTATCTCGACGTCCGGTGGGACGACGTCGGCCTGGTGGTCGAGATCGACGGCGGTCATCACACGCTCGCACTCAACCCCGTCGACGATGCGCTGCGGCAGAACGAGCGGGTCGTCGCGGGTGAGCGGGTGTTGCGGATACCGGTGATCGGCCTGCGGCTGGCGCCACAGGAATTCCTGCTGCAGGTCCGCCGGATGTACGACACGCTCCGGTCACGGCGTTAGACGCATCGCGCGGCATGGCGCGCGATGTGCATAACCGGGGTTCGGGGTGACTGCGCTACTCTGCGGCCCGTGGTCGACTCTCAGCCGGTGCCCGTGGTCGTGCTCGTCTCCGGATCGGGGACCCTGCTCCAGGCGTTGCTCGACGCCGCGCAGGATCCGGCGTACGGCGTGCGCATCGCTGCGGTCGGCGCCGACCGGCCGAACATCGAAGGCCTTGCCCGGGCGGAGCGTGCCGGTGTGCCGACCTTCGTCTGCCGCGTCAAGGACTACGACGACCGCGCAGCCTGGGACGCCGCGCTGACCGAGCAGGTGGCGGCATACGAGCCCGCGCTGGTGGTGTCGGCGGGTTTCCTGAAGATCGTGGGGGAGCGGTTCCTGGCCGAGTTCGGCGGGCGCTACCTCAACAGTCACAACGCGCTGCTGCCGAGCTTTCCCGGCATACACGGCCCGCGCGATGCGCTGGAGTATGGCGTGAAGCTCGCCGGCGCAACGCTTTTCGTGGTCGACGCGGGTGTCGACACCGGCGCGATCGTCGCGCAGTGCGCGGTGCCGGTCGAGGACGACGACACGGTCGAGTCGCTGACCGAGCGCATCAAGGCCGTCGAACGTCCGCAACTGGTCGACTACGTCGGCCGGATGGCGCGTGACGGCTTCTCGGTGGACGGCCGCCGCGTGCGGATCGCGCATCCTGCGGGTCGAGTGCCCGGGGGAGCGCAGCGGGGGAGGGTGTAGCGAGACCAGCTATCCTGATCCCACACGACTGGCGCAGGTGGGGTAACCACCAGGGAGTGGAGTCGCGTGCATCGCCCGCCTGGGTGCGCGCATCGATTCGACCACCCTCGCGAGGAGAGTCATGTCCGAGCCGCAAGACCGCCGCCCCATCCAGCGCGCACTCATCTCCGTCTACGACAAGACCGGTCTGGAAGACCTGGCCCGTGGTCTGCACGAGGCCGGCGTCGAACTCGTCTCCACCGGTGGCTCCGCCGCCCTGATCGACGGCCTCGGCATCCCGGTGACCAAGGTCGAGGACCTGACCGGTTTCCCCGAGTGCCTCGACGGCCGCGTCAAGACCCTGCACCCGAAGGTGCACGCCGGCATCCTCGCGGACACGCGCGTCCCGAAGCACCTCTCGCAGCTCGACGACCTGGGTGTTGCACCGTTCGAGCTGGTCGTGTCCAACCTCTACCCGTTCCGCGCGACCGTCGCCTCCGGGGCCACCCCGGACGAGTGCATCGAGCAGATCGACATCGGTGGGCCGTCGATGGTGCGCGCGGCGGCCAAGAACCACCCGAGCGTCGCGATCGTCACCTCTCCCGACAGCTACGCTGCCACGCTCGAGGCGGTCGCCGCCGGAGGCTTCACCCTGGAGGAGCGGAAGCTGCTGGCAGCCAAGGCTTTCCAGCACACCGCCGACTACGACAACACGGTCGCCAACTGGCTGAGCAACGTGTATGTCGACACCAGCGACGGCACCGGCTTCCCGAACTGGTCGGGTGCGACCTTCGACAAGGCGCAGGACCTCCGGTACGGCGAGAACCCGCACCAGGGCGCCGCGCTCTACCGGCACTGGCGCCCGGGCATCGCGTCGGCCGAGCAACTCTTCGGCAAGGCAATGTCGTACAACAACTACGTGGATGCCGACGCGGCCGTGCGGGCGGCATACGACCACGGCGACCAGCCGACCGTCGCGGTCATCAAGCACGCGAATCCCTGTGGCATCGCAGTGGGTTCGGACATCGCGGACGCGCACCGCAAGGCGCACGCGTGCGACCCGATGTCGGCCTTCGGCGGCGTGATCGCCACCAACCGCCCGGTGACGGTCGAGATGGCCGAGACCGTCAAGGACATCTTCACCGAGGTCGTGGTCGCCCCCGACTTCGAGCCCGGCGTCGTCGACATCCTGAGCAAGCGCAAGGCGATCCGGCTGCTGAAGCTGTCGTCGCAGGACGCGCAGCAGCGTGACCCGGTCGAGATCCGCTCGATCAGCGGCGGCATGCTGATGCAGCGCATCGACAAGGTGGATGCCGTGGTCACGGACGAGGACGGCAACGTCACCGGCGGCGACGACGCAGCCAACTGGCGTCTGGTGTCGGGGGAGGCGGCGGACGACGCGACGCTGGCGGACCTGCAGTTCGCCTGGCGGGCGATCCGCGCCGTGAAATCCAACGCGATCCTGCTGGCCTCCGGCGGTGCGTCCGTCGGTGTCGGGATGGGTCAGGTCAACCGTGTCGACTCCTGCCACCTCGCGGTCGACCGGGCCGGTGAGGAGCGGGCGCGCGGCGCGGTCGCAGCGTCCGACGCGTTCTTCCCGTTCGCCGACGGGCTGCAGGTGCTGATCGATGCAGGCGTGAAAGCCGTTGTCGCGCCGGGTGGTTCGCTGCGTGATCAGCAGGTGATCGACGCCGCGAAGGACGCCGGCATCACGATGTACTTCACTGGCACCCGGCACTTCGCGCATTGAATGAACGGGCGGGAGCAAGCTCCCGCCCGTTCATTCAATGTCACTGAGTCTTTTCGCGCCGCTCCTCGTCGGGCGTCCCTCGCGAGCTCAGTTGTGCGCGGCCGCCTCGACCTTGCGCAGCCGCGCGACCAGCGTCTTGAGCAGGGCGGTGGCGATCTCCGCGTCGCCGCGGACCAGCGGCATGAACGCCATCGGTGACAGTGCGAACGTCTCGACACCTTCCGGACCGGCGGTGATGGTGGCCGAGCGGGGTGCGCCGTCGATCATCGACAACTCGCCGACGTAGTCGCCGACACCGATCTGGCCGCGCTGCTCGCCTCCGACGATGACGTCGGCCGAGCCGGACAGCACCACCCGCAGTCCGCTCTCCTTCGCGCCCTCGGTGATGACGTTGGAGCCGGGTCCGCTGCGGAAGGTCGAGCCGCTCTCGGCGATCTGCGAGATGGCGGCCGGGCTCAGACCCGCGAACAGGTCGATGCCCGCGAGGATCTGCTTCAGCTGCGCGCTTGCCATGGAGGAACCCCTTCAGAAATGACACCAGTCCGGTAACTGAGCCAACCTAGCAGCGCAGCGCCGCCGTCGCCGCCGGAAATCACCGCACCGTCACCTTTCCGGTACCTGTCGGCCGCTGACGGTAGATTCGCCTCCCGTGACGACATGCGCTCGATGTGGGGCCGAGCTGGCGGAGGGGGTGCGCTTCTGTTCGTCCTGCGGCGCTGCCGTGGCCCAGGGCGGTCTGCAGGCGCCGGTGCGCAAGCACGTGGTGATCCTGTTCTGCGACATCGTCGGCTCGACGTCGCTCGGCGAAGGCGCTGACCCGGAGGCGTTGCGCGAGCGTCTCGCACGCTACTTCGACGCCGTTTCCAAGGTCATCTGGGAGCACGGCGGCACGGTCGAGAAGTTCATCGGCGACGCCGTGATGGCGGTCTTCGGGGTGCCCGACACGCGTGAGGACGACGCCGTCCGTGCGGTGCGTGCCGCGGGCGGCATACATCAGGCGGTTGCGCAGCTGTCCGGTCTGCACGTCCGGATCGGCGTCAACTCCGGCGAGGTCTTCGTCACCCACCAGCCGGACGGGCAGTTCTCCGTCACCGGAGACGCCGTCAACACCGCCCAGCGGCTGGAGGCCGCGGCCGGCACGGACGAGACGTATGTCGGTGACACCGTCGCCGAGCTGGTCCGCGACACGATCGTGCTCGACGACGTCGGCGCGATCCTGCACAAGGGCAAAACGGTGCCGCAGCAGGTGTTCCGGGTCGCCGCCGACCAGGACCGGGCGCGTGAGGTGCGCGAGCCCGCTTTCGTCGGCCGGTCAGCCGAGTTGGCCGACCTCACGGCGCTGCTCGAGCGAGCCGCGGCGCGCAGGGAGGGCTGGTTGCTGACGTATGTCGGCGACGCCGGCATCGGCAAATCCCGGCTGATCCGTCAGTTCGCCGCGGGCAGCGACGGCGGGCTTCGCGTCGTCGTGGGTGCCGCCGACGCGATGAGCACTGCTGCCTTCGCACCGTTGGCGAGCTGGCTGCACAACCTCGACGGTGAGTGGGAGTCGTATGCCGAGCAGCTGCTCGGCGACGCCGCGGCACCGGTGCTGCAGCGACTGCGCTCCGCGGTGGGTCTGTCCGATGTCCAGACCTCGGTGGAGGACGTCGTCTGGGCGGCGCACACGCTGCTCGGCGCGCTGTGCGAGACGTCACCGGTGGCGTCGGTGTGGGACGACCTGCACTGGGCGACCGACGCCCAGCTCGACTTCGTCGCCCAGCTGGCCGCCGCCTGCCGCAATCTGCCGGTGCTCACGATCTGTCTGGCGCGCCCGGAGCTCTTTGACCTCAAGCCCGGCTGGGGCGGCGGACGCAAGTCCCGTGTCGAGGACGTCGTGCCACTCGACGACGAGGACGTGCTGGCCATCGCGGCCGAACGGATCGCGTTGCAGGACGGCGACATCGACATCGTCGCGGAAGATCTCGTCACCCGGGCGGACGGCAATCCGCAGGTCGCGCAGCTGCTCGCGCAGTCGGCCGCGGCGGGCGAGGCCCTGCCCGCCTCGGTCACCCAGCTCTACGAAGCGGCGCTCGATCGGCTCGCGACCGACGAGCGGTCGCTCGTGGAGGCCGGTGCCGTCTTCGGACGGCGGTTCCCGCTGGCCCCGGTCGGAGCGATCGCGGACCTTGCTGATGCGGCGGCCGTCGTCGACCGGTTGCGTGCTCGCAACGTGCTCGAAGTGGCCGGTGAGGACTACCGCTTCTCGCAGGCCGTCTTCATGCAGACCGCCTACCGCACGATGCCGAAACGCACTCGGATCACTCGGCATTCAGCACTCGCCGAATGGATCGCGCAGCACCGCGAGGAGGTAGCCGCCGACACTGCCGCACTCGTCGCGTCGCACCGGGTGCGGGCCTTCGAATTGTTGCGGGAGATCGATGGTCCCGCGGCCGAGCTGCAGGTCCTGCAGGAAGAGGCCGCCGACGCGGCGATGGAGCAGCTGGTGTCCGTGCAACTTCGTGGGGACCCCTCGCTGCCGGAGGCCATCGACACGGCCCTGGCGACCCTGCCGCGCGGCGACGAACGGCACCTGGAGGTCGCCTACGCTGCGATCCTGGCGCGCAACAGCGGCGCGTTGGCCGAACGCTGGCGCTCCTGGCTGGACCAACTCGACATCGCCATGGCGCAGGACGCGACCTGGCAAGTGGTCCGCATGGCCCCACGGCACCTCATCGAGATGCGCACCGGGGGGCTCACCTTCACGCAGGCCCGCGATGACGCGTCCGGCATGATCGACCGGCTGACCGCCATGGGCCGCGTCGATTCGTTCGCGACCGAACTCGCGGCGGTCTGTCTCGGGCAGGCCGATGCGGATCTGGGCAACCTGCAGGCGTGCCATGACCTGTGCGTCGAGCGCACCCGCGCAGCCGCCGACGCCGGACGGCAGGTACCGCAGCGGGTCTGGCTCAACTTCGACCTGCAGATCTCCTACAGCGGCACCACCCCACTGGCGACGGTGGTCGCGGACGCACAACGGTTGCAAGTGGTTGTCTCCGGCCAGCGTGGACTGTGGGGTACGACGACCGCCGTGCTGGCAGTGGCGTTCGCCTGCCGGGGGCGGTTCGAGGAGAGTCGGCGCCAATGGTCGGCGCACCAGCGCACCTTCGAGGGTGCGGACCGCAAGGAGACGGTCTACGACCTGCAGCACTTCCACCAGACACTCGCGGCAGAGGGCAGAATGGCCGAAGCCGCCGACTACGCCGCGAAGCTGGGCCGGCGGGTCGCTGCGGAGACAGTGCTCGCCAGCGGCAACGGTTACGCCGTGTCCCTGCTGGGATCGGCAGCACAGTGGGCTCTGTTCGCCGGCGACCTACCGGCCTCCCGGCGCCATGTCGCCGACGCGGTGGCGATCGAGCTGCCGGAATCACTGCGCGCAGTACATGCAAATACGCGGGCGTTCACGTCCGCCGTCGAGCACGCGCTCGCCGGCGACCGGGCAGCCGCTGTCGAGCAGATCGCGATCGGGGGCAGCATCGATCGCCCCGAGGAGAGCCTCGCGGTCGCCGGCTACCTCCAGGTCATCACCGCGATCGTCGAGCACCTCCTCGGCGACGAGGCCGCGTCTCGCGCGGCGGCCGGCGCCGCCAAGGCCGCCTTCGACGCCAAGGGTGCGGTCGCGCTGCGCGACCAGGTCGACACGTGGGTCGGCAACGCCGACAAACTGCGCGCCATGGGCAACCACCAGCCGGTAACAGGTTGACCCACCGGGCAAGATGGCTGATGTGAGAACGTGCGCGCGGTGTGGTGCCGATCTGCCGGACGGCGCACGCTTCTGCGCCTCGTGCGGTGCGGCTGTCACCCAGGGCGGTCTGCAGGCGCCGGTGCGCAAGCACGTGGTGATCCTCTTCTGCGACATCGTCGGCTCGACCACCCTCGGCGAGTCCGCGGACCCCGAGGCCCTGCGGCAGCGGCTGGCACGCTACTTCGACGCCGTGTCACGGGTGATCTGGGCGCACGGCGGCACGGTCGAGAAGTTCATCGGGGACGCGGTGATGGCGGTGTTCGGAGTGCCGAGCACCCGCGAGGACGACGCGGTCCGCGCGGTTCGCGCCGCGGGCGGCATACATGAAGCTGTTGCCGAGTTGTCCGGCCGGTTCGAGCAGGAGATCGGCGTCGGGCTGCACGTGCGCATCGGCGTGAACTCCGGCGAGGTCTTCGTCACCCATCAGCCGGACGGGCAGTTCTCGGTGACCGGCGACGCGGTCAACACGGCGCAGCGGTTGGAAGCGGCCGCGGGCGAGGACGAGACGTATCTCGGCGACACGGTGGCCGAGTTGGTGCGCGCCGACATCGTCCTGGACGACGTCGGCGAGATCCTGCACAAGGGAAAATCGTTGCCGCAGCATGTTTTCCGGGTTGCGACCGACCAGGATCGGGTCCTGGAGGTGCGCGAGCCGGCGTTCGTCGGCCGACAGGCGGAGCTGGACGATCTCGCCGCGGTCGCGGACCGCTCGGCGGCCCGTCGGCAGGGGTGGCTGCTGACGTATGTCGGAGACGCGGGCATCGGCAAGTCCCGGCTGATCCGACAGTTCCTGGCGGGCCGGGAGGAGCGATTGCGCGTGGTCGCAGGCAGTTGCGACGCCATGAGCACCGGGGCGTTCGCACCGCTCGGGCGGTGGCTGGACGGCCTCGCCGACGACTGGCACGGGTATGTCGAGGAGCTGCTCGGCGAGGACGCGGCGCCGGTGCTGCAGCGGCTGCGCTCCGCGGTCGGTCTCTCGGACAGCCCGACGTCCGTCGAGGACGTCGTCTGGGCCGTCCGCGCCGTTCTCGCCGCGATCTGCGACACCTCCCCGGTGGCGTCGGTGTGGGACGACCTGCACTGGGGCACGGTCACGCAGCTGGACTTCATCGGCCGGCTCGCTGCGGCCTGCCGGACCCTGCCGGTGTTGACCATCTGCCTGGCCCGGCCCGAGCTCTTCGAGGTCGACGCGTCCTGGGGTGGCGGCCGCAAGGCGCGGGTCGAGGACGTCGAACCGCTCGACTACGACGAGATGCTCGCGGTGGCCGCCGAACGCATCGCCCTGCAGGCGGGCGACGCAAACATCACCGCCGAGGATCTGGTGCAACGGGCCGATGGCAACCCCCAGGTGGTGCAGCTGCTGGCGCAGTCCGCGGCGGCCGGTGGCGCGTTGCCGGCCTCGGTCACCCAGCTGTACGAGGCCGCGCTGGACCGACTGGGTGCGGACGAACGTGCGGTGGTGGAGACCGCAGCGGTCTACGGCCGGCACTTCCCGGGTGAACCGGTGGCTGCCGTCGCCGACGTCGCGGAGCCCGCAGCGGTGCTCGACCGGCTGCGCGACCGCAACGTCTTCGAGCTGACGGGTGACGGTGGTTATCGCTTCGCGCAAACGGTCTTCATGCAGACCGCCTACCGCACGATGCCGAAACGTACTCGCATCACCCGGCATTCGGTGCTCGCGGACTGGGTGGACGCCCATCGGGACCTGGTGCGCGCCGACGCCGTGTCCCTGATCGCCTCACATCGGCAGCGGGCGTTCGATCTGTCGCAGGAGATCGACGGATCGCTGACCGAGCGCCGAACGCTGCAGGCGCTGGCGGCGGACGCTGCCACCGAGTCGTTGCGGGCGATGCGGTTGCGGGGCGATCCGGACACAGCGCGTGCGATCGATCGGTTGCTCGACGTGCTGCCCGCCGGAGATGCTCGGCACTTCGAGCTGGCCCATGTGGTGGTGCTGGAACGCACGGACATCGCCGACCTGAAGCAGTGGAGCGGCTGGCTGGACCGGCTGGACGCGGCCATGGCTGCCGACCCGGTGTGGCAGGTGGTCCGGACGGCGACCCGACACTGGGGCGCGGCGCGCGGTGGGGACCTGACGCTGGACGAGATCCGTGCCGAGGGCCGGCGGTTGCTGACCCGCCTCGACTCGTCGAGCGAGGCGGATCCATATGCAGTGGACCTGGTGTCGATCTACCTCGCCGAGGCGGAGGCCGACCTCGGTCACCTGGCGACGTGCCACGAGCTGTGCCTGGTCGGCGTTGCCCGCACACGGGAGCACGGACTCGCGTTCAGCGAGCGGATGTGGCGCAATTTCGACCTCCAGGTCGCGTATGCCGGCTCGACCCCGACCGACGACGTCGTCGCGCAGGCGCGCACCCTGCAGGACCTCGTGTCCGGGCACCGCAACATCTGGCGCACCACGACCGCCGTGCTGGCCGGTGCGTTGTCCATGCGCGGGGACCTGGATGAGGCACGCTCGTGGTGGACGCAACTGCGGGCGGATCTACAGGACGTGCCGGCCCGGCTGCGCGCCTACGACCTGCAGCACTACCCGCGGTTGCTGTTGGCGGACGGGTCGCCGGCGGAGTCCGCCCGCTACTGGGCGGAGCGCGCTGCCGAGACCGAGCTGCCGAGTTTCGTTGCCAGCATGCTGGGTTCGGCTGCACGGGACGCGATCTTCGACGGCGACCTGGACTTCGCGGTCGAGTGCTGCCGCCAGCTCGTCGCGGTCGAGCTTCCGCCCGGTCTGGCGTTCCTGGAGGACGTGAACACGGCATACATGCTCGCCGTGCAGTGTGCGCTGCGTGGTGACCGGGTGGGGGCGTTGCACCAGATCACCGTCCCGGCGCAGGTCGACCGGCCCGAGGAGAGCCCGATCGAGGCGGCGTTCATGCACGCGATGACCGCGATCGTCGAGCGCCTGCTCGGCGATGACGCCGCGTCGCAGGTCGCAGCGGATCTCGCGCGCGCGGCGCTGACGGACAAGGGCGCGGCGGCGCTGGTGCCGCAGGTCGACCTGTGGGTCGGCAACGCCGACAAGCTGCGTGCGGACGACTGGAAGAATATGGCCTCGTGATCACCTGTTGGCGTTGCGGATTCGAGTCCCCGGCCGGGACGAAGTTCTGCCCGAACTGTGGTGCGGCGCTGGCCCAGGGCGGTCTGCAGGCCCCTGTCCGCAAGCATGTCGTGATCCTGTTCGTCGACATCGTCGGGTCGACGAGTCTGGGCGAGTCACTCGACCCGGAGGCGCTGCGTGCCGGCCTGGCACGCTATTTCGACGCCGTCTCCCGCATCGTGTGGAAGTACGGCGGCACCGTGGAGAAGTTCATCGGTGACGCGGTCATGGCGGTCTTCGGCGTGCCTGCGACCCGGGAGGACGACGCCCTGCGGGCGGTGCGCGCGGCAACGGACATCCACGCGGCTATGCACGAGCTGTCGGGCCGGATGCGGGCACAGCTCGGCCAACGGCTGCGGGTGCGCGTCGGGGTGAACTCCGGCGAGGTCTTCGTGACCCATCAGCCCGACGGCCAGTTCTCGGTCACCGGCGACGCGGTCAACGTGGCGGCCCGCCTGGAGGCGGCCGCCGGGCCGGAGGAGACGTACGTCGGCGACACGGTGGCGGATCTGGTCGGCACCAAGGTGTCGCTCGACTTCGTCGGGCCGATCACCCACCGCGGGAAGACCGAACCACAGGACGTCTACAAGGTCGCCGACCACGAGCGGCGCCCCGGCGAGATCCGGCGCAGCCCGTTCGTCGGGCGGGAGGCGGAGCTGCGTGACCTGACCGCCATCGCGGATCGGTCCCATCGGCTCGGGCAGGGCTGGTTCGTGACGTATGTCGGGGAGCCGGGGATCGGAAAGAACCGGCTGGTGGGGCATTTCGTGGATGACCGGGACGGGCTGCGGGTGCTGCGCGGGACGGCGCAGCCGCTGGGTACCGACGGCAACTACGGCCCGCTCGCCAAGCTGTTGTCCGCCGTCGGCGAGGACTGGACCGAGACGGTGAAGGGGATGTTCCCCGAGCGCACCGCCACGGCGATCATCCGGAGGCTGGAGTCGGCCACGGCCAGGTCGGAGGAGACCACCTCGACCGAGGACATCGTCTGGGCCGCCCGCAAAGTGCTCTCACGCCTCGCACTCAATGGCCCGATCGCGGTGTGGTGGAAGGACATTCACTGGGCGAGCGATCCGATGCTCGACCTGATCGAGCAGTTGATCGAGCCGTTGCTGACCTACCCGGTGCTGACCATCTGCACCACCCGCCCCGAACTCTTCGAGCGCCGCCCGATGTGGGGTGGCGGCCAGCAGTCCCGTGTCGAACCGGTCGACCCGCTGTCCGCGGACGAGCTGCGCGAGATCGCCGCCGATCGCGTTACTGAGATCGAATCAGCCGCAGCCGAGTCCGGGCGTTCCGCGGACACCGCTCTGGATGCGCTGATCCGGCGCAGCGACGGCAACCCCCAGGTCTTCGAGGTGTTGCTCGACTCGATGTGCGACGGGGAGGAGCTGCCCGTGTCGGTGCACACCCTGTTCGAGGCGACTCTCGACCGGTTGACGCCGATGGAACGCGCGTTCTGTGAGGTCGGGTCGGTCCTGGGCCGCGAGTTCTACGCCGAGGCGGTCGGACCGGTCCGCACCGCCAACCCGGACCCGAAGGACACCGGAAACGACGTCGCCAGCCGGCTGCGGCAGCTGAACATTCTGGAGATCGGCGACCAGGACAACTCGGGCTTCACCCGCTACCAGTTCGCGCAGTCGATGCTGATGGAGACCGCCTACCGCACGCAGGCCCGACAGGTCCGCTCGGAGCGGCACCTTCGGGCAGCCGACTGGCTGGCGGAAAACGCTGACAAGCTTGCCGGTTCGCAGCGGCTGGCCATTGCCGAGCACGTCCGCAAGGCGTACGCCGAGATCGCCGCGGTCTCGTCGGACACCGCGCTCGTGGCGAGTGTCCGTGACCGGGCCGCCGTGGCGTCGTTCGACGCGGCGGAGGAGCTGGACCTGCGCGGTGAGCCGGACACACGAGCGGCATACCTCGACCTCATCCCGTTGTACGCCGACGGTGACCCCAGGCTGCACGACGTCGCCCATCGCGCGTTCATGCGCTCGGACCACATGAACCTCGCCGAGGTCGAGGAGGTGGTGCAACGCTGCGACAGGAAGCTCGACGAGTCGCCCGCGTGGCTGGTGCACCGGGAAGGGATCCTGCTGGCGGGACGGTTGCAGACGGCCGCGACCACGCCGCTCGAGGGCATCGCTGTGAGCACGGAACTCGTCGGCGACACAGCAGGATTCGAGGATCTTCCGTCCGTGTCGCTCGACGTCGGCTGGGCTCGCGTCATCGCGTACGGCCTCGCGGGCCGGATGACCGAGGGGCTCGGCGAGGTCAGCAGGCTGACCGAACTCGCCGCGCAGGTGGAGGACCGGCCGGTCCGTCGGAAGCTGACCTTCGCCCGCGTCGAATACGCCATGTGGAGCGACGAACCGGTCGGACAGGTGCTGCAGGACGTCGACAACGCGATCGCATCCGGTGGTGCGCAACGGGAACGCGTGCTGCAACTGCTCCCCCTGCGGGTGTGGCTGCGCGCCATGCAGGGCGACCGTTCCGGCGCGACAGCGGACTGGGACCAGGTCAAGGAACTGTCCAGCGGGGCCGACTATCTGGCCCGCGAGACCGACCGCTGGGCGATGGCGCTCTACAGCTTCGGCGATGCCCGCCCTGCGGCCGAAGCGTTGCAGGAAGCGCTCCCGCGGCTCGCGCCGATCGTGCAACTGGACAACACGCTGTGGATCGTGCGGCTGCTGTTGCGCATCGGTGATCTGGACGCGGCGCTCGAGGTGTTCGACGGTGATCTGGAGGCGCCGACCCTGGAGGACGACGGCTACAGCCCGGGGTTGCGTGACTCGGTGGTCGCGCAGTTGCTGGCCGCCACCGGCAACCCCCGGCTCGCGCTGCAGCGGGTCGAGCAGGCACGTGCGGCGATCGCCGGTATGTCGATGCCGATCATGGTGGCCGAGCAGGCGGTCGACCAAGCGGTCACCCACCTCATCCTGGATGACCAGGCGGCGTCCACGGCCGCCGCGGACCGGGCCCGGCACGCCTACCGCCGTAAGGGTGCCGACATCATGGCCGACCACGTCGACGACTGGCTGGCGGCGGCGGCCGGCTTGAGGGGCAGGTGAGCATGCGCACCGAGACACGCGAGTTCCGCACCGGCGACAGGGAAGTCGTCCTCGACATCACCCGCGAGTGCGCCGAGTTCGCCGCCGCGGGAGAGGACGGACTACTGCATCTCTTCGTCCCGCACGCCACCGCCGGCATTGCGATCATCGAGACCGGTGCGGGCAGCGACGGCGACCTGCTGGCGGCGCTGGCGGAGCTGCTGCCAGCGGACGACCGGTGGCAGCACGCCCACGGCAGCCGGGGTCATGGCCGGTCACATGTGATGCCCGCGCTCGTGCCGCCATACACAACGGTCCCGGTGGTCGGCGGGCGCTTGGCGCTCGGCACCTGGCAGAGCATCTGCCTGGTGGATCTCAACGTGGACAACGCGGTCCGCACGGTGCGTTTCTCGACCATTCCGGCGTGACCGACCGGCGCTCACACCGACATGAAAAGATGAGCGCCGTGACAGCGACTCTCCTGGACGGCAAGGCCACCCTTTCGGCGATCAAGGACGAGCTGCGGGCGCGTGTCGCCGCGCTCGCCGAGCGGGGGATCGTGCCCGGTCTCGGCACCGTCCTGGTCGGGGACGACCCGGCGTCGACCTGGTATGTCGGGGCCAAACACAAGGACTGCGCCAGCATCGGCATCAACTCGATCCGGCGCGACCTGCCGGGGACGGCGACCCAGGCCGAGGTGGAAGCCGTCATCGACGAACTGAACGACGACCCGGCATGCACCGGATTCCTTGTCCAGCAACCGACCGGTCTGGACGAATTCGCCCTGCTGTCAAAGGTTTCCCCGGACAAGGACGTCGACGGGCTCCATCCGGTCAACCTCGGCAAGCTGGTCCTGGGGGAGGAGGGCCCGTTGCCGTGCACGCCCATCGGCGTGATCGAGTTGCTCCGTCGGTATGACGTGCCGCTGAACGGCGCCGAGGTCGTGGTGGTGGGCCGCGGCCTCACGGTGGGTCGGCCACTGGGGCTGCTGCTGACCCGGCGCAGCGAGAACTCCACCGTGACGCTGTGCCACACCGGCACCCGTGACCTGGCCGCGCACACCCGCGCCGCCGACGTGATCGTGGCCGCCGCCGGCGTGCCCGGGCTGATCACCGCCGACATGGTCAAGCCGGGAGCTGCGGTGCTGGACGTCGGGGTCTCTCGGGTGGACGGCCGGATCGCCGGCGACGTCGCGGCCGACGTCGCGCAGGTCGCCGGTCACCTCACCCCCAACCCCGGCGGGGTCGGCCCGATGACCCGCGCCATGCTGCTCACCAACGTCGTCGCGGCCGCGGAACGGCAGGCAGCGCTGGTGGGCGCCGCGTGACGCGATTCGGTCTCGGACCGCTGTGGTGGTTCGTCATCGTCGGCAGCCTGCTCGGCCTGGGTGTCATCGCGACCGGCGCGGTGCGCGGCGGCGGCTACGTCCTCGCGGCCGCGCTGGGCCTCGCCGGGCTCGGACGGCTGGTGTTGTCCGAGAAGGTCGCAGGGGCGCTCGTCATACGATCGCGTGTCCTGGACGGGGCGGTGTTCCTGACCCTCGCCTGCGCGCTCGCGTTGATCTTCACCGTCGTGAAGCTGACGCCGCTGCCCGCCTGAGCATGTCCCGAAGTGCCGACGGTTGGCCCGTCAGTCAGCCGAAATGACGTTTCCAACCGTCGGAAATCGGCATTCTCGGCCCGCCTGCCACAACGACTTTGTCGGTGATGCGCTGCAGGACACGGCGCGGATCTGCATACATCGCGGACGAGGTGACGATGACGAAACGCCATCCCATTTCCTCCAAGACCTCGCGCCGGAGGATGTCGTTGTTCCACTGCTCGGACCGCTCGACGTGGTGGCGTCCGTCGAATTCGATCGCGACCTTCAAGTCGGGGTAGCAAAGGTCGAGCTTGCGCTTCCGTCTGCTCTTTGGGTCGCGGACCACCTCGTTGACCTTGGGTTCGGCCAGTCCGCCGCTGACGATGAGCAGCCGGAGTCGGCTCTCGTTGGGGGATTCGACATCTGTGCGCACGAGCTGGGCGACCTCCCGCGCACGCTGCGCTCCATGTGCAGAAGAGTCGGCAACGAAATTCTTGAGGTATGTCGGGCTGCAGCCAGACCGACGTACCAGTGAATCGCCGAGTACGAGCAGGTCCATGAACTCGAGCGATCGCGCCATGTCCAGATAGGTCTGACCTGCCGACGTCGTCCGAATTCCGTTGAGCACGACGAGGTCCGGTGGGTTCGTGTAGAAGCGGAGCGAAATGCCGTCGTGTTGCGACTTGGTCCGGACGCGTGTGCCCAGGTGCAGGTCGGAGGCGGGTGGGGTCACTCCACCGAGCTGTCGGGCAGCACTGTGCTCGGCCACGAATGTCGCGCTTGGCACGGTTCGCAAGGCGAAGGCGAGTTGCTCTGCGTATGTCGGGTCCGCGCCGATGTTGACGTACACCCCTCGAAAGAGTCTGCGGTAGCCGTCGCGGGAAAGGTCGCGTTTGGTGAGGCCGGCGGCATACGCCTCTGCTGTGGTGAATATGTCCGGCAACTCGTCGGCAGGGTGTCGGAGCGGTGCTGGGGAGGTCATCGGCATACCGTCGCAGGTTGGGCGGATGTCCCGCGGAACTTATCCACAGGGTCGGGGGCGGGCCTCAGGGCGTCCCGAAGTGCCGACGGTCGGTCCTCCGGGACGGGGTTGTGCCCCACGGGTGTCCCGAAGTGCCGACGGTCGGTCCCCCGGGACGGGTTTACCACCGATCCGTGTCCCGAAGTACCGACGGTCGGTGGGTGGGGACGGGGTCGTGCCCCACTGCTGTCCCGAAGTACCGACGGTCGGTGGGTGGGGACAGGTTTGTGCCCCACTGCTGTCCCGAAGTACCGACGGTCGGTGGTTGGGCACTCCGGGAAGCAGAAGCGGGCGCCGGCCACGGAGTGACCGGCGCCCGCTGTCGCGACGAGTGACGAACCTCAGATGAGGCCGAGCTCCTTGACGGTGTCCCGCTCGGACTGCAGCTCCTGCACCGAGGCGTCGATCTTGCCGCGGGAGAAGTCGTCGATCTCCAGGCCCTGCACGATGCTCCATTTGCCGTCGGCGACGGTCACCGGGAAGGAGCTGATGATGCCCTCCGGGACGCCGTAGGAGCCGTCGGACGGGACCGACATCGAGACCCAGGCGCCGTCGGTGCCGTGCTCCCAGTCGCGGGCGTGGTCGATGGTCGCCGACGCGGCCGACGCGGCCGACGAGGCGCCACGGGCCTCGATGATCGCCGCGCCGCGCTTGGCGACGGTCGGGATGTAGGTGTTCGCGATCCAGTCCTGGTCGCCGACGGCCTCGGCCGCGGACCTGCCGCCGACCTGGGCGTGGAACAGGTCGGGGTACTGCGTCGCGGAGTGGTTGCCCCAGATCGACATCTGGGTGATGTCGGTGGTCTTCACACCCAGCTTCGCGGCCAGCTGCGCGAGTGCGCGGTTGTGGTCCAGGCGGGTGAGGGCGGTGAAGCGCTCGTTCGGGATGTCGGGCGCGTTGCTCATCGCGATCAGCGCGTTGGTGTTGGCCGGGTTGCCGGTGACGGTGACCTTGATGTCGTCGGCCGCGACCTCGTTGAGCGCCTTGCCCTGCGGGGCGAAGATGCCGCCGTTGTCCTTCAGCAGATCGCCGCGCTCCATGCCCGGACCGCGCGGCTTCGCGCCGACGAGCAGGGCGTGGTTGACGCCGTCGAAGACCTTGGTGGCGTCATCGCCGATCTGCACACCGGCGAGCAGCGGGAAGGCGCTGTCGTCGAGCTCCATGACGACACCTTCGAGTGCCTTCAGCGCGGGAGTGATCTCCAGCAGCCGAAGCTCGACCGGGGTGTCCGGGCCGAAGAGGTCGCCTGCGGCGATCCGGAAAAGCAGGCTGTAACCGATGTTGCCGGCGGCGCCGGTGACGGCGACCTTGACGGGCGTTGCGCTCACGAGAACTCCCAGTTGGGCGAGATGGTGGTCTTTCGCGTATGACGCTAGCAGCGCGACGGCACGGCCTGGCACAGAGGTCTTGTCGCGCCCCGACTAGCCTGGTATGGCGCTCAGCGCACCCGCGACCCCGCATCGCCATACCGGAAGCCCCTCTGCTCACCCGGGGGTCGGGGCCGGTCCATGTGCCCGGGCCCTGCATAGACTTCCAGCTCCAGCGGCTGGATCCCGCACCACCGGCAAAGGAGCCTGAAGCAGGTCATGGAGAAGATCAAGGTCAAGAACCCGATCGTCGAACTCGACGGCGACGAGATGACACGCATCATCTGGCAGTTCATCAAGGACCGGCTGATCCACCCCTACCTCGACATCGACCTGAAGTACTTCGACCTCGGCATCGAGAACCGCGACGTGACCGACGACCAGGTCACCGTCGACGCGGCCAACGCCATCAAGGAGTTCGGTGTGGGCGTCAAGTGCGCGACCATCACGCCGGACGAGGCGCGCGTGGAGGAGTTCGGGCTGAAGGAGATGTGGCGGAGCCCCAACGGCACGATCCGCAACATCCTCGGTGGCGTCATCTTCCGCGAGCCGATCATCATCTCCAACGTGCCGCGCCTGGTGCCGGGCTGGACCAAGCCGATCATCATCGGCCGTCACGCGCACGCCGACCAGTACAAGGCGCAGAACTTCAAGGTGCCCGGCGCCGGCAAGGTGAAGATCAGCTACGAGCCGGCCGACGGCAGCGAGGGCATCGAGCTCGAGGTCGCGGAGTATGGCGACGACGGTGGCGTCGCCATGGGCATGTACAACTTCAACAGGTCGATCGAGGACTTCGCCCGCGCATCGCTCAACTACGCGTTGCAGCGTCGCGTGCCGTGCTACCTGTCGACCAAGAACACCATCCTCAAGGCGTATGACGGGCAGTTCAAGGACATCTTCGCCAGGATCTTCGAGGAGGAGTTCAAGGAGGAGTTCGACGCCGCCGGCATCACCTACGAGCACCGCCTGATCGACGACATGGTCGCCGCGTCGCTGAAGTGGGAGGGCGGCTACCTCTGGGCGTGCAAGAACTATGACGGCGACGTGCAGTCCGACACGGTCGCACAGGGTTTCGGCTCGCTCGGTCTGATGACCTCGGTGCTGATGACCCCGGACGGCAAGACCGTCGAGGCCGAGGCCGCGCACGGCACGGTGACCCGCCACTACCGCCAGCACCAGCAGGGCAAGGCGACCTCGACCAACCCGATCGCGTCCATCTTCGCCTGGACGCGTGGCATCGCACACCGCGGCAAGCTGGACGAGACCCCCGAGGTCACCCAGTTCGCCGAGACGCTGGAGCGGGTCTGCATCGAGACCGTCGAGGGCGGTCAGATGACCAAGGACCTGGCGTTGCTGATCGGCAAGGACCAGCCGTTCCTCACCACCGAGGAGTTCCTGGCCGCGCTGGACGAGAACCTCCAGAAGGCGATGGCTGTGTAGGACTGCTCCGGCTCCTCGCGACACAGAGCAGCGGCTCCACGAACAAGTTCGTTGGAGCCGCTGCTCGGTGTCGGTCGTCGCCTGCGCGGCCGTCGACCGGGCATGCGATCGGCTGGATTCGGGCTGTTGACGGACCGAGGTACGCCCTGACCGGCGCGGCGTCGCTGCGGTCCCACGCACCGGACCCGCAATACTTGGGCCATGACCGAGAAGCGTGAGGTCCGGACCTGGCTGACCGACATGGACGGCGTCCTCGTGCGCGAGGAGCACGCCATACCGGGTGCGGCCGAGTTCCTCGGCCGGTTGCAGGAGCTCGGCCTGCGTTTCCTGGTGCTCACCAACAACTCGATCTACACGCCGCGTGACCTGCGGGCGCGGCTGTCCGCGAGCGGTATCGACATACCCGAGGACGCGATCTGGACCTCCGCGCTCGCGACCGCGCAATTCCTCGACGACCAGCGACCGAACGGTTCGGCGTATGTCGTGGGGGAGGCCGGTCTCACCACGGCGCTGCACGACATCGGCTACATCATGACCTCGCGCGAACCCGACTACGTCGTGCTCGGGGAGACCCGCACCTACTCGTTCGAGGCGATCACCCGCGCCATCCGATTGGTCGCGGGCGGCGCACGCTTCATCGCGACCAACCCGGACCCGAGCGGCCCGTCGCCGGACGGCCTGATGCCGGCCACCGGAGCCATCGCCGCGCTCATCACACGGGCGACCGGGGTGGAGCCCTACTACGTCGGCAAGCCGAACCCGCTGATGATGCGCAGCGCGCTCAACCGGATCGAGGCCCACTCGGAGACGACCGTGATGATCGGCGACCGGATGGACACAGACGTGGTCAGCGGCCTGGAGGCCGGGCTGCGCACGATCCTGGTGCTCACCGGCTCCACGGCGGGCGATCAGGTCGCCCGGCACCCGTTCGTCCCCACCCGCGTCGTCGACTCGATCGCCGATGTCGTGCCGCTGGTCGACGAGTTCGCGCCGAGCGACTGACGGGGGCGGCTCAGCGCTTCCTGTCCTCGGAGGCCCGGAAATGTTCGATAGTTCGGCCGAGGCCCTCCTCGAGCGCTGTCTTCGGTTCCCAGCCGAGCTCGGACCTGGCCAACGAGATGTCCGGGCGGCGCCTGGTCGGGTCGTCCTCCGGGAGCGGCTTGTGCACGATCGGTGAGTTGCTGCCGGTGAGTTGCACGATCTTCTCCGCGAGCTCGAGCATGGTGAACTCCCCGGTGTTGCCGAGGTTCACCGGCCCGGTGAACGACGGATCCGAGTCCATCAGCGTCAGGAGGCCGCCGACCAGGTCGTCGACGTAGCAGAACGACCGTGTCTGCAGGCCGTCGCCGTAGATCGTGATCGGCTCGCCACGCAGCGCCAGCACGATGAAGTTGGACACGACGCGGCCGTCGTCGGGCCGCATCCGGGGACCGTACGTGTTGAAGATCCGCGCGACCTTGATCGGCAGGTCGTGCTGGCGGCGGTAGTCGAAGAAGAGGGTCTCGGCGCAGCGTTTCCCCTCGTCGTAGCAGGAGCGGATGCCGGTCGGGTTGACGTGCCCCCAATAGTCCTCGCGCTGCGGGTGGACCTCCGGGTCGCCATACACCTCCGAGGTGGACGCGAGCAGGATCTTCGCGCCGGTGCGCTTGGCGAGGCCGAGCATGTTGATCGAGCCGTGCACGCTCGTCTTGGTGGTCTGGACCGGATCCCGCTGGTAGTAGACCGGGCTCGCCGGGCAGGCGAGGTGGAAGATCTCGTCGACCTCCACGTAGAGGGGAAACGTCACATCGTGCCGGATCAGCTCGAACGCCGGATTGCCCATCAGATGGTGCACGTTGGAGCGCATCCCGGAGTAGAAGTTGTCGGCGACCAGCACCTCGTCGCCCCGGTCGAGCAGGCGCTCCACCAGGTGCGACCCGATGAACCCCGCGCCGCCGGTGACCAGCACCCGTCGATCGGTCACGGTGCATCCCCCTTCACAGAGTGTGGCAATTGCGCTATCCGCAGCGGCCCCATCGAACCATGGGCCCGCTCGAGGCGCTGAACGAGTAGCCGTCCTGCAGTCCAGCTCAATGCTGGCGAGCGTCTCCACCACCGCGACCGCTGTGCCGTCGGACGAAGTCGGCCAGGTCGGCGCTCTGTTGCAGACGCGTGGGCTGGTGCACGTAGGTCATGTGCCCGGACTCGTAGAAGTGGTGTTCGAGGCGGGGGAGCAGCTGCGGGGCGAGCCTGGCCACGTCGTCCATCGCGCAGAAGTACGGCGTGGCTCCGTCGTAGTAGCCGTAGGCGAACTGCACTGCCAGATGGGAGTTCTGACGCATCGCGCGGGCCAGGCGGTCGATGACGTAGACCGGGGAGTTCTCGAACTCCTTGAAACTCCACTCGCGCCCGACGTCCTCGCTGATCGTGCGGAAGACCTGCTCGCTGGTGACACCGAGCTCGGTGCCGAGGTAGTGCTGGAAGGCCGCCGAGTAGGGCCCGGTGATGGCGTCCATCGACGGGTCGGCATCCATCTCCTCGGCGATCCGGCTGCGCGCGAGCCCGGTGAATCGCGAGTCGAGCCGGCCGACCGTCCGGCCCTGATCGCGCAGCAGCTCCCCGAAGAAGCGCCAGTGCTCGATGCGCAGGTCCGCGCGGTCGACATAGTCCTCGGACAGCCCCGTGAGCGCTGCGACTCGTGAAACCGCCTCTGAGCGTTCGGTTTCGGTGAGGCGGTTGCCTCGTGACAGCACCCACGGGTAGTCCCGTGCGGCGTAGGCCTCTGCCTCGTCGAGCACGTCCCGCAGCGGCCGGTCGCCGTGTTTGCCGTGGAAGTGTGCGGTCGCCGCGTAGAACGGCAGGTAGAGCGCGTGCGCCCGGTCGTTGCCGTTCTCGAAATTCGCCGTGCCGAAGTCGAGCACACTGCTGATCAGCATGAGCCCGTTCAGATACAGCCCCGACCTCTCCTGCAGGTACTGTGCGAGGGCAGCCGCGCGCGTGGTGCCGTAGGACTCTCCGGCAACGAACTTCGGTGACAGCCAACGGTTTTCACGCGTAACCCAGGACCTGATCACCTCACCGACGGACTCGATGTCGGCGGTGAAGCCGTGGAAGTCCTTCGGTTTGCCGCCGGAGACGACCCGTGACAACCCGGTCGACACCGGGTCGATGAACACCAGGTCGCTCACGGAGAGCAGCGTTTCCGGGTTGTCGATCACGTCATACGGTGGCGGCACCAGGTCGCCCGCGTCGCCCATGTCGACCCGCCGGGGCCCGAGCAGACCCATGTGCAGCCACAGGCTGGAACTGCCCGGCCCACCGTTGAATGCGAACGTCACCGGCCGCTCGCGCACGTCGGCGTCGTCCATGGTGTATGCCGTGACGGCGATCTCGGCGACGGCCTTCCGGCCGTGCCACACGCCGTCCTTCAGCTCGTCGGTGCGGAGCACCACGGTGCCCGATTCGCTGGTGTAGCTGATCGGCCCGGAAGCGGTGTTCAGCGTGTGCGACCGACGGCTCAGCACGTCGGTGGGTGGCTCGGTGGTCGGCTCGGCGGCCGGCTGCGTGTTCGGCTCGGTGCTCACTGCTCCGATGCTAGCCAGGGTGGTTAAGTCCGCGGCGGCGAATTTCTGCAACAAACCTCGTCGGGTGCCCCACCCGCTCTTACGATGACTCGGGAGAGCAAGGGGACAGGTTATGCGCGCTGGGGTGGTGTCCAGGTCGCACTGGGTGCGGCTCGTGGCGGCGCTGCCCGCGGCTGCGCTGATCGCCGTGCTGCCGGTGGCTCCGGCGTCCGCGACGGGCGGCAGTGCGGGCGGTTCCTGCGCCGCCTCGACCACCACCGGCTGGCGCAGTCCTCTCCAGCAGCGGTACGTCATCACCTCGCGCTTCGGCTACCGCACCGACCCGATCTCGCACGTCTATCAGCTGCACGCGGGAGTCGACCTCGCGATGCTGCCCGGCCCAGGTCCGGTGGTGGCAGCCGACGCCGGCACCGTGGTCCGGGTCGGGCCCTACGGCGGCCTCGGCAACGAGGTCACCATCCAGCACGCCGACGGGGTACAGACGCTCTATGGTCACATGGCCTACACGGCCGCCGGCCTCAAGCCGGGAATGCACGTCGCGGCCGGACGAGTGCTCGGGCAGGAAGGATCGACCGGCGCGAGCACCGGTCCGCACCTGCACTTCGAGGTGCACGTCAACGGCAAGCCGGTCGACCCGATCCCGTTCATGGCCGCCCACGGAGTCCCGCTCGACGGCACCGTCAAGAGCACCGCGGCTCCGACCGCCTTCGACCTGCCTGCGGCGGGTGAGCCGCGCAGGGCCAGCCTCCATCAGAACGCGCTGCCGGTGCCCGCCGCGCTGATGAGCCTCTACCTCGGCGCGAGCCAGAAGTATGGCGTGCCCTGGCCGCTGCTCGCCGGCGTCGGCATGGAGGAGACCGCCCAGGGGCGCAACAACCACACCTCCTCCGCCGGCGCGAAGGGCCTCATGCAGTTCATGCCGGGCACCTTCGCACGCTACGGCGTCGACGGCGACGGCGACGGCCGCGCCGACATACTCAATGACGCCGACAGCGTCTACTCCGCGGCCAATGCGCTGCGTGCCTGGGGCGTGACGCAGGGCGCATCGGGGGTCCGCCGAGCGCTGTTCAGCTACAACCACGCCGACTGGTACGTCAACGACGTGCTGCACTACGCGGCGGAGTACGCCGAAGGGTCCGGTGGCTTCGCCTGCAGCGACAGCTCCTCGGTGCCGGCGGGCTCACGGCAGGCCGCGACCGCGGTGGCCTGGGGCAAGGGTCAGGTCGGGCACCCCTACCGGTTCGGCGCGGAGGGCCCGGACGCCTGGGACAGCTCGGCGTTCGTCCAAGCAGCCTATGCGAAGTCCGGCATACAACTACCGAGAACCGCTGCGCAACAACGAGATTGGCTGGCGTCCGGGCACGGCACCCGGATCGAGCCCGGCGACGAACGGCCCGGCGACCTGATCTTCGAGGACAGCTACCTCGGGCCGGACAAGGTCGGCTACGTCATGCTGGTCACCGACCCGCAGGCCCAACGGGCGGTGGCCGCCCAGAACCCGCGCCTGAACGTCAGTTACACGACGTATGCCGGCGCGCGGCAGACCCGGCACATCTTCGAGATCTGGCGGGTGCGGACCCCGACGGCCACATCCCACCGCTGACGCCGCGCACGCGCGGGTCAGCCGGGCATCGGGGCCGAGTCGCCCCGGGACGCGACGATCAGGTCGACGCCCTGCCTGCCGATCTCGTGCCGCGCCTCCTCGTCGAGTTCGGCGTCCGTCACCAGGGTGTCCACCTTGTCGAGTGTCGCGATCGTCGAGAGACCGACCACGCCCCACTTGCTGTGGTCGGCCACCACCACGACGCGCTTCGCGGCGCGGATCAGCGCCCGATTGGTCTGTGCCTCTTGCAGATTGGGGGTTGTCAGGCCTGCGCCGACGTCGATGCCGTGGACCCCGAGGATCAGCGTGTCGACGTGCACGGTGCTCAGCATCTCGTTGGCGACCGGGCCGACGAGGGCGTCCGACGGGGTGCGGACCCCGCCGGTCAGCACGATCACGGCGTCCTTGTCCTCGGGGTCGAAGAGCAACTCGGCGACCCGCGGCGAATTGGTCACGATCGTCAGCCGCGGGACGGCACGCAGCTCCTGCGCGACCGCGTAGGCGGTGGTGCCGGCGGACACCGCCACCGACGACCCCGGGGAGATCAGCGCCGCGGCGGTGCGCGCGATCTCCGTCTTCTGGACCGGGTGCATCTCCGACTTGACGGTGAAGGTCGGCTCGTCGGCGCTGCGGTCGGCGCGGGTGGCGCCACCGTGCACCTTGCGGACGATGCCCTTGCGTGCCAGTGTTTCGATGTCGCGGCGGATCGTCATGTCGCTGACATGCAGTTCCGCGACCAGCTCCGACACGCGGATGCCACCCTGCTCCTCCACGGCGCGCGCGATCAGTTCCTGCCGTTGACGAGCCAGCACGGCGGATCTCCTTTCGGGCGCGGCGTTTCCTCATATCTAAACATGTTCAAACACCCGCGGCGCAGCGGACGGCGCCGGGCGAGCGAACGTCGCCGCGCCCGGTGGTGAGAGACTGGCCGCCGAGCACGCCATACGGCCCCTTGTGCAACGAAAGGCAACACCTTCCTTCCATGAGCGACACCTCGCCCGGCACGCGCACCCCGCGGATCCTGTCCGGCATGCAGCCCACGCACGACTCCCTCCACCTGGGCAACTACCTGGGTGCGCAGGTCAACTGGGTGCGGATGCAGCGCGACTTCGACGCGTTCTTCTGCGTCGTCGACCAGCACGCCCTGACGGTCAACCCCGAGCCGGAGGACCTGCGCAACCGCACCCGGATCACCGCGGCGCAGTACCTCGCCGGCGGTATCGACCCCGACGTCTCAACGGTTTTCGTGCAGTCGCACGTCCCCGAGCACTCGCAGCTCGCCTGGGTGCTCAACTGCATCACCGGGTACGGCGAGGCCGCCCGGATGACGCAGTTCAAGGACAAGTCGTCCAAGCGGGGCACCGAGGGCACCAATGTCGGGCTGTTCACCTACCCGATGCTGATGGCCGCCGACATCCTGCTGTATGACGCCACAGCCGTCCCCGTCGGCGAGGACCAGCGTCAGCACCTGGAGCTCACCCGCGACCTGGCTCAGCGCTTCAACGCCCGTTACGGCGAGACGTTCGTCGTGCCGGACGCA
The DNA here is from genome assembly GCF_014190805.1 of Flexivirga oryzae. NCBI lineage: Bacteria > Bacillati > Actinomycetota > Actinomycetes > Micrococcales > Dermacoccaceae > Flexivirga > Flexivirga oryzae. The sequence continues at coordinate 2,674,946 of NZ_JACHVQ010000001.1, read as the reverse complement.
CACATCCCCGAGGGCACCGCGAAGGTCATGTCGTTGCAGGAGCCGACCGCCAAGATGAGCAAGTCGGCGGCCAACCAGAACGGCAACCTGATGATGCTGGACGAGACCAAGGTCAACACCAAGAAGATCAAGTCCGCCGTGACCGACACCGACAACGCGGTCCGCTACGACGTCGAGGCCAAACCCGGCATCGCCAACCTGCTGCGCATCCACTCCGCGCTGTCCGGCGACTCGATCGACGCGCTCGTCGAACGCTACGCGGGGGAGAACAAGTACGGCGCGCTGAAGACCGACGTGGCGGCACTCGTCGCCGACGTACAGGCACCGTTCAAGGCACGCGTAGAAGAACTGCTCGCCGACCCCGCCGAGCTGGATCGCATCCTCGCCCGCGGCGCTGAACGCGCGCGCTCCGTCGCCGCCGTCGTGCTCGAGAAGGCATACAACGCAGTCGGATTCATCCCCGCGGCGGCACCCCGGTCATGAAGACGATCGGCGTCTCCATCCCGATCCCGCCGCCCTACGCGGCCGAGTTGCAGTGCGCGCGGCAACAGGCCGGCGACCCGCTGGCGAACGCCGTCCCGCCGCACGTGACCCTGATGCCGCCGACCCCGGTGGACGAGGGTGCCGAGACGGCGCTGCGGGGCCACCTGGCCGACGTTGCGGCCCGGACGGCGCCGTTCCGGATGACGCTGCGTGGCACCGGCACCTTCCGGCCGATCTCCCCGGTGGTCTTCGTCGCCGTCGCTCAGGGCATCGCTAACTGCGAGCAGCTGGAGCGCGCCGTCCGCTCCGGGCCGGTTGCGCGCACGCTCGAGTTCCCCTACCACCCGCACGTGACCATCGCCCACGGCGTGTCCGAGGAGTCGCTGGATCACGCGTTCGACGGGCTCGCGTCATACGAACGCAGCTTCCAGGTGGCGGGCTTCGACCTCTACGAGCACGGCGACGATCAGGTATGGCGCTCGGTCCTCGCATGGCGACTCGCCGGTTCTTAGGTAAACCTTATCTCGATATCAAGGTACTTTGCGGCGTACGCTGAGCGCCGTGGCTACCTCAACCGTCTCCAAGCCGCCTCGCACCCGCACCGGCAAAGCAGGAAGCACGGTCTTCCTCAAGGTCCTGATGGCTGTGACCGGCTTCATCTTCGTGCTTTTCGTGATTGCGCACATGTACGGCAATCTCTACAAGCTGTTCGCCGGGCACCTGGCCTTCAATGAGTACTCGGAGCACCTGCGGACCATCGGCGAGCCGATGCTCCCGAGGCACGGGTTCCTCACCATCATGGAAATCATCCTCGGCGTCAGCGTCGTGCTCCACGCCTACAGCGCGGCCGCGCTGTGGAAGCGCGCCAAGGCGGCCCGGCCGCAGCGCTATGTGATGAGGAAGTCCATCGCGCAGTCCATCTCGAGCAGGTGGATGCGCTGGGGTGGCCTGTTCCTCCTGCTCTTCGTGATCTGGCACCTGCTGCAGTTCACCATCGTCAAGTTCAACGTCGGCAGCGGCGGCAACACCGCGGCGATCACGCACGACCCCTACGAGCTGGTCGTGCACAGCTTCAACGTCTGGTGGGTGACGCTCATCTACGTGCTGGCGATGATCGCCCTCGGGATGCACCTGCGGCACGGCATCTGGAGCGCGTCCCAGACGCTCGGCTTCACGCCGACACCGCGCGCCCGGGTCATCGCCAACGGTGTCGCCATCGTCGTCGCCCTGATCGTCGCGGTCGGTTTCGTCATACCACCGCTCGCCATCGCCTTCGGCGGAATCAAGTAAGGACTGCCAGATGCCTGAACTCATCGACAACCTCTACGCGCTCGGCGACCAGATCGAGGACACCAAGGCCCCCAAGGTCCCCGTCGCGGAGATGTGGACCAAGGCGAAGTTCGAGAACAAGCTGGTCAACCCGACCAACCGCCGCAAGCTCTCCATCATCATAGTCGGCACCGGCCTGGCCGGTGGTGCGGCCGCCGCCACGCTCGGCGAGGCCGGCTACCACGTGAAGTCCTTCTGCTACCAGGACTCGCCACGGCGTGCCCACTCGGTGGCCGCCCAGGGCGGTATCAACGCCGCCAAGAACTACAACGACGACGGCGACTCGATCTACCGGCTCTTCTACGACACGGTCAAGGGCGGCGACTACCGCTCCCGGGAGTCCAACTCCTACCGACTGGCCGAGGTCAGCGCCAACATCATCGACCAGTGCGTGGCGCAGGGCGTGCCCTTCGCCCGCGACTACGGCGGCCTCCTCGACAACCGCTCGTTCGGCGGTGTGCAGGTGGCCCGCACCTTCTACGCACGCGGCCAGACCGGCCAGCAACTGTTGATCGGCGCCTACCAGGCGATGGAGCGCCAGGTCGCTGCCGGCACGGTCGAGCAGTTCACCCGCCACGAGATGCTCGAAGTGATCATCGTCGACGGCAAGGCCCGCGGGATCATCGCGCGTGACATGGTCACCGGCGAGATCGAGACGCACCTGGCCGACGTGGTGGTCCTGGCCAGCGGTGGCTACGGCAACGTGTTCTTCCTGTCGACCAACGCGATGGGCTGCAACGTCACCGCGACCTGGCGCGCGCACCGCAAGGGCGCCTACTTCGCCAACCCGTGCTACACGCAGATCCACCCGACCTGCATCCCGGTCGCCGGCGACTACCAGTCCAAGCTGACCCTGATGAGCGAGTCGCTCCGCAACGACGGGCGCATCTGGGTGCCCAAGCGCAGGGAGGACTGCGAGAAGGACCCGCGCAACATCCCCGAAGAGGACCGCGACTACTACCTGGAGCGCAAGTACCCCTCGTTCGGCAACCTGGTGCCGCGTGACATCGGTAGCCGGCAGGCCAAGGTCGTCTGCGACGAGGGCCGCGGCGTCGGCCCGCTCGTCGGCGACTTCCGGCGCGGCGTCTACCTCGACTTCGCCGACGCGATCAAGCGCATGGGCCGGGACGCGGTCAAGACCAAGTACGGCAACCTGTTCGACATGTACCAGCGGATCACGGGGGAGAACCCGTACGAGGTGCCGATGCGCATCTACCCCGCGGTGCACTACACGATGGGCGGCCTGTGGGTCGACTACGGCCTGGAGACCACCATCCCCGGCCTGTTCGCGGCCGGTGAGGCCAACTTCTCCGACCACGGTGCCAACCGGCTCGGCGCGTCGTCACTGATGCAGTGCCTGTCGGACGGCTACTTCGTGCTGCCCAACACCATCCGCGACTACCTGGCGCAGGGCCCGTTCGAGCCCGTCGCCGAGGACGCCCCGGAGGTGTTGGAGGCCCGCAAGTCCGTCGAGGACCGCATCGACAAGCTGCTGTCGATCAACGGCGACCGCACCGTCGACTCCTTCCACAAGGAGCTCGGGCACATCGTCTGGGAGTACTGCGGCATGGAGCGCAACGACGCCGGCCTGCGCAAGGGCATCGACCTCGTGCGGTCGTTGCGCCAGGAGTTCTGGCGCAACGTCAAGGTGCCTGGCTCGGCCGACACGCTCAACCAGTCGCTGGAGAAGGCCGGCCGGGTGGCCGACTTCTTCGAGCTTGCCGAGCTGATGTTCATCGACGCGCTGCACCGCTCCGAATCCTGCGGCTGCCACTTCCGCTCCGAGTCGCAGACCGAGGACGGCGAGGCGCTGCGCGACGACGAGAAGTTCGCGTATGTCGCGGCCTGGGAGTTCGCCGGCGGCAGTGAGGGCAGCTACGAGCCGCCCGTCCTGCACAAGGAGGACCTCATCTTCAACTTCATCCAGCTCAAGCAACGGAGCTACAAGTAAATGAATCTCACACTGAAAATCTGGCGCCAGGCCGGGCCCGACGCTCAGGGCGAGCTGGCTACCTATCCGGTCACGGACATCACCGAGGACATGTCGTTCCTGGAGATGCTCGACGTGCTCAACGAGGAGCTGATCGGCAAGGGCGAGGAGCCCGTGGCGTTCGACTCCGACTGTCGCGAGGGCATCTGCGGCATGTGTTCGCTGATGATCAACGGTCAGGCGCACGGCCCGGAGGTCACCACGACCTGCCAGCTGCACATGCGCTCCTTCTCCGACGGCGACACGATCACCATCGAGCCGTGGCGGGCCGAGGCGTTCCCGCTGGTGCGCGACCTGATCGTGGACCGGTCGGCGTTCGACCGGATCATCCAGGCCGGTGGCTACATCTCGGTCAACACCGGTGCCGCACCGGAGGCGAACAACCTGCAGGTGCAGAAGCACAAGGCGGACCGCGCCTTCGACGTGGCGACCTGTATCGGCTGCGGTGCGTGCGTGGCCGCGTGCCCGAACGCCTCCGGCATGCTGTTCCTCGGCGCCAAGATCAGCCACCTCGGCGAGCTGCCGCAGGGACAGGCCGAGCGGGACTCGCGCGTGGTGAAGATGCTCAACCAGCACGACGCCGAGGACTTCGGTGGCTGCCAGAACCTCGGTGAGTGCTCCGCCGCCTGCCCCAAGGAGATCCCGCTGGACGTCATCAACCAGCTCAACCACGACTTCCTGCGGGCGAAGCGCTGATCGCAGGTCTCGTCATACGACAGCGAGCGGGCCGGCCGGGGGATCTCCTGGCCGGCCCGCTCCGGGTATGCCGTCCGCCCGATCGGTTCTGCCGGTGTGGTGGGTGTTCGCCGAGCGCCGTGCATTAACCTCAGGCCCATGTCGACGCAGGAGAGCGGCCCCATCGAGGGGTTCTGGACGGTCATTCCCGCGGGTGGCTCGGGGACCCGGCTGTGGCCCCTGTCCCGGTCGGGGTCGCCGAAGTTCCTGCACGACCTCACCGGGTCCGGGTGGTCGCTGCTGCAGGGCACGGTGGATCGGCTCGCGCCGCTGTCCGAGGACCGACTGCTGATCGCCACGGGTCTGCGGCACGCACCCGAGGTGCGGCAGCAGCTTCCCGACCTCGGCATCGACTCGCTGCTGGTGGAGCCGTCGCCGCGGGAGTCCATGCCCGCCATCGGGTTGGCGGCCGCGATCCTGGAGCAGCGCGACCCCGACGCCGTGATCGGCTCCTTCGCCGCGGACCACGTGATACGCGACGACGAGTCCTTCCGGTGCAGTGTCCGAGAGGCCGTTGCCGTAGCCCGGACCGGCCGGCTGGTCACGATCGGCATCGAACCGACAGGACCGGCAACGGGTTTCGGCTACATCAGACTCGGCGACCCACTCGACGTCGACGGTGCCCCGCACGCGCGCGGTGTCGAGTCGTTCGTCGAGAAGCCCGACGCGGACACCGCCCGCTCCTACCTCGCCAGCGGCCGATACCGCTGGAACGCGGGCATGTTCGTCTTCCAGGCGAGCGTCCTGCTCGACATGCTGGACCAGTACCAGCCCGGACTGGCCAGCGACCTGCGGTCGATCGCGAACAACCCGCTGCGGCTCACCGAGTTGTGGCCGCGACTCACCGAGATCTCGATCGACAACGCGCTCGCCGAGCCTGCCGCCGCGGATGGGCGGGTCGCGGTGATACCCGGCGAGTTCGACTGGGACGACGTCGGTGACTTCGACTCCCTCGGCGCGCTGCTCGCCGACACCGAGGACGGCGTCAAGGTGCTCGGGAACGCCGCGTACGTGGTGGCCGAGGACACCAGCGGCGTGATCGCACCGCGCTCCGGCCGGGTCGTGGTGACGCTCGGCGTGAGCGACATCATCGTGGTCGACACGCCGGACGCGCTGCTGGTCACCAAGCGCGAGCGTGCCCAGGACGTCAAGAGTGTGGTGGAACGCCTCAAGGCCGGTGGCCGGGCGGAGCTCACCTGAACATGGCACTCCCGACCTGGGCGCTCAACACCGGTTACCGGAACGCCCTGCGACCGCTGCTCTTCCGTATCGGCGGTGGCGATGCCGAGGCGGCTCACCACCAGACCCTTCGCCGGATGGCCCGGCTCGGCGACCACCCCGGCGCCCTCCGAGCGATCGACCCGATGCTGCCGAGGCCGTCCGCTCCTGTCGAGGTCGCCGGCGTCCGGTTCCCCGGCCGGGTCGGGCTGGCGGCAGGCGTCGACAAGGACGGTGTCGGCCTGAAGGTCTGGGAACACCTGGGATTCGGGCACATCGAGCTGGGCACGGTCACTGCCGAGGCACAGCCGGGCAACCCGCAGCCACGGCTGTTCCGGTTGCGCAGCAGCGACGCGCTCATCAATCGGATGGGTTTCAACAACGAGGGCGCCCAGGCGCTGGCCGACCGCCTCGCGGCCGCCGGGCCGATCGGCATACCCGTCGGTGTGAGCATCGGCAAGACCAAGGTGACCCCGGTCGAGGACGCGATCCAGGACTACCTGAGCAGTCTGGCCGCCCTCGACGCGTACGCCGACTACTTCGCGGTGAACGTCTCCAGCCCGAACACGCCGGGGCTCCGCTCCCTGCAGGACAAGGAGCCCCTCGCCGAGTTGCTCGCGGAGCTGGTCACCGCGACCGCGGCCCGCTCGCGGACGCCGATCTTCGTCAAGATCGCGCCGGACCTGACCGACGGGGCGATCGACGACGTGCTGGAGGTGGCACAGCGTGCCGACGCCAGCGGGGTCATCGCGACCAACACCACCCTCGCCCGGGACGGGCTCGCGGAGGCCGACCTGCCGCTGGCCGCCGAAGCCGGGGGGCTGAGCGGGGCGCCGCTGACCCGCCGGGCCCGGTATGTCGTCGAGCGGATCGCGTCGACGTCCGCGCTACCGGTGATCGGCGTCGGCGGAGTGATGACCGCCGACGACGGTCGCGCGCTGATCGACGCCGGCGCGTCACTGGTGCAGGTCTACAGCGGCTTCATCTACCGCGGCCCGGCCCTCGTCGCCGAGCTCAACCGCGCCCTCTCCGCCTGACCGCCCGCCACACGCCGTCAACCCTTCTATCGCCGCGCCCCCTTTCATTGACCGGCATACCCCCGCATTGAGCGGCATACCGAATTCGGTCGGATCCGTATGCCGGTCAATCACTCGGTATGCCGCTCAATCACAGAAACGTGTCCTGATTTTCGCGGCAGTGGTCGCTCCGGTACCGGCCACGTGGGCCCATCTTGCATCGTGCGGACCCCGAGGTTCGTCATCACGGATGAGAACGTGAACGTGTTGATCGCGTCATCCCAGCCCCAACGACCCAGGTGCTGGACGTCGGGATGGCGCCGCAACCGATCTTCCCGACGCTTCTCCTTCCACAGCCCCTCCGCCGCCTGCGCGGCGGTGGCGCCTTCGGGGACCTGGTACTTGGCCTTCCCGTCGGCTTCTCCGATGATCCCGAGCTCCTTCCAGAAGAAGTCGACGCGACCAATGAACCCATCTGCGTCGTAGAACTTGGCCTGCAGCTCCGGTTTGGGGAGGCCAAGCTGGAACATGCGCATCCGGCTCAACGACTCCAGGGGTGACTCGGCTCTGCCGTCGGCGAGTAGCAGAGCCAGCTCTGCCATCCGGCATCCGCGTGATCGCTGCGGCAGGGCCTGGATCTGCCTGAGAACGTCCGCCTGCCGAATGAGCCCCCGGCGAAGCGCCTCATCAGACATTGCAACAGCAGACTCCAAACTCTCGTAGCGCGCACGATCGACGATCGTCCGTTCAAGACCTGTGACGCACAGGCCGCCGACATCCACAGCGTCGGGTGCGATCGCCGTGCGCCGGCGCCGTGCCTGGGGCGAGCGCCCTGTTGCGTCGGGTGGCCGCGCGAATTCGACGAGCTCGGTTTGCGGGCCGATTGCCGGCAGCTGCCAGGCCGCCCTTGCAGTGCCGTGCACGTAGATGCGCCGCGTCGTCGCCGCGGCCTGCGTGGCGAGAGCCATCAGGATCAGTCGCTCATCGAGCTTCAGCACGTCGATGTCGCACGCCGCGAAGGTGCCTTGCCGCAGCCTTGTCCATGGAGTGTCGTGGGTCGCGCCGACCAGTCGAAGCCGCCCAGCGGAGGTTGATACGAGTTGCCCGCGCAGGGAGCGGACGGTGTCCGCGCAGCCCTCCAGGTGCTCCTGGCGGGCGGCCTCGAGTGCTTCCGGGCTGACGACGGGCGGGTCATCGATCACGAAGCGCGCCAGGGGGTCCCGTGTGGTGAGGTGTGCGATTGACATCCTCCGGAGCCTGCCCCAGTCCGGTCGCCTTGATTGGGTTATCCACAGGCCGTTGACTGACCGGCATACCGACAGAACGAGCGGCATACGGATTTGGACGAAATTGGTATGCCGCTCGATGCAGGGGTGTGCCGGTCAATCAGAGGGCGCGGGGCGCTCGGTGCAGAAGCGGTGGTCGGTGTCGTTGGCGGGGAATGCGGGTGGGCACGGCTAGCCTGGCGGGATGCTCCATCGGATCAGGCGGATTCGGGACCTGTTCATCCCGTGCGTGTTCGGCCTGCTCGTACTCATCGCGCTGGTCTGTCTGCTGGCGGGGTGCGCGACCAGCTCGGGGGGACCGGCTGGGTCCGGTGGCACGGCGGGCGCCTCCACGCCCACGGAGTCGCTGCAGATCACCGTCGTCCCGTCCGGCTCACAAGGGCCTGCCGACGACGGTATGGCGACCGTCGCGGTCGCGGACCTGCCGCCGCAGGCGCGCACCACGATGGCGCTGATCAAGGCCGGCGGGCCGTTCCCCTACCACCAGGACGGCGTGGTCTTCCAGAACCGCGAGCGGCTGCTGCCCCACGAATCCTCCGGCTACTACCACGAGTACACCGTCGAGACGCCGGGCTCCGCGGACCGCGGTGCGCGCCGGATCATCGCCGCCCGTGACGGCACGCTCTACTACACCTCGGACCACTACGAGAGCTTCCAGAGGATCGTGCAGTCATGACCACCCCAGTCGATCTCATCGAGCAGGGCGTGTCCGGGCTGCACCCCACCGACGACACGGCCGCGGCCCGCGCCGTGGCCCGGGCGAACGGCTGGCGGATCGTCGAGCTGGACACCTCGCACGGCACCGACAAGACCTACTTCCTGCAGGTATGCCGCCAGGCGTTCGACCTGCCCCAGTGGTTCGGGGGGAACTGGGATGCGCTCGCCGACAGCCTGACCGATGTCGACGACACGCCCGGCACCCTGGTGATCTGGGCCGGGGCGGGCACCCTGGAGGCGGTCGTGCGCGAGACCGCGGCCGAGATCTTCGCTGAGCGGGTGGACCGGACGAGCCGCGGACTGGGCGTTTTCCTGGTGCTGGTCGCAGCCGGTTCGGACGACGGACGTAGCATGAACGACTTGTGAGTGACCTAGCTTCTTCCGACACCACGGTGGACCCCGTCGCGGCCACCGTCGCACAGCTCGACCGTCTCCTGCCCCAGCTGGTCACCTGGCGCCGCGACCTGCACGCACATCCGGAGACCGCCCACCGGGAGACGCGCACCACGGCCTTCCTCACCGACACCCTCGCGGCGGCGGCCATCCCGGTCCGCCCGCTGCCCGTCACCGGGCTCATCGCCGAGCTCGGAGCGACCGTGCCGCGCCGCCGGGTCGCGTTGCGTGCCGACCTCGACGCGCTGCCGGTGCCCGAGCGCAGTGGCCTGCCGTTCAGCTCGACCGTGGAGGGTGTGTGCCATGCCTGCGGTCACGACGTGCACACGACCGTCCTGCTGGGCGCCGCACTGGCCCTGAAATCCGTCGAATCGACGCTGGTCGAGCGGGGACTCGCCGTCCGCTGCATCTTCCAGCCCGCCGAGGAGGTCGTGCCCGGGGGAGCGCACGACGTGCTGGACGCCGGTGGCCTGGACGGCGTCGACCGCGCCTACGCCCTGCACTGCGACCCGAGCATCGACGTCGGCACCGTGGGTCTCACGGTGGGTCCGATCACCGCGGCCTGCGACGCGGTCGAGGTCACGCTCACCGGGCCCGGCGGGCACACGTCCCGGCCGCACCTGAGCGCCGACCTGACCTTCGCCCTCGGCAAGGTCCTCACCGACGTCCCGGCCGTGCTGAGCCGCAGGCTCGACCCCCGCGCCGGCGCGACGCTGGTCTGGGGCCAGGTCGATGCCGGCAACGCCGCGAACGTCATTCCGGCGACCGGCCGCGCGGTCGGCACCCTGCGGATGCTGGACGCCGACGAGTGGCACCGGATCGACGGACTCGTCGAACAGGCCGTGCGGGACGTCGTGGCGCCATACCAGGTGGCTGCCAAGGTCGACCACATCCGTGGTGTTCCGCCGGTGGTCAACGACGCCGATGCCGTCGCGGCGCTGGCGGCGGCGGCACGCGCGTCCGTTGGCCCGGACGCCGTGGTACCCACCCGCCAGTCGCTCGGCGGGGAGGACTTCTCCTGGATGTTGCAGTCGACGCCGGGCGCGCTCGCCCGACTCGGCACCCGCACCCCTGGCGGGGCGACCTACGAACTGCACCAGGGTGACCTCGTGGTCGACGAGGCCGCCATCGGGATCGGTGCCCGGCTGCTCGCGCTGACGGCCCTGCAGGACGTGTGACCCGACGCCCCGATCTTTACCGTCAGGTAACGTTTCGGTCCCATCGTCTCGAACGGTGGGCGGACATCGGATCTCGGCGCTAGGCTGCCGACTTGCCCCACAGCCGGGTGGCGCCAGCCACCTGATCCGTCCATGCCATGAGCACCCCGCAGCCGCGGAGCCGTCCCATCCGACTCAGTTCCAGTGAAGTTGCACAACAAAAAGGAGACACCGTGCGTTCGGTGATGAAGATTGCGGCCGTTTCGGCCGTCGCTGCGATGGCCCTCGCGGGCTGCGGCAGCAAGCCTGCCAATGACAACACCGCGAGCAACGCCGCCAGTAATGGGACGGGGTCCGGGGCCGGTGCCGGGACCTCCGCGGCGGCGACCGGCAACAAACTGAGCGCCTGCATGGTGCTCGACACCGGTGGCGTCGACGACAAGTCGTTCAACGAGAACTCCTGGGCGGGCATGCAGGCCGCCAACAAGGAGAACTCGAACATCTCGATCAAGTACGTCCCGTCCAACTCGGGCAGCGACTACACCCCCAACCTCACCAAGTACGCACAGAGCGGCTGTGACACCGTCATCGCCGTCGGCGGTCTGATGGGCGACGCGCTGAAGAAGGTCGCCAAGCAGTTCCCGAAGACCCACTTCGCCGAGATCGACAACGGCAACCAGGACGCCGCCAACATCTACGGCATCGAGTTCAACACCGCCCAGGGCGCGTTCCTCGCCGGCTACCTCGCGGCCGGTATGACGAAGACGGGCACCGTCGGCACCTGGGGCGGCCTGGCCATCCCGCCGGTGACGATCTACATGGACGGCTACTGGGAGGGCGTCCAGTACTACAACAAGGCCAAGGGCAAGAACGTCAAGGTCCTGGGCTGGAACGAGAAGAACCAGAAGGGCGGCACCTTCTCCGGTTCGTTCACCGACCAGAACAAGGGCAAGTCGATCACCCAGGCCATGGTCAGCCAGGGGGCTGACATCGTGTTCCCGGTCGCGGGTGCTTCCGGTCTCGGCGCCGGCGCGGCTGCGGCTGCCTCCGGCGGCAAGCTCAACCTGATCTGGGTGGACACCGACGGCTGCGAGAGCGCCGCCAACTACTGCAAGTACTTCATCTCCAGCGCCACGAAGAACCTGTCCGGTGGTGTGCAGGCCTACCTGAAGAAGGCGGCCGGCGGCACCTTCCCGACCGGCAACTACGTCGGCACGCTGAAGAACAACGGTGTCGGGATCGCCCCGTACCACGACTTCGACTCCAAGGTCCCGGCGGCGTTGAAGAAGGAGATCACCCAGGTCAAGGCGGACATCGTGTCCGGCAAGATCAAGATCACTTCGCCGAGCCAGCCGAAGTAAGCGCACACGGCAGACGGGGTGGGCGGCGCGACACGGCCGCCCACCCCGCACCTGTCGGTGGGGGAAGCCCGCAGGACTTACAGTTGCTGCCGGGCGTATGACGCAACGAAAGACAAGGGAGTCTCCGCGTGAAGCTCGAACTGCGTGGAATCACCAAGCGATTCGGCTCGTTCACGGCGAACGACCACATCGACCTGGTGGTCGAGCCGGGGCAGATCCATGCGCTGCTGGGCGAGAACGGCGCCGGCAAGTCGACCCTGATGAACGTTCTCTACGGTCTCTACGAGCCGACCGAGGGTGAGATCGTCATCGACGGGCAGCCGCAGAAGTTCAACGGTCCGGGCGACGCGATGCGCGCCGGCATCGGCATGGTCCACCAGCACTTCATGCTGGTCCCCGTGCTGAGCGTGGCCGAGAACGTCATGCTCGGCGACGAATACACCCGCTCCGCCGGGATGCTGGACCAGAAGAAGGCCCGCGAGGTCGTCCGCCGCCTGTCCAGGGACTACCACCTGGAGGTCAACCCCGACGTCCTCGTCGAGGACCTGCCGGTCGGCATCCAGCAGCGGGTCGAGATCCTCAAGGCGCTCGCCCGCGAGGCGAAGGTGCTGATCCTGGACGAGCCGACGGCCGTGCTGACCCCGCAGGAGACCGACCACCTGATGGACGTCATGCGGTCGCTGAAGGACAACGGCACCTCGATCGTCTTCATCAGCCACAAGCTGCGGGAGGTCCGCGCGATCGCCGACACGATCACCGTGATCCGCCGCGGCAAGGTCGTCGGGCAGGCCGAGCCGACCGCCAGCCCCGCCGAGCTCGCCGCGATGATGGTCGGCCGACCGGTGCAGCTGCAGGTCGACAAGGAGCCCGCCAAGCCCGGTGCGGTCGTGCTGGACATCGACGGTCTGAGCGTGACCGCTCCCAGCGGCCAGGTCCTCGTCGACGACGTGTCACTGGAGGTGCACGCGGGCGAGATCTACGCGATCGCGGGGGTGCAGGGCAACGGCCAGTCCGAGCTGACCGAGGCGATCGTCGGGCTGATCGAGCCGACCGCGGGAAAGATCCATCTCGAGAGCGCCGACATCACCGATGCGACGACCGACGCCATTCTGGCCCGCGGCGTGGGTTACGTGCCCGAGGACCGCATGCACGACGGTCTCGTCGGCAGTTTCAGCATCGCCGAGAACCTCGTGCTCGACACGTATGACGAGCCGCCGTTCGGCAACGCGATCTCGCTCAACCTGAGTGCCATCGCCCGCAACGCGCAGGAGCGGGTCAGCGAGTTCGACGTCCGCACGCAGAGCGCCGAGGCGCCCGCGTCCACCCTCTCCGGCGGTAACCAGCAGAAGGTAGTGCTCGCGCGCGAGATGAGCCGCCCCCTGCGGTTGCTGGTGGTCTCACAGCCGACCCGCGGGGTCGACGTCGGGTCGCAGGAGTTCGTGCACAAACGGATCGTCGCCGAACGCGACCGGGGCACCGCAGTATTGCTGGTCAGCACCGAGCTCGACGAGGTCATCGGACTCGCCGACCGGGTCGGTGTCATGTATGCCGGGAAGATCATCGGCGAACTGCCGCCGACCGCGAGCGCAGAGGAGTTCGGTCTGCTGATGGCGGGCCAGACCTCCGACACGAAGGAGGAAGCCTCATGACCGAGGGACCGGACCTCGGCAAACGGCCGGAGGACGAGCCGAAACCCGACCTGCGCAAGGAGGAGCCCGAGGCGGCTCCCGAGGCAGGTGCCGAGTCGGCCGCCGAGGGCGACACGCTGCTGGCGACGCAGGAGTCGGGGGACAGGACCCGCGAGACGATCGGCGAGATCCTGCGCAGCGACCACCCCGCGGTGGTCACCGTGCTCGCCGTCATCTGCGCGATGATCGTCGGCGCCATCCTGATCGTCGCCTCCGACGAGGCCACCCGCAACGCTGCCAAGTACTTCACGGCGGCGCCCGGTGAGACCTTCAGCGCCGGGTGGAGTGCGATCAAGGGCGCCTACGTCGCGCTCTTCCAGGGCGCGATCTACAACCCGGAGGGTCAGCAACTCCTCGCGCCGATCTCGGAGACGCTGGTCTACGCGACCCCGCTGATCCTGGCCGGTCTGTCGGTGACGCTGGCGTTCCGCGCCGGCCTGTTCAACATCGGTGCGCAGGGCCAGATCCTGATGTCCGCCGCGTTCGCCGGCTACATCGGTTTCGCCTGGCATCTGCCGGCCGGCATACACATCGTCGTGGCGATCATCGGCGGCATCATCGGCGGCGCCATCTGGGCCGGCATCGCCGGCTTCCTGAAGGCGAAGACCGGCGCGCACGAGGTGATCACCACGATCATGCTCAACTACGTCGGTGTCTTCTTCATCAACTGGTTGCTCACCGAGAGCTGGTTCCAGGCCCCGCCGTTCAACCAGGCGGTGTCGCGCACGATCGACGGCAACGCGCAGTTCTGGCACCTGTTCGGGTCCGACATGCGCGTCAACTTCTCCTTCATCCTGGCGATCGCCGCCACCGCGTTCACCTGGTGGCTGCTGAAGTACGCAACGTTCGGCTTCCGGATCCGGACCGTAGGAGCCAACCAGGACGCGGCGCGGACCGCTGGGATGAGCATCTCCTCGACCTACATCTGGTTGATGGTGGTCGTCGGGGGACTGGCCGGGCTGGCGGGTGTCGCGCAGGTCCTGGGTGACGCCAACAACTACCAGATCACCGCGAGCGTCGACGGCGGTGTCGGATTCACCGCGATCACCGTGGCGCTGCTCGGCCGGGGCACCGCGTGGGGCACCTTCTGGGCCGGCCTGCTCTTCGGCGCCCTGAGCGCCGGCAGCGGGCAGCTGCAGGTCGCCACCGCCACCCCGCCGGACCTGGTGCAGGTGCTCCAGGCGCTGGTGGTCCTGTTCATCGCGGCACCGGGTCTGATCCGACTGGTGTTCCGGCTACGGCGCAGCAAGGCCGGCGGCTCCGCGGTCCTGGCGAAGGGATGGAACGGATGACCCCCGAGCTCAACGAGAACCGCGACGACGTCGTCGAGTCGTCGGTCGCGACCGTCGAGGTCGCTCCGGGCGAGGTGGTCGAGCAACACGTCGTCGAGCTGAAGCAGTCGACCACGCGACGCATCGGCACCAGCGCGGCGTTCATCGTCCTCGGTCTGATCGCCGCTGTCGTGCTGGGTATGTCGGCAGGGTCGCACTCCACCAGCTTCGACCTGAACGGCTCGCAACCGGGCATCTCGGTGCCGAAGTTCTCGGTCCCTGGCGTCGGCCTGATCGTCGTCTGCGGGATCGTGATCATCCTGCTCGGAGCCGGCCACCTGGTGCGCAGCTACAGCAAGCGCACGCTGCGCTGGGCGGGCATCGCGGCCGGCATACTCTTCCTGGTCGCCTTCCTGACCTGGGCGGGCACCGAGGGCAAGCAGTCGGTGCAGGTCGGCTCCCTGCTGCAGCAGACGCTCTTCCTCGCGACACCGCTGATCCTCGGCTCGATGGCCGGTCTGATGTGCGAGAAGACCGCCGTCATCAACGTCGCCATCGAGGGGCAGATGCTCTTCGGCGCGTTCGCCGGTGCGCTCTTCGGCACGCTCGCGAGCACCTGGGTCGGGCTGATCGCCGCCGTCGCCATCGGCGCGGTCGTCGGCGCGCTGCTGGCGGTCTTCGCGATCAAGTTCACCGTCAACCAGATCATCCTGGGTGTGGTGATCAACGCCTTCGCGCTCGGCCTGACCGGCTACCTGTACGACGCGATCATGGCCGACAACGGGACCGGCACCAACCAGCCGATCCCGTTCTCGCCGATCAAGATCCCGGTGCTCGGCGACATCCCGGTGATCGGTTCGCTGCTGTTCAACCAGACGATCATCACCTACCTCATGTACCTCATCGTGATCGTCATCGACGTGATGCTGCTGCGGTCGCGCTGGGGTCTGCGGACCCGGGCCGTCGGTGAGCACCCGAAGGCCGCGGACACGGTCGGCATCAACGTGCTGCGGCTGCGCTACCAGAACGTCATCATCGGCGGCGGCATCGCCGGCCTGGCCGGTGCGGCGCTGACCATCGGGTCGGTCGGCACGTTCAACAAGAACATGACCTCCGGGCAGGGCTTCATCGCGCTCGCGGCGCTGATCTTCGGCCGCTGGACGCCACGCGGTGCGCTCGGTGCGTCGCTGTTCTTCGGCTTCGCCAGCGCCCTGCAGGTCGCGCTGTCGCTGCTGGCCACGCCGATCAAGATCGACTCCAACCTGCTGCAGATGCTGCCCTACCTGGCGACCATCTTCGCGGTGGCCGGTCTCGTCGGCCGGGTGCGCGCGCCCGCCGCCGACGGTGAGCCCTACGTCAAGGGGGACTGAGCCGATGACCGCAACGGACGCCGGGGAACCGCGCCGGGTCGACTGGGACGAACTGACCGCCGAGGCGACCGAGGCGATGCGGCACGCCTACGTGCCCTACAGCAAGTTCCCGGTCGGGGTGGCGGGGCTGGTCGACGACGGCCGGGTCGTCTCCGGCTGCAATGTCGAGAACGCCGCGTACGGCGTGACGCTGTGCGCCGAGTGCGGCATGGTGAGCGATCTGGTGCGCGGCGGCGGTGGCCGACTGGTGGCGGTGGCGTGCGTCAACACCCGCAGCGAGCCGCTGATGCCTTGCGGCCGGTGCCGTCAACTGCTCTGGGAGCACGGCGGGCCGGCCTGCCTGATGCTGACGCCGCGCGGGGTGCGCACCATGGAGGACGTGCTCCCGCAGGCGTTCGGCCCGGACGACCTGGAGCACGTGGCTTCGCCCGAGGGCTGATCCGGCGACGACAGGGTCAGCCGAAACTGGCGGCCGGGCCGCTCGCCAGGCACGTCGTGGTGACCTTGGTCAGCTTGCCGGTGTCGAGCGGGTTGAGATCCTGGACCCTGCCGTCCTTGAGGGCGCGCAGCGTCGCGTCGGAGAACTGTGAGTAACCCTTGTTGGCCACGCAGGTCGCGACACCGCCGACGAGGGACCGCGGGACACCCTTGCCGACGAAGTAGTCCGTCATACCGGCCGCGACCTGTGCCTTGGTCGGCTTCGCACCGTTGGCGCTCGTCGTGGAGCTGTCGTCGGGCGTCGTGCCCGGTGCCGGCGCCGAACTCGTGGTGTGTGCCGTCGGGGAGGAGCTCGCCGCCTCGGGGGAGCTGCTCGAGCTGCAGGCGGCCAGGCTCAGGGGCAGGACGAGCAGCACGGCCGCGGTGGCGGCCTGCTTGACGTGGAGCGAACGCATTGGTGACCTCTCCCGGAAATGGCGTGTGTCGGGCGTTGGACGTGGCGGCGCCCCGATCGGTTGCAGTCCGATCGGGGCGCTCGCGGCCGGGTCAGCTGGCGGCGCTGACCAGGGACTTGCCGCAGCTGTTCGTCGCGTCGTTCAGCGTCGACTCGTCGTCGGAGCTGATCTTGTTGGACGTGTCACCGCTCTTGATGGCGTTGAGCGTCTTGTTGCTCACCTTGTTGTAGATCTTGTCGACGACGCAGCCCGACATCTTGTTCACCAGCGAGTCCGGAGCCCCCTTGGCCTCGCTCTGGCCCTTCAGTGCCTTGGTGAAGCCGGCCTGCACATCGGCCTTGGCCGGCTTGCTGCCACCACTGCTGCTGCAGGCGCCGAGCGCCATCGGCAGCGTGATCAGCAGTGCGGCTGCTGCGGTACGACTCACGATCTTCATGGTGTTCCTCCCTGTAGGTGTGGGGTGTGGGTGGTGTGGCCACCGGAGCAATGACGCACCTACCGCACCGAAGGTTCCATCATCTCTGGGAGAATCCGGGACATGAGCGAGAGTTTCGACGCGGTCGACATCATTGCCACCAAACGGGACAGGAAGGCCCTCGACAAGGCACAGATCGACTGGGTGATCGACGCCTACACCCGCGGCGTCGTCGCCGACGAACAGATGTCGGCGCTCGCGATGGCGATCTTCCTCAACGGGATGGGCCGGGAGGAGATCGCACACTGGACCGCGGCGATGATCGCCTCGGGCGAGCGGATGGACTTCGGCTCCCTGGCGCGGCCGACCGCCGACAAGCACTCGACCGGGGGAGTGGGTGACAAGATCACCTTGCCGCTCGCCCCGCTCGTGGCCGTGTATGGCGTGGCGGTTCCCCAGCTGTCCGGTCGCGGGCTGGGACACACCGGCGGCACGCTCGACAAACTCGAGTCGATCCCCGGCTGGCAGGCCGCCCTCTCCAACGAGGCCATGCTGCGGCAGCTGGACGAGATCGGTGCGGTGATCTGCGCGGCCGGGGCCGGGCTGGCACCGGCGGACAAGAAGCTCTACGCCCTGCGCGACGTGACCAGCACCGTCGAGGCGATCCCGCTGATCGCCAGCTCGATCATGAGTAAGAAGATCGCGGAGGGCACCGGGTCGCTGGTGCTCGACGTCAAGGTGGGCAGCGGCGCCTTCATGAAGACCGTCGAGCAGGCACGAGAGCTGGCGCGGACGATGGTCGACCTCGGCACCGATGCAGGGGTGCGGACCGTTGCGCTGCTCACCGACATGGCCACCCCGCTCGGGTTGACCGCGGGCAACGCACTGGAGGTGAAGGAGTCGGTGGACGTGCTGGCCGGCGGCGGTCCGGCCGACGTCGTCGAGCTGACCGTGGCGCTGGCCCGGGAGATGCTCGCGGCGGCCGGCAAACCGGATATCGACCCGGCGGAGGCGTTGCGCGACGGCCGGGCGATGGACGTCTGGCGCTCGATGATCTACGCGCAGGGCGGCGACCCGGACGCCACGCTCCCGGTCGCGACCGACACCGAGGTGGTCACCGCGGACGCGGACGGTGTGCTGCAGCGGCTGGACGCGCTGGCCGTCGGCGTCGCCGCGTGGCGGCTCGGTGCCGGACGCGCCCGCAAGGAGGACCCGGTGCAAGCGGGGGCCGGGGTCGTCATACACGCCAAGCCCGGTGACCGGGTGACGTCGGGGCAACCACTGCTGACCCTGCACACGGACACACCGGACCGGTTCGAGAGGGCGAAGGAGGCGTTGCGCGGTGCCTGGTCGATCGCCGAATCAGCACCCGACACAGTGCCTTTGGTGATCGATCGGGTGTCCTGAGGCGCGGGTCCGGCGCATCGAGACGGCCGAGCCCGTCGAGGTCACCTGGTGTGGCTTCGACGGGCTCAGCCGCCTCAGGTCACTAGAGTGTCGGGATGGTTGAACTGTATTCGGAGCCGTCCAGGATCCCGGTGCCTGGCAACAAGATCATCAATGAGTACATCGGTGTCGTCAGCACCGGGGAGAGCCGCCTCAGCGTGGCACGGATGATGGCGCCGTCGGGGTGGTCCGAGCCGTTCCAGACGCCCGAGTTCGACGAGTTCACGATCGTGCTCAG
Organism: Flexivirga oryzae; assembly: GCF_014190805.1. Classification (NCBI taxonomy): domain Bacteria; kingdom Bacillati; phylum Actinomycetota; class Actinomycetes; order Micrococcales; family Dermacoccaceae; genus Flexivirga; species Flexivirga oryzae. The sequence continues at coordinate 2,655,940 of NZ_JACHVQ010000001.1, read as the reverse complement.
CGGGGCGGTCACGGTCGACTACGACGACGGCAAGAGCATCACCGCGCACTGCGGAGAGTCAGTGAAAGTCGTTGCCGGAGAACGCATCCGGTACTCGACCGGCGAGGACGGGGCCGAATACATCGCGGTCTGCCTGCCCGCCTTCACCCCGGAGACCGTGCACCGCGATGAGTGAGGACGTCCGCACCGAGATCAGGCAACTACCCAAGGCCCTGCTGCACGACCACCTCGACGGTGGCTTGCGCCCCGCCACGATCGTCGAGCTGGCCGAAGCCGGCGGCTACGACGGGCTGCCGACCACGGACGCCGCGAAGCTGGGCCAGTGGTTCCGTGACGCCGCGGACTCCGGGTCGTTGGAGCGTTATCTGGAGACCTTCGACCACTCGGTGGCGGTGATGCAGACGCAGGAACAGCTGCGCCGCGTCGCCTCCGAGTGCGCCCAGGACCTCGCGGCGGACGGCGTCGTCTACGCGGAGGTGCGCTACGCGCCGGAGCAGCACCTGCAGGCCGGGCTGACGCTGGAGCAGGTGGTCGAGGCGGTCAACGCGGGCTTCCGTGCTGGTGAGCAGGCGAGCGGCGACCGCATCGTCGTGCGGGCGCTGCTCACCGCGATGCGGCACGCGGCCAAGTCGACCGAGATCGCCCAACTGGCAGTGCGTTACCGGAACGAAGGCGTCGCCGGATTCGACATCGCCGGGGCCGAGGCCGGCTTCCCGCCCACCCGGCACCTGGACGCGTTCGAATACCTGCAACGGGAGAACGCCCACTTCACCATCCACGCCGGCGAGGCGTTCGGGTTGCCGAGCATCTGGGAGGCCATCCAGTGGTGCGGCGCCGAGCGGCTCGGACACGGGGTCCGGATCGTCGACGACATCACCGACATCGGCACGCGGGCGGAGAAGCTGGGGCTGCTGGCGGCATACGTCCGAGACCGGCGCATCCCGCTGGAGATGTGCCCGTCCTCCAATCTGCAGACGGGAGCGGCGGATTCGATCGCCACGCACCCGATCACGCACTTGAAGGACCTGCGGTTCCGGATCACCGTCAACACCGACAACCGACTGATGAGCGGCACGTCGATGTCGCGGGAGATGCAGTTGCTGGTCGACGAGGCCGGCTGGACCGTCGAAGACCTGCGGTGGGTGACGATCAACGCGATCAAGTCGGCGTTCCTGCCGTTCGACGAGCGCCTCGCGATCATCGAGGACATCATCAAACCGGGGTATGACGCCGCCATGGCCGGATAAGTGACGACGGTAGCGGGAGTCTCGCCGTTACCAGGGGCGGCGGAGCGGGTCCGGCGGGAGCAGGCGCGACCGGGTCAGCTGCTCGCGCTGCAACCGGACCATCTCCCGGTCGCTGCGCGCCGTCAGGACGGCCGACAGCACGTCCTCGGGGTGCGCGGGCGGTGGCGGTGGCGCGACCAGCGGCATCACCTGGCGCATCAGGTTGTCGGTCAGCGCGGCCCGTGCGGCCGGGGTCAGTGCCGCCCGCCGGACGAGGAACTGCCGGATCGCCAGGGCCAGCCCGTCCGGCAGCGGCGCGAGGTCGGCACGGATCGCCCAGTCACGCAGGTACGGCGGGGCCGGTGGCGGCGGCACCAGCTTCATCCCGGTCTGCTCGCGCACGACATACGTCCCGGCGGCGAAGTCGCCCAACCGTTTGCCCCGCGGGTTGGCGGCCGCCGAGATGACCGCCGGAACCCCGCTGGTGACAGGTAGTTCGATCACCCCGACCAGGCCGCGCACGAAGGCGTGCCGGAAGACGATCGGCCCGCCGTCGTCGCGCACCACGCGCAGCTTCATGATCAGCTTGCCCAGCGACCGGCCGCGGCTGAGGGTCTCGACGGTCACCGGCACGATCAGCAGGCAGAGCACGATGATGACCAGGGTGAGCGTGCTGTAGGTGGCGTCGCTGCTGTCGCCGGACGTTAACGTCACCAACAGGATCAACCCGATGAGGACCAGGTAGTAGATCGCCCAGTCGATCAGCGCCGCGACGAGGCGGCTGGGCAGGCTCGCGGCCGGTATGTCGATCAGCACCGCCTCGCCGGTGACCATCAGGTCGTCGGCGCCACCGCGCAGCGGACGCGCGGGTCGCGTGTCTGCGGCTTCGGTGGACATGGGCTTCAGCCTATAGTTGCTGGGCGTGGACCTCGATGCGTTCGTCTCGGCGCACTACGGCGAATGGGAGCACCTGCGTGCCCTCAGCAGCCGGCGCACGTTGAGCGGTGCCGGGGCCGACGAACTGCTGGACCTCTACCAGCGGGCGGCGACGCACCTGTCGCTGCTGCGATCCGCCGCGCCGGACCCGGCAGTGCTGCAGTATCTGTCGACGGTGCTCGCGAAGGCGCGCACGGCGTCCCTGCGCCGGCGCACCCTTTCCTGGTCGCGGGTCGCCGACTTCGTGGTGCGTGACCTCCCGGCCGTGCTCTACCGGACCCGCTGGTGGTGGATCGGCACGGCACTCGTCAACGTCGTCGTCGCCGTGCTGCTCGGGACCTGGGTGGCGCGAAACCCATCGGTGCAGACGTCGTTCATCTCACCGGCGGCCGCCCAGCAACTGGTCAATCACGACTTCAGCAACTACTACTCGCAGTACGGCGGCGCGGATTTCGCGACCCACGTCTGGACCAACAACGTGTGGGTGGCTGCCCTGTGCATCGCGTTCGGGGTGCTGGGCTTCCCGATCGCCTACGTGCTGTGGAACAACGTCGTCAACGTCGGCGTCCAGGGTGGCATCATGGTGGCGTACGGGCACGGCAGCGAGTTCTTCGGGTTGATCCTGCCGCACGGGATCCTCGAGTTGACAGCCGTTTTCGTCGCCGCCGGAAGTGGGCTGCGGCTCTTCTGGTCGTGGGTCGAGCCGGGTGCGCGGACCCGGGCCGACGCGATGGCGCACGAGGGCCGGTCGATGGTCGTCGTGGTGCTCGGGCTGATCGGGGTGCTGCTCGTGAGCGGCGCCATCGAGGCCTTCGTGACCCCGTCCGGGCTGCCGACCTTCGCCCGGGTCGGCATCGGCGTGCTTGCCGAGCTCGCTTTCCTGGCCTACGTGTTCGTGCTCGGCCGGCGTGCCGTGCGTGAGGGCTTCACCGGTGACGTGGTGGCGGAGGACCGGAGCGCCACCCGCCCCACCGCCGCCTGACCTGCCCCGACGCGGCCTGTGACCCGCCCCGTCCCGCAACCACTTGCCGAGAGGCTCACCAACGATCGACAGGCTCAGTTGCCTGGGGGTTTTCGGGCGGTTTTCGGGGCGGAGTTGTGAGCCTGTCGGTGCTATGTGGGCCTTTCGGTAATCAGAGGAGGCCGCGGGACTTCAGCAGCAGATAGTGGTCCACCAGCGCCACCGGGAGGGTGTCCGGTTCCTCGTCGAGGACGGTCACGCCGAGGCGTTCGAGCGCCGTCCGGGTGTCGGACCGCAGCAGTTCGGTGCGTTCGGCGGCGCTGGCGTCATACACCTCGGCGGCGGAGCCGCGCTCGGCCGCCATTCGTCGTACCTCCGGGTCGGCGACCGATGCCAGCACCACTCGGTGGCGGGCGGCGACCGTCGCGAGCACCGGCAGCAACCCCTCCTGGATCGCGGCGGGTTCGAGCGGCGTGATGAGTACGAGCAGCGACCGTCGCTTCGGGATGGTGCCTTCCGCGCCGATAAGGGCGCGCCAGTTCGCTTCGACCAGAGTGGGTTCCAGCGGTGCCATGGCGTTGATGACGGTGTGCATGAGCTCCGCACGGTCGGTCACCCCCGAGACGCGTGCCCGGATCCGGCGGTCGCCGGCCAGGAAGTCGACCCGGTCGCCTGCGCGCGACGCCAATGCGGTCAGCAGCAGCGAGGCGTCCATGCCCGCGTCGAGCCGCGTGCTGTCGCCGATGCGGCCGGCCGAGGTCCGGGAGGTGTCGAGCAGGATCACGATGTGCCGGTCCCGCTCCGGCTGCCAGGTCCGCACGACCGGGCGCTGCCTGCGTGCCGTGGCCCGCCAATCGATGCTCCTGACGTCATCACCGTCGACGTAATCGCGCAGCGAGTCGAATTCGGTGCCCTGGCCACGGATCCGCACCGCGGAGCGACCGTCGAGCTGCCGCAGCTGCGCCAACCGGCTCGGTAGGTGCCGCCGCGAGGGGAAGCTCGGCAACGCACGCACGGCGCCGGGCACCTCGACGGACCTCTGCCGCAACGCCAGACCCAGCGGGCCTGCGGTGCGCACGGTCAACAGGTCGGCGCGTCGGTCGCCGCGCCGCGAGGGCGTGAGCTCCACGACGTGCCGCAGTTGCTCACCCGGGCGCAGGTGTATGGCGGTGCGGACGTCGCGGGCGCCGGCGGACGGCTGCCAGGCGTCACGCACGGCGCCGCGGACCGTCCTCGTGCCGGTGTTGCGCAGGGTCAGGGTGCTGCTCGAAGTCTCTCCCAGGCGCACCGGCCGAACCGAGGAACGCTGCGCCGCAACCGAACTCGTCGCGGGTGCCAACCAGAGGTCGATACCCACGAGCAGCGCCACGACCAGCAGCCACCAGAGGACCGTGCTGACCGCAGGATGCACCAGCACCACGAGGATGCCGAGTGCGGTGAGCAGCGCCGTGCGCCCTGTTATCGCCATACGCGCGTCCTCATCGGGGAACCGGCACCGCGCCGATCGCCGAGTCGAGCACCGCGGCAGCGCTGACACCTTCGAGCTCGGCCTCGGGGCGCAGCTGCAACCGGTGCGCGAGGGTCGAACGGGCCATCGCCTTGACGTCGTCGGGTGTCACGAAGTCACGACCCGACAACCACGCCCACGCGCGGCTGGTCGCGAGCAGTGCGGTGGTCGCCCGGGGACTCGCGCCGAGCGACAGCGACGGCGAACTCCGCGTCGCACGTGCCAGGTCCACGATGTATGCCGCGACGTCAGCGCGCACCTGTACTTGACGGACCGCGGCGGCGCCGGCGGCCAGGTCCGAGGGCCCGGCAACAGCCCGAATGCCTGCCGTGGCCAGGTCTTTCGGGTCGAAGTCCGCGGCATGCCGCCGCAGCATCTCCAGCTCGACGGCGCGTTCGGGAAGCGGCATCGAGACCTTCATCAGGAAGCGGTCCAGCTGTGCCTCCGGCAGCGGATAGGTCCCCTCGTACTCCACCGGGTTCTGGGTGGCGGCAACCATGAACGGCGTCGGCAGTTGCCGTGCCGCACCGTCGACCGACACCTGGCGCTCCTCCATCGCCTCGAGCAGCGCGGACTGGGTCTTCGGCGGAGTGCGGTTGATCTCGTCGGCGAGCAACAGGTTGGTGAAGACCGGGCCGGGCCGGAAAGTGAATTCCGAGGTCCCCGAGTCGAATACGAGTGATCCGGTGATGTCGCCCGGCATCAGGTCGGGTGTGAACTGCACCCGTTTGGTGTCGATCGAGAGCGCGGCGGCGAGCGACCGCACCAGGAGTGTCTTGGCGACTCCCGGCACACCTTCGAGCAGCACATGACCGCGAGCGAGCAGGGCGATGACCAGCGCGGACACGGCCGCGTCCTGACTGACCACGGCCTTGGCCACTTCGCCACGCACCGCGCCGAGGGCGTCGCGTGCACGTTGCGCCGCCTCCACCTGCTGCGGGGAGAGCGATGTCATCGTCGTACCTGCCTTTCCAACTGTTGCAAGTCCTGTGCCAGTGCGGTCATCGTCGCCTCGTCGGGCGGGTCGGCCCCGTAGAGCAGTTCACCCGTACGGCGTGGATCGGTGCCCGCCGCCTGCGCGGTGCGTGCCACGAGTGTCTCGGGCCGGCCGTTCGGCGACAGGCCCAGGTAACGGGCCAGTCTGCCGCGCGTCGCGAGCCGGAGCACGGATGCGGCGCGTGTGGTGTCGCGTGCCTTGCGGTAGAGCTGTCCGCGGCTGCGGGTGGTTTCGTCGGCCGGTACCACCACCTGCAGGGGCTCGACCACGAGGTGACCGAAACGCCTTCCGCGCCATACCATCACGACGAGCACGACGGCCGCGGCCAGCCAGACCGCGGGATGGAACCAGGTGGGCCACTTCGGGCCCTGGGCCGCCGGGTTGTCCGCGGTCGCGATCGTCGGAGCGAACCACACCAGCCGGTCCGTGGAGCCCAGCGTGCGCAGGGCGATCGCCGCGTTGTCGTCATCGATCACGGTCTTGTTGGTGAGCGCTGCGCGGCTGCCGAGCACCACGGTCTCGGGGGCCCGCCCCTGGGCGGGCAGCACCGCGACGGCACCGTGTCCGCCCTCGCCGAAACAGGTCCTGCCGTGAGCACTGACGGCGTAGTCGATGTCCGCGTAGCTGAGCCGCAAGCTGGTCAGCCACTCGATGTTGCACGCTGAATCCGGTGTGTCCTCAAGGGGTTCGATGTCGGTCACCGGCAGCCGGAGCGCCTGCACGGTCGTGGGGTCCGCGTCGACGATCACCAGCCGGCGTGCCTGTTCGGCTGCGGCCATGGTGGCCGCCAGGGACGCCTTGGACAGCAGCTGTGGACGGGTCAGCACCACCGTCGCACCGCGGACGTCGGCGTCACGCAGGCCCGTGACCCGGCGGACGATCGTGACGTCCACGCCGTGTTGGCCGAGGACCTGGGCCACGGCGCGGGTGCCGTCGGACTTGGCGGACGCAGGGTCGAGCGGCTCGTCGGAGGTGCGCGGGCTGAGCAAGACCGCTCCGACCAGGATCGCCAACAGCGCCGCAACGATCAGCGCGACGGTGAGCCGGCCACGGGTGATCATGCGGTGGCCTGTGGATGCAGCGGTCGGGCGTGCTCGACCGCTTGGTCCAGCGACCGGATCTGCTCGACATCCTGCGACGTGGCGTTCACACCGCCGTACCGGATGGCATCGAAGTGGCTTGCGGCAGCACGCAACCCGTCCGCCTGTGCAGGGAAGTACGGCGCGAGCTCCGCGCCCACCTCGTGTGCGGTGCGCCCCGGTTGCGGGACGAGCAGCGCGCGCTCCTCGGCGCGGCGTGCGACGGCACGGAAGAAGTCGACGAAGGCGGCGGAAGGTGCACCGTCGGCCGCCGCCTGGGCAGCTCGGCGGCGCAACTGATCGGCGGTGAGGTCGACATCGGTGAGCACTCCATCGTGCTCGGTCGGCGCGCCGGCACTCCGGCTGCCGCGCAGCCGGGTGAGCGCGAGGATCACCAGGCCGACGACCACCACCAGCAGCGGGATCAGCACGTAGACGGGCAGCGCGCTGCCGACGCCGTGCACCAGGTCCTGCAGACGGTCCATGGCCCAATCCCACAGTCGCTGCAGCAGACTGCGCTGGTCGGCATACGCGGGTTTGGCGAGCTCGCGTGTCAACCAGCCGTGTGCGGTCCCACCGGTCGGTGTCAGCGGCGGCGACCCGTCACCTGGCACCGCCACCGTCCTTGCCGGCAGCGGCCATCAGGGTGACGTCCAGGGCCTCCTTACGGATGCGCTGGTCCAGGTAGAGCAGCGCCGTGACGCCTGCCGTGAACGGCGCCGTCAGCGCTGACACGACGACCGAGATGAGTTGCACGAGCAACACGGCCCAGACACCCGGCGTGCCGGAGTCGCCTGCGCTCGCGGCGAGGATGACCACTCCGGGCAACTGGACGATGTTGCTGATCGTTCCGACGATGATCTGTGCGAGCACCGAGATGCCGAAGATACGCCACCACTGGCCACGACTCAGGGCCCAGGAACGCTTCAGCGCTGTGATCGGCCCGACACGCTCCAGCACGACGGCCGGTGCCGCCAGGGAGACCTTGATGGCCACCCAGATCACCCCGACCAGCGTCCCCAGTCCGAGCAGGACGCCGACGATGGCGGCCGCCGCCGCACTCGCCGACAGCGCGAGGACCACGATGATGCCGACGACGATGCCCACGGCGACGACAAGTGCGAGGGCGACCAGCAGCGTCATACCGAGCAATGGCAGCAGTCGCCCGCGCACCTTGTGCCAGGTCTCGCCGATGGAGATGCGCCGGCCCAGCACGGCCTCTGCGACCACGGCGGTCAGCATGCCGGCCAGGAACACCCCGGCGATCACGGTGTAGATCGCGGTCACGCTGGAGCTCAGCTGGGTGCCGAGATTGACCGTGGTGCCCGAGTCGTCCGTGGTGGTCAGATCGGCGTTCGCCAGGGCGAACGTGGTGAGCACGGCCGGCACTGCGACGATGAGCGCCACCAGGGCCGACAGGCCGAGGGTCGCGCCCGGGTTGCCGCGGATGGTGGCGAAGGTGCCGCTGAAGATGTCGCCCAGATTGAGCGGCCGCAGAGGTATGACGCCGGGCTTCGGCGCGAAGTTGAACTGCGGGGGCGGCGGATAGCCACCGGGTGCGCCGTACTGGCCGTAGTGCGGTGGCGCGCCGTACTGGCCGTAGTGCGGTGGCGCGCCGTACTGGCCGTACTGCGGTGGTGCGCCGTACTGGCCGTACTGCGGCGGTGCTTGCCCGCCATACTGCGGAGGAGGTGGCTGCGACCCCTGCTCGCTGCCGGGCGAGTCACCCCCAGGGCTCGTCCATCCGTTGCTCATGCATCGACCCTAGATGATCGGCGCGCAGCTGACGGTCCAGCACCTTCGGCCGGATCGGCTCGGCGCCGAGCCGCCGCTGGTCCGCGACGATCTGCGGTTCGGCGGCTGCGAGCCGCAGCCCGCGCCGGATCAGCACGAGCGGCGGTTTGCGCCGCTCCGACAGGTCACGCACCAGCCGGCGGGCGAAGGTCACCCATCGGTTGTGGTGCACGCAGTAGGCGCCGGCGAGCAGGCCGCGCTCCCGCAACGGTCCGATGACGTATGGCGCGAAGATCCCCTCTGCGATGACGGTGTCCGCGCCGCCGAGCCGGACCTGTTGGGTGCCGGTGGCCGCCGACGCAGCGATGTCGTAGACCGGCGCGACGAGCTCCCCGGTCCGGCACAGCTGCTCCAGCGCATCCACCGCGTCGTCGCAGCGCCAGGACCGCACATCGTCCCAGTCGGCGATCCCGAGGGAGGACATCGGCAGCGACGGATCGTCGGCGTCCTTGTAGTAGTCGTCCAACCGCACGATGGGCCAACGGTGTTCGCGCGACAGGTGCGCCGACCAGCGCGACTTGCCCGACCCGCTGGGGCCGCCGAGGACGAGGACGCGTGCGTGGGGAGATGACTCGTCCGTCACGACGCCATCACCGCTGCCCGCTCGGTGAGGTGGGGTCGGTCACTCAGAGACCCTTGGGGTGCCAGACCGTCTTGGTCTCCAGGAAGGCCCGCATCCGTGAAAGATCAGGTGTCTCGAGCCAGTCCGGCTCGATCGCCTCGGCGCCGGAGCCCGCGGGACGCACCACCCGCTTGACCGTGTCGGCGGCGGAGCGCTCCAGGTCCCCCCAGGGGATCTCGGTCGCGCCGGCCAGGTCGAGCGCGTTGACGTCGTGATGCGACGCCAGCCACGGGGCGAGCTCGCCGGTGCGGCCGGTGATGATGTTGACGACGCCGCCGGGCACGTCCGAGGTCGCCAGCACCTCGCCGAGCGAGATCGCCGGCAGCGGCCGGTCCTCGCTCGCGATGACGACGACCGTGTTGCCCGACACGATCGCGGGTGCGATCACCGACACCAACCCGAGCAGCGAACTGTCCTGTGGCGCAAGGACGCCCACGACGCCGGTCGGCTCCGGGGCGGAGATGTCGAAGTAGGGTCCGGCCACCGGGTTGAGGTTTCCCAGCACCTGCGCGAGCTTGTCCGGCCAGCCGGCATACCAGACCCACCGATCGATCGCGGCGTCGACGAGCCTGGTCGCCTGCGGCTTGGTCAGGCCCTCGCTCGCGGACACCTCGGCGATGAACTGCTCGCGCCGCCCCTCCAGCATCTCGCCGACGCGGTAGAGCACCTGGCCCCGGTTGTATGCCGTGGCACCCGACCAGCCCTTGACCGCCCCGCGCGCCGCCACGACCGCGTCACGCACGTCCTTGCGGGAACCCTGCGCCGCGTTGGCGAGGAACTTGGGGGAGCGGCCGGAGGACACGACCTCGTACGACCTGCCGGACTCCGACCGGGGGAACTTGCCGCCGATGTAGAGCTTGTAGGTCTTGCGCACCTCGAGGCGGGGCATCAGCGGGTTCCTTTCGCTGCGGGGGCGGCAAGTGGTGTGTCGTCCAGGTAGGCGGCCAGACCCTGCCGGCCACCCTCGCGGCCGTAGCCGCTCTCCTTGTAGCCGCCGAACGGTGAGGTCGGGTCGAAGCGGTTGAACGTGTTGGCCCACACGACACCGGCGCGCAGCCGGTCGGCGATCGCCAGGATGCGCGACCCCTTGTCGGTCCAGATGCCGGCCGACAACCCGTAGGGGGTGTTGTTGGCCTTGGCGACCGCCTCGTCCGGGGTGCGGAACGTCAGCACCGACAGCACCGGGCCGAAGATCTCCTCCTGGGCGATGCGGTGCGCCTGTGAGACTTGCGTGAAAACCGTTGGTGGGAACCAGTATCCGCGCTCCGGCAGCTGACACGGCGGGCTCCAGCGCTCAGCGCCCTCCGCCTCGCCGATGTCGACCAGTGCGTTGATGCGGGCCAGTTGCTCCGCGGAGTTGATGGCGCCGACGTCGGTGTTCTTGTCCATCGGGTCGCCGACGCGCAGGGTGCCCAGCCGCCGCTGCAGGCGGTGTATGACGTCGTCGGCGACCGGCTCCTGCACCAGCAACCGACTGCCGGCGCAGCACACGTGCCCCTGGTTGAAGAAGATGCCGTTGACGATGCCCTCGACGGCCTGGTCGATCGGCGCGTCGTCGAAGACGATGTTGGCGGCCTTGCCGCCGAGCTCGAGCGTCACCCGCTTGCGGGTGCCGGCGACCTCCCGGGCGATGGCCTTACCGACACCCGTCGACCCGGTGAAGGCGATCTTGTCGACGTCCGGGTGCTCGACCAGCGCCTGGCCGGTCGCGCCCGCGCCGGTGACGATGTTGACGACGCCCGGTGGCAGGTCGGCCTGCTGGCAGACGTCCGCGAAGAGCAGCGCGGTCAGCGGGGTCGTCTCGGCGGGCTTGAGCACGACGGTGTTACCCGTCGCCAGGGCCGGCGCGATCTTCCACGCCAGCATCAGCAGCGGGAAGTTCCAGGGGATGACCTGGCCCACCACACCGAGCGAGCGCGGAGCGGGACCGAGCCCGGCATACTCCAGCTTGTCCGCCCAGCCCGCGTGGTAGAAGAAGTGCGCCGCAGCGATCGGGATGTCGACGTCGCGAGACTCCTTGATCGGCTTGCCGTTGTCGAGCGTCTCCAGCACCGCGAACTCGCGGGCCCGCTCGGCGAGGATCCGCGCGATCCGGTAGAGGTACTTGCCGCGCTCGGCACCCGACAGGCGACTCCAGGTGCGGTCGTAGGCCCGCCGGGCCGCGCGCACCGCCTTGTCGACGTCGGCGGCGCTCGCCTCGGAGACGTCGGCGAGCTTCTCCTCGGTGGCCGGGTTGACGGTCTTGAAGGACTTGCCGTCGACCGGGTCGACGAAGTCGCCGCCGATGAACAGCCCGTATGACGAGGCGATGTCGACGACAGCACGCGACTCCGGTGCGGGCGCGTATTCGAATCTAGGTGTCATCACTGGTCTTTCAGGCTAATCGATGGTGATGTAGTCGGCGCCCGAGTAAGCCCCGGTGCGCAGCTTCTGGCGTTGCAGCAGCAGGTCGGTCAGCAGGCTGGAGGCTCCGAAACGGAACCACTGCGGGGTCAGCCAGTCGTCGCCGGCGATCTCACTGACCATCACCAGGTAACGCAGCGCGTCCTTGCTGGTCCGTATGCCGCCCGCCGGCTTCACCCCGATCGTCTCCTCGGTGAGTTCGCGCCAGTCGCGCACGGCTTCGAGCATCAGCAACGTGACCGGCATGGTGGCGGCCGGCTGGATCTTCCCGGTGGAGGTCTTGATGAAGTCGGCACCGGCCAGCATCGCCAGCCACGACGCCCGGCGGACGTTGTCGTAGGTCGCCAGCTCGCCGGTCTCCAGGATGACCTTCAGGTGCGCGTCCGGCTGGTCGCCGGGGCGGGCGCACGCCTCTTTGACGGCGGCGATCTGGTCGAAGACGAAGCGGTAGTCACCGGCGAGGAACGCACCGCGGTCGATCACCATGTCGATCTCGTCGGCCCCGGCCTTCACCGCGTCCTTGGTGTCGGCCAGCTTCACCGCCAGGCTGGCCCGACCCGACGGGAACGCCGTGGCGACGGCCGCCACGTGGATCCCGCTGTCGCCCAGGGCGTCCTTGGCGACGTGGACCATGTCGCCATACACACAGACCGCGGCGACCTGCGGTGTGCCGAGGTCGGAAGGATCGGGCAGCTGCGCCTTGGCGCACAGGCTGCGCACCTTGCCGGGGGTGTCGGCGCCTTCGAGGGTGGTCAGGTCGATCATCGAGATCGCGGTGTCGATCGCCCACGCCTTGCTGGTGGTCTTGATCGAGCGGGTCGCCAGCGCCGCTGCTCTGGCCTCGATGCCGACCTGGTCGACGCCGGGCAGTCCGTGCAGCCAGGTGCGCAGTGCCTTGTTGGTCAAAGACGCGACACCGAGCATGTCCCGGGCCCGCGACGTTGCAGATGATGGGCTCACCGGTGCAGCCTACCTGTCATGCCCTTCAATCTTCGCGGGCGCGATGGATCCGCGTCCGCCCCTCGCCGCACCTACCGGCAACCCGCAATGCTCGTGCCCGGAGTGGTCCTCTCGCTGATCTGCGTCGGCTTCATCATCCTGATCGCGGTCGAGAACGGATTCGACCACCCGCAGGAGTTCCTGTGGCCGATCGCGGGCCTGCTCGTGATCTGGATCATCTTCGTGCGCCCGTGCGTCCAACTCACCCAGGCCGGCGTCGTGATGCGCAACCTGGTGCGGGACGTCCGCTTCGGCTGGCCGGCGATCGACCTGATCGAACAGCGTTGGAACCTCAAGATCTTCGACGAGAACGGCAAGGGTTACGGCTCCTGGGCGATCACCTCGCAGCGGCCGAAGCGGGCGGCGCGGACCAGTGCGATCAAGTCGGGTCCGAGCCTGCTGCGGATGGGCCCCGGGCTCGGTCCGATCGACGAGAACAACCCCAACTCGGTGATGAAGGTGCGATCGGGTTCGGCCGCGGCCGTTGCCGGCGCCATTCGTGACGGGCAGCTGGACTACGCGTCCGCGACGGCGCGCGATGCGGCATACATCGCGAACGACGAGGTGGTCGCGGCGCCCGCCTGGCCCGCGATCATCGCGCTCCTCGCGGCGGTCGTGTGCGTGGTGGTGGCCGTCGCCGCCTGACCGCCCATGCGCCGAGAGGCTCACCAACGACCGACAGGCCCAGTAATACGCGCTCCGGGAGCGGTTCTGGACGGGGTTTACTGGGCCTGTCGGTCGGTTTGTGGGCCTGTCGGCTGAGGGGGTGGCGGGGTCAGGGGGTGGTGAGGCGCTCGAACTCCGCGCGTACGTCGGCCAGCCTGCCGCGCGCGACGTCGGGGTCGGCGTCGATCGTCTCCAGGTAGATCTTCAGCTTGGGCTCGGTGCCGCTCGGGCGCACGATGATCCGGGTGTCGTCCTCGAGGAAGTAGCGCAGACCCTCGGTGGGGGGCAGCGCCGCCGAGCCTTCCGCGAGATCATCAACCCGTGAAACAAGCTGTCCCGCAACGATTTCCGGTTGGTCGGCACGAAGGCGTGCCATGATGGCATCGATGATCGTCAGATCCTCGACCCGCACCGAGAAGCTGTCGGTGGCATAGGTGCCGTATGTCGCTGCCAGCTCTGCGAGCACGCCGTCGAGCGAGGAACCCTGCGCCTTGCGGTCGGCGGCGAACTCGGCGATGAGCAGCGCGGCGCTGATGCCGTCCTTGTCCCGCACGGCCGCCGGGTCGACGCAGTAGCCGAGGGCCTCCTCGTAGCCGTAGACGAGCCCGGGCACGCGGCTGATCCACTTGAAACCCGTCAGCGTCTCGGCGTGCGGCACCCCGTGGCGCCGGGCCGTCGCGGCCAGTAGCCGTGACGAGACGATCGAGTTGGCGAAGACCCCGCCGGGCGCCACCCCGCGCTCCAGCAGGTAGGCACCGATCAGTGCGCCGACCTCGTCCCCGCGCAGCATCTCCCAGCCGTGGGCTCGCGGCACCGCGACGGCGCAGCGGTCGGCGTCCGGGTCGTTCGCAATGACCAGGTCGGCGCCGCTGCGCTCGGCCAGCGCCAGGGCGTGATCGATGGCGCCCGGCTCCTCGGGGTTCGGGAAGCTCACCGTCGGGAACGCCGGATCCGGCTCCGCCTGGTCGGCCACCGACTCCGGGGCCGGGAAGCCCGCACGGTCGAAAGCCGCACGGAACACGGCGGATCCGACCCCGTGGAGCGCCGTGTGCACGATCTTGATGTCCCGCGGGCCGTCGGGCCGGATCACCCTGGTGACCGCGTCGAGGTAGTCGTCGACCACCTCGTCGGGCAGGGTCTCCCAGCCGTCGTCGGCCAGCTGCACGTCGGCGACGCGCGGGAACCTGCTGATGGCGGCACTGATCTCGGCGTCGGCGGGTGCCACGATCTGGCTCCCGTCGCCCAGGTAGACCTTGTAACCGTTGTCCTGCGGCGGGTTGTGGCTCGCGGTGACCATGACCCCGGCGTCCGCGCCGAGGTGCCGGATCATGAACGCCAGCACGGGTGTCGGCAGCGTGTGCGGCAGGATCATCGCCCGGCCACCCGCGCCGACCGCGACCGCCGCGGTGTCCCGCGCGAACACGTCCGAGTTGCGCCGGGCGTCATACCCGATGACGACCGTGATGTCGCGCTTGCCGAGCTTGTCCTGCAGGTATGCCGTCAGGCCCGCGGCCGCCCGGATCACGACCACGCGGTTCATGCGCGCCGGACCGGCGCCGAGGGCGCCGCGCAGCCCGGCGGTGCCGAACTCGAGCAGGCCCGAGAAACGGTCCTGGAGGTCCTCGAGCGCTGCTGCATCGCCGGATTCAGTTGCGGTGATGACGGATTCGAGCTCCGAGCGGGTCTGGTCGTCCGGGTCGTCGGTCAGCCAGGCCCGTGCCTCGCGGACAAGTTCGGCGCTCACGCCGACTTCTCCTGGGCGATGCGGCGGACGACCTCGGCCAGCAACGTGCCGCAGCGCTCGGCGGCGGCCTGTCCGGCGTCGATGACCTCCTGGTGGGACAGCGGCTGGTCGCTGATGCCCGCAGCGAGGTTGGTGACCAGGCTGACGCCGAGGATGTCCAGCCCGGCCTGTCGCGCGGCGATCGCCTCCAGGGCGGTCGACATACCCACCAGGTCGGCGCCCAGGACGCCGGCCATCTTCACCTCGGCGGGGGTTTCGTACTGCGGCCCGCGGAACTGGGCGTAGACACCCTCGTCGAGCGACGGATCCACCTCGTGCGCGATCTCCCGCAGCCGTGGCGTGTAGAGGTCGGTGACGTCGATGAAGTTCGCGCCCTCGACGGGGGAGTGCGCGGTGAGGTTGAGCTGGTCGCGGATCAGCACCGGCGTGCCCGCGCTCCAGGACGGGTTGAGCCCGCCGCAGCCGTTGGTGAGCACGATCGTGTGGCAGCCTGCTGCGGCCGCGGTCCGCACGCCGTGCACCACGGCGCGCACCCCCTTGCCCTCGTAGAAGTGCGTGCGCGTGCCGAAGACGAGGGCGCGAGATCCGGTGTCGCCGATGGCGATCGAGCGCATGGCGCTGGAGTGCCCGGCGACAGCGGCGGCGGCGAAACCGGGCACGTCCGCGTTGTCGATCGTCGTGCGTGTCTCGCCGATCCGGTCGGCGGTCTGTCCCCAGCCGGAGCCGAGTACCAGCGCGATGTCGTGCTGTGCGGCGCCGGTGCGCTCGGCGATGACTGCCGCCGCAGCCCGCGCGATCTCGAAGGGGTCGGTCGCCGGATCGGCGAGTGCAGTCGTTGAAGTCACGGGCGCCAGCGTATGACGTCCGCCGCCACGAGCGCACGGGATCGGTGGACCGGCGGATTGGGGGCTGCGCCCTGTGACATGGAATGATGCCACCTTGTGAATGGACGCCAGCAGCATGTCGTGATCATCGGTGGCGGTCCCGGCGGATACGAGTCCGCCCTGGTCGCCGCCCAACTGGGGGCCCAGGTCTCGGTGGTCGAGCAGACCGGCCTCGGCGGTGCTGCGGTGCTCACCGACTGCGTGCCGAGCAAGACGTTGATCGCGACCTCCGACTTCATGTCCCGCTTCGCCTCGGCGGGTCGGCTCGGTGTGGGGTTCGAGGGGACGCAGGACGACCAGCACGCCGAAGCGAACGCCATCCAGATCAACGACCGGATCCTGGATCTTGCCAAGGCCCAGAGCCGCGACATACGGGCCCAGCTGGAGCGGGTCGGCGTCCGGATCCTGGCCGGCCGGGGACACATCTCCGGCCCGGGAAAGGTGACCGCCGAGCTCGCCGACGGCGACACCGAGCAGCTGAACGCCGACGTCATCCTGCTGGCCGTCGGCTGCACGCCGCGGGTGATGCCGTCGGCTATGCCGGACGGCGAGCGGATCCTCACCTGGCAACAGATCTACGACCTGACCGAGCTGCCGGAGAAGCTGATCGTCGTCGGCTCGGGTGTGACCGGTGCCGAGCTGGCCCACGCGTTCCTCGGGCTGGGCAGCGACGTCACCCTCGTCTCCTCCCGTGACCGGGTGTTGCCCGGCGAGGACGCCGACGCGGCCACCGTCATCGAGCACGTCTTCCGCCGCCGCGGGATGAACGTGCTGGGCCGGTCCCGGATGAAGTCGGCCGCACGCGACGGCGACGAGGTGATCGTCACGCTCGAGGACGGGCGCGAGGTGCGCGGATCGCACGTGCTGCTGGCGGTCGGATCCGTGCCGCTGACCGCGGACATCGGTCTGGAGAACGCCGGCGTGGACACCAGCGATTCCGGCCACATCACGGTCGACCGGGTCTCCCGGACGTCGGCGCAGGGCGTCTACGCCGCCGGGGACTGCACCGGTGTGCTGCCGCTCGCCTCGGTCGCGGCCATGCAGGGGCGGATAGCCATGGCTCACGCACTCGGCGACGCCGTCGCCCCGCTGAACCTGCGCGGCGTGTGCGCCAACATCTTCACCGATCCCGAGATCGCCACGGTCGGCTATTCACAGGCGGATGTCGAGGCCGGCCGCGTCCAGGCGCGCACCGTCACCATGCCGCTGTCGACCAACCCGCGCGCCAAGATGCGCAACATCACCGACGGGTTCGTCAAGATCTTCAGCCACCCGGGCGGTGGCACGGTCATCGGCGGCGTCGTGGTGGCGCCCCAGGCGTCGGAGCTGATCTACCCGCTGGCCGTCGCGGTGCAGAACAGGCTGACGGTCGACCAGTTGGCCAGCACCTTCTCGGTCTACCCGTCGATGACGGGAACGATCGCCGAGGCGGCGCGCCGGCTGCACTCCCTGGAGGCGTGACCCGGCCCGGCTGATCAGCGCCCGGTGCCCTCCGGGTCGTCCGGCTCGTCGTCGCGCGGTGCGTAGGGGTCGACCTGATGGGGGAGCAGACCCGCTTCCTCCCAGCGCCGCATGCGGTACTCGTGCAGCTTCGGCCGCAGCGTGCGCACCACGTAGATCACGGCGGCGACCACCACGATCAGAACGACGAACTTCACCAGGGTTGCCACGGTCTGCGATCCGATCTGCGGGGTGCTCAGGTCTCCGTCCAATCTACGTGCCTCGCGGCGGGAACCGAAAGCGGCGCCACCGCGGTCCCCGTGGGCGGGGACGAGCGCGGTGACGCCGCTGTCCGGGTGGTCCGGACGGAGCTGTCAGTGGCCGAGCGAGAGCTGGGTGTAGTAACGGGCGACCGGCTGCCGCCGTGCGATGCGCCGCTTGCGGTTGGCGCTGAAGAAGCGGGTCAACTCGACGGCGGCGAAGCCGGCCAGCAGCGCGAGTGCGACCGCGTTGATGATCATGAAGCCGATGAAGAAGGCGTTGATGTTGATCATGTCGAACTCCTGGAATCTTGTTCACTACGTCTGTAGTAACTTGAACACTACACCTGTAGAAGACTGCTGCCAAACCCGAGCGGCGTGGTCTCCGTCACATGCAACGGGACCGACGTGAGACAGTGACTGCGTGTCTCCCCGTAAGGCGTCGAAACGACAGGGCACCGGCAGCGGCCCCGAAGGCACCGCCGCGCGTCAGGAATTGTTGCTGCGCAGCGCGATTGCCGTTGTCGGCCGTTCGGGGATGCGTGGGCTGACACACCGCGCCGTCGACCGGGAGGCGGGTATGCCGGAAGGCACCTGCTCGGTCTACTACCGGACCCGGCTGGCGCTGCTGACGGCGCTCGGCGGCTTCGTCGCGGCGGCCCTGCACGCGGACGTGCGCGCCCTGGGCGCGTCGTTGCCGGTCCCGTCGGGCGACGACGGGATCGAGCGGGCCGTCGACGCGACGATCGAGATGTTGTCCCGCTGGTCCGAGCACCCGGATCTGATCGTCACGATGTCGGAGCTCGCCCTGGAAGCGGGTCGCACCCCGTCCCTGAGTGAGCCGATCGTCGCCTGGCGGAACAACCTCACCGACATCGTGGAGACGATCGTGTGTCGCACCGAGAAGTCGGACGCGCGGCTGCGCGCGGAGGCGATCGTGTCCTGCCTCGACGGTGTGGTGCTCAGTGCACTGTTGGCCGTCGCCCCCGAGCACCGGCCGGCCCACCTGCGCTCGATGGTCACGCTCGTGCTGCGTGCCATCGGCGACGCGGACCTGACCGAGTACGGGCTCAGCTGATCGTCGCCAGGACCGCCCCGGCGGGGACCGTCTCGCCGATCGCCGTGGTGAGTCCGGACACGACACCGGACCGGTGCGCGGTGATCGGTTGCTCCATCTTCATCGCCTCGAGCACGAGGACGGTGTCGCCGCTCTCCACCTGGTCGCCGTCCGACACCAGTACCTTGACGATCGTGCCCTGCATCGGGGCGGTCAACGAATCCCCTGACGCCGCAGGGCTGCTCGACGCCGCTCGGGGCCGTTTCGGGGCTGCTCGGCGGGCCGCCCCGGCAGGGGCACCGCCCAGTTGCAGGCCCGCCGGGAGGGTCAGCTCGTGCCGGCGACCGTCGAGCTCGATGGTGAACGTCTGCCGCGTCGCCGGCTCCGCGGCCGTCTCCGAGGCGCCCGTGTACGGCTCGATCCGATTGTCGAACTCGGTCTCGATCCACCGGGTGTGTATGGCGAACGGCGTGTCGTCGTCGGTGGCGAACGCCGGATCCGCCACGACGGCGCGATGGAACGGCAGCACCGTCGCCATACCCTCGACGGCCATCTCGGCCAGCGCCCGACGCGATCGGTCCAGCGCCTGCGCGCGGGTGCGGCCGGTCACGATCAGTTTGGCGAGCATCGAGTCGAACGAGCCGCCGATGACGTCCCCGGACACCACGCCGGAGTCGACACGCACCCCGGGGCCGCCCGGTGCGCGGAAGGCCTCGACCGTGCCGGGTGCCGGCAGGAAGCCGGATCCGGGATCCTCACCGTTGATCCGGAACTCGAAGGAGTGCCCGTGCGGGGCCGGGTCGTCATACCCCAGCTCCTCGCCGGCCGCGATGCGGAACTGCTCGCGAACCAGGTCGATCCCGGTGACCTCCTCGGAGACCGGGTGTTCGACCTGCAGCCGGGTGTTGACCTCCAGGAAACTGATGCTGCCGTCCTGCGCCACCAGGAACTCGCAGGTGCCGGCGCCGACGTAGCCGGCCGCCGACAGGATCGCTTTCGACGCACGCACCAGCTCGTCGTGCTGCGCATCGGTCAGGTATGGCGCGGGCGCCTCCTCGACCAGCTTCTGGTTCCGCCGCTGCAGCGAGCAGTCGCGGGTCGAGACGACCACGACATTGCCGGAAGTGTCTGCAAGACACTGGGTTTCGACATGCCGCGGCTTGTCGAGGAAGCGCTCCACGAAACATTCGCCGCGGCCGAAAGCGGTCACCGCCTCTCGCACGGCCGAGTCGAACAGCTCGGGGATCTCCTCGATCGAGCGGGCGACCTTCAGGCCGCGGCCGCCACCGCCGTAGGCGGCCTTGATCGCGACCGGCAGGCCGTGCTCGCGCGCGAACGCGACCACCTCGCCGCTGCCGGCCACCGGGTCGGTCGTGCCCGGCACCAGTGGTGCCCCCGCCGCGGTGGCGATGTGCCGCGCCTTGACCTTGTCGCCGAGCGAGTCGATCGCCGACGGCGGCGGACCGATCCAGGCCAGCCCCGCATCGATCACCGACTGGGCGAATTGGGCGTTCTCGGAAAGGAATCCGTAACCGGGGTGGACCGCGTCCGCTCCCGAACGCCGGGCCACGTCCAGCAGCTTCGCCTGGTCGAGATAGGACTCGCCGGGCGTCGACCCGCCCAGCGCGTAGGCCTCGTCGGCGACTCGCACGTGCAGCGCGTCCCTGTCCTGATCGGCATACACCGCAACGGATCCGATACCCGCGTCGGCACACGCACGCGCGACACGCACCGCGATCTCGCCGCGATTGGCGATCAGGACCTTCGAGAGGGCAGCCATGCGCAGACTGTAGCCGCGCGGCGTGGTCCGCCGGCGGGTGGTTCGCGGGACCCGGTCGGCATACCGGGCGGGCGGCATGCGTTGACGGGAAGTATGAGCGATCAGGACAACAGCCAGGTGCCCACCGTCGGATTGCGCGGTCAGGACGGCGAGGTGCCGATCCCGCAGCTCGGCTTCGGCGTGTGGCAGGTGCCCGACGAGGAGGTCGCGGCGGCCGTCACGGAGGCGCTGCGAGCCGGCTATCGGCTCATCGACACCGCCGCGGCATACAACAACGAGGCCGGCGTCGGGCAGGCGATCGCCGACTCCGGGCTCGGCGAGGACGACGTCTTCCTGACCACCAAGGTGTGGAACTCCGACCACGGGTACGACGACACGCTGCGCTCCTTCACCGCGTCGCGGGAGCGGCTGGCCCGTCCGGTCGACCTCTACCTGGTGCACTGGCCGGTACCGCAGCGCGGCCGCTACGTCGACACCTTCCGCGCGATCCTGCAGCTGCGCGACGAGGGCAGGATCAAGGTCGCGGGCGTGTGCAACTTCGAGATCGAGCACCTGCAGCACGTCAAGGACGAGCTGGGGGAGTTTCCCGCGATCAACCAGATCGAACTGCACCCGCACCTGCAGCAGGAGGAGCTGCGCGCGTTCCACGCCGCCCACGGCATCGTCACGCAGGCGTGGAGCCCGCTGGCCTCCGGTGGTGACGTGCTGACCGACCCGGTGATCGTCGGCATCGCGGAGCGTCTCGGCCGCACCCCCGCCCAGGTGATCCTGCGCTGGCACCTGCAGCTGGGCAACGTCGTGATCCCCAAATCGGTCACTCCCGCACGCATCGCGGAGAACTTCGCCGTCTTCGACTTCGAATTGACCGATGACGACCTGGCCGCGATCAAGAAGCTGAACAAGGACCACCGCACGGGTCCGGACCCGAAGAAGTTCTCGGCCGGCTGACCGAGGTCGTCGGCGCGCCGGGTCACGGGTGCGGTTCGCCGCCGGCCGGGCCGACCTGGCATCCTGCTGACCCGTGGGAGAGGTGTTCGCGGGCCGCTACGAGCTGATCGACATGATCGGCGAGGGCGGCATGGGCTCGGTCTGGCAGGTGCACGACCGCAAGCACGACCGGATCCTCGCCGCCAAGGTGCTGCGCCAGTCCGACGCCGGGGCACTGTTGCGTTTCATGCGGGAGCAGGGGATGCGCATCCACCACCCGAATGTCGTGACCCCGCTCGGCTGGGCCGGCGAGGACGACCGGGTGCTGTTCACCATGTCGCTGGTCGACGGCGGCGCCGTGAGCGATCTGCTGCGCGACCGGCCCGCGCTGCCGCCGCGGTATGTCGCCGAGCTGCTCCGTCAGCTCCTGCAGGCGCTGGAGGCCGTCCACGCCGCGGGCGTCATACATCGCGACGTGAAGCCGGCCAACCTGCTCCTCGCGGCGACGGGTGCGGCCCGGCCGCACCTGATGCTCACCGACTTCGGCATCGCCGTGCCGGTCGCCTCACCCCGCATGACGACGACGTCCGTCGTGCTCGGCACCCGCGGCTATCTCGCACCGGAGCAGCTCGCCGGCGCCGATCCGGCGCCCGGTTTCGACCTGTATGCCGCGGGCATCGTCGCGCTGCAACTCCTGACCGGGCACCGGCCGGACCAGATCCGCCGCAGTCGTGACGAGCTGCCCGCGCGGTCGCCGGGTACTCCCGACCAGCTGTGGCGTGTCGTCACCGACCTGGCCGACCCGGACCCGCGGGGTCGCCCGCCGTCGGCAGCGGCCGCCGCACACGCGTTGGAGACCCCCGAGCTGGCCTGGATCGAGCAGCGCGACGTGGTGGTGCCGCGACGCGTCCAGCCGGTGCGTGCCGAGGGCGTCCAGACCGCCGGTGCGACCGTCGCGCCGCCGACCTCGGTCACGCCCGAGCAGCAGCGGGCGCAGGTCACCACGAGGGCGCAGCACCGCGACACGGCCGTCGGCGCACCGGATCCGGTGCGCCGGTCGTCCGGTGGCCGGCGCATCGGGCTCGTCCTGGTGCCGATCGTCGCGATCGCCGCGCTGCTCGGCATCTGGCTGCCGCACTCCTCCGACCAGGGCGACCTGACACCGGGCGGGGCCACCGTCGGCGGCACCTGCCAGTGGCAGGACGCCGGCACCCTCGAGAACGATGCGGCCGGTTCCCGGACGCTGCAGTGCGTCGCGTCCGCCGACGGCACGTACACCTGGCAGAAGAGCTGACCCGTTGCCCGGGGATGCGGTAGCGCTGCGTCAGCCGGGGAAGTGCAGCAGCCACTCATCGGACAGCCGGGGACGAGGCATCCCGAGCGAGGCCATCGCGGAGGTCATGCGCCGCAGCAGCTGGCCTGGGCGGCCATGAATGTCCGTCTTCAGCCCGACCACGAACGTCCACCCCAACCGCTCGATCTCTTCCCGGCGAGCGAGATCCTTGCCCCGTTGCGCCGCATTCGTGTGGTAGTCACCGTCGTATTCAATGGCGAGTCGGTACTCCGGATAGGCCAGGTCGAGGCGGTAGATCACTCGTCCGTTCCGGTCGAGGATCGGATGTTGGACCACCGGTTGAGGCAGCCCGGCGAGCGTCATCAGCATCCGGATCCGGGTTTCGTACGGCGATTCGGCACCGGCCACGACCAAGGCTGCGGCGCGCCGCGCCTTGCGGATGCTGCGGCCCCGCCCAGCGGACGCGGCGCTCCGGAACTCGTCGATCGCAGTCGCGGATTGCTGTGCGATCGAGTCGCCGAAGACGACCAGGTCCACCAGGGGCCAGCGCGATGCCAGGTCGATGAAGGTCTGCGGCAAGGTCGTCACAGGGAAACCTCGGGCGTGCGTCGTCGGCACCCGGTCCAGGTAGCGGTGCACCACCAGGCCCGGCAGCCGGACCCGCCGGTCGTCGGGGATGCCCAGGTGCAACGCGTCGGTCGTCGGTGTGATGCCGCCGTGCAACTCGGCCGCGGAGTCGTGCGTGAAGAACGCGTCCGAACCGACCAGCCCGAGCGCGGCCCGACGCAGATCGTCCCGGGTGGTTGCACGGTCGCCGCTGATCCACTGTCCGCGCAGCACGCGCCGGTAGTGGCGCCGCAGATCGGCGTCACCCAGCCCGGCGGCGAGTGCGTCGGCGCGACTGATGGGAAAGCTCGCGTCGGTTGCCATGCGCGAAGCCTGGCAGCACGGCATACCCTCGTGCATTTCGTTGTCCACAGGCGTGGGGTGGCGTTCCGGCCGGCAGCCCGTGATTTCCCGCCCAGTGGTCACCTACCGACGGGTATTGTCGGTCTACTCGTCGGTAGGTGACCACTCGGCGTGGCCGGGGTGCGCCACGACGCCGAGGTATGACGTCAGGCGCGCCGGCGCAGCAGGATCGCGACGGCCGCGGCGGCGAGGACCAGCACCACCGCCGTGCCGCCGATCCGCAGCAGCGTGGTGCTCGACGAGCCGGAGCCGGTGCTGCCGCCCTGGCTCAGCTGCGTGGCCGGGGGAGCGGCGACCGCGGTGCCGGCGGTGTCGACATACGTCGGGCCGGAGCTGGGGGTGCCGGTGACCTCGATGTTGAGGCGGGCGGGCAGCCTGAAGCTCGGCGGTGGCGCGTCCTTGTCGTCGTCGGCGGCGGCACGCACGACGACGTAGTACCAGCCGGCCACCGTCGTCCACTGCGCGTGGTTGGCTCCGACATCACCCGCGTCGCCGTAGTCGACCGACCGGTTGGCGGCCGAGACCGGGGCGGTGTAGGTCCCGGCCGTCTTCTCCGTGCCGTCCTGCTTGTAGAGGTACGAGGTGCGGCTGCCGCCGCCGACGGGGGCCCACTGGGGGCTGAAGGCGTCGATGACCAGGTCGAGTGAGGCCGGCGGCGCGACATTGGTGCCGTTGCGCGGGGCGTCGATCGACGCCGCCAGCCGTTGCCCCCACCCGACCCGGACCCGGGCAACGCCGATGGTGCCCGGCTTGAGCGTGACGGGGTAGCTCTTCCCGGCCGTCAGGGTCGTGGGTGCGTAGAGCTTGTCGCTGAGGGTGATGTTCGAGTCGGGTGTCGACCGGCTCGGCGCCTTGATCTCGTCCTGCGCGCTCTTCGGTGCGGGTGCTCCGGCGTTCTTGACCTTCGGCTCGGTGGTGACGACGAACTGCAACGGTTTCGGTTGCGCGGTCGCCGTTGCGCCCGAGGAGTCGTCGTCGGCGGTGAGCTCCAGGATCAGGTGGGTGGCGGACTTGCAGTCGTCCGACAGGTAGCTCTGGCGTTTGGTCTCGGTCGCGTCGGCGGAGACGAACGTGTAACCGGTCACGTCGTGACTGAGGGTGGTGGTGCCGCTGGAGCAGGTCGTCTCGCCGTCCGCCGTCGTGAGCGACGCGTGGACGGCGCCGAAGATCGCGACCGCGACCGAGCCGCCCTTGGGCCGGGTGATGGAGGCGTAATGCTCCGTCTCCCCGGTCGGTGCCGTCGTCTGATAGACGCCCGGAGCCAGTTTCGGCGCGTCACCCCGGGCGGTCGTCAGCTGGACGGCGGCGGGTGCACCGGGCTCGGTGTCGGTGGCGTACGCCGCGGGCGCCGCGGCGCCGAACAGCAGTGCGGCACCGACGGCAGCGGCAGTGACTCGAAAAGGCATGGTGGCTGTCAGTATGCCGAAACGGCTCACGTGGGCAGAGTGTCGGCCACGAAGTGTCGCAGTTGCTCCAGGTTGCGGCACTCGTGCATCGGCACGATGTTCGCGTAGCGACGGACCTCCGAATCACCTTGGTACCAGAGCAACCTCGGCTCCGGGTTGAGCCAGGCGAGGTGACGGGCACGATCCCTGATCTGCTCCAGGTCGGCGACGCCGGGGTCCCCGAAGTTGTTGCGCGCGTCACCGAGGATGAGCACCGTCGTGCGCGCCGTGATCGCGTCCAGGTGTCCGCGGACGAAGGTTCGTAGTGCCCAGCCGTAGCTGGAGCTGGTGCCCCGCCGGATCAGCGCCGGGGTTCCCAACGCCCAACTGGTCAGCGAGGTCCCCGCGGGCAACTCCCGTACGACGTCGGTGATCTCCGCGGTGCTGCTGACGAAGCCGAAGACCCGCACCCTCCGGAAGTGCTGACGCAGCGCCTGCATCAGCAGCATGGTGAACGTGGAGAAGCCGCCGACCGAGCCGGACAGGTCGGCGAGCAGCACCAGGTCCGGTCGGTGCGGGGCGCGGTGCCGGTAGGCCGGCTTGACCGGAACACCGCCGGTCGACATCGACGCGCGCAGCGTGCGGCGGATGTCGATGCTGCCGCGCCCGGCACGCTCACGCGCGGTCAGCCGCGCCGCGAGCTTGCGTGCCAGCGGGTCGATCTCGCGCTCCAGCTCGGCCAGCTGCCGCTCGCCGGAGCTGATGAAGTCGCGCCGCCGCAACGACGACGGCACGGCGAGCCGGGCCAGCCGCTCCCGGTCGTGCAGCTCCGCATTGCGGCGGCGGGTCTCGGCGGTCACCCGGTCGCGGAAGCGGTCCACGCGACGCCGCAGCTCGTCCCGGTCGAAGCGGTCGCTGAGCTGTTCTGGCCGCACCGACGGCCGGTCCCACGGGTTGGTCGCCCACGAGGTGTCTCCCGAGCCGGCCGCGGGCGCCATACCCCCGGAGCCGGAGGCTGCCGCGTTGCCCTCGCCGCCTGCACCCTCCTGGGTCGCGCGCACCTGCTGGTGCGCCGCGGCGACGGCGCGTTGCGGGTTCAACGCATCCAGCGTGCGGGCCGCGCTCCAGCCCCGGTCGGGCCGATCCGGGTCGACCCTGCCGAGCAGTTCGACGGAGGCGGCGGCCAGCCGCTCCAGCGCCGCGTCGTCGCCGGCCGCGAGGGCATCGGCGAGTTCGTCGAGCAGGGTTGCCCCGTCGATCCCCTCGGTGGTCGTGCGGGTGCCGACCGCCGCCGGGAAGAAGATGTCGAAGAGCTGGTCGAACGTCCCCCGGTCCTCGGCCCGGCGGACCATCGCCGCGGCGATCCCGCTGCGCAACCGTTCCCGGTGCTCGAAGCCGAGGGTCGCGGCCACCCGAGCGGCATCGGTGACCTCGCTGGGTCCGACCCGTATGCCGTGCGCGCGCATCGCCGACCCGAGGCCGATGAACCGGCCGGTCAGCGGGGAGGACTCAGCCGGCGAGTTCACGATCGAGGTCGAGCTTGCGGTGCGCGAGCTCGATGTCGCCGGTGTGCTTCAGGACGACGCCCAGGGTGCGTCGGACGGTCTCCGGATCGAGCTCCGCCGTGCCGAGGCTGAGCAGGGTGCCGGCCCAGTCGACGGTCTCGGCCACCGACGGAGCCTTGCGCAGCTCGAGGTCGCGCAGCGCGCCGACCAGCCGCACGACGGATGCGGCGAGCGCGTCCGGAAGCTCGGGCACATGCGACTGCACGATCCGTTGCTCCAGCTCGGCGGACGGGTAGTCGATGTGCAGGAAGAGGCAGCGGCGGCGCAACGCCTCGGACAGCTCGCGGGTCGCGTTGGAGGTGAGCAGCACCAGCGGTCGATGCCGGGCGCGCAGCGTGCCGAGTTCGGGGATGGTGACCTGGAACTCCGACAGCAGCTCCAGCAGCAGACCCTCCATCTCCTCGTCGGCCTTGTCGATCTCGTCGACGAGCAGCACGACGGGCGCCTCGCTGCGGACCGCGGTCAACAGCGGTCGGGCGAGAAGGAACTCCTCGCCGAAGATGTCGCTGCGCAGCTCGTCCCACTCGGCCCCCTGCTCCGCGGTGATCCGCAGCAGTTGCTTGGCGTGGTTCCACTCGTAGAGTGCCCGCGCTTCGTCGACGCCCTCGTAGCACTGCAGGCGCACCAGCCGCCGATCGAGCGCTCCGGCCACCGCCGACGCGAGCGCGGTCTTCCCGACGCCCGCCGGGCCCTCGACCAGGATCGGGCGCCCGAGCGCCGCCGCCAGGTAGACGGTGGTCGAGATCTCCTCGGACGGCAGGTAACCGGTGCGCTGCAGGGCGCCGGACACCGCCTCGACGGAGTCGAAGGCCGGAGCGATGGGCGCGTTACTCACACGTAGCACGCTAGTGCAGCCCGTGGCATCGTCACGCGCCCCGTAGGTCGCGCAGGTCCGCGTGACAGCGATCCTCGACCTCCGCGAGGTCGCGCAGCGTCTGCTCGATGTCGGCGCGGCGTTGCTCGAGATCGGCACGCCGCGCCGCGATCTGGTCCAGCAGATAGACGAGCTGGCCCTCCTCGCCCGGTGTCTCGTCATACATGTCGATGATCGTGCGAATCTCCTCCAGCGGGAATCCGATCCGTTTACCTCGCAGGATCAGCGCCAGGCGGGTCCGGTCGCGCCGGTGGAAGACCCGCGCGGTGCCGCGTCGCTCGGGGGAGATGAGCCCGAGCTCCTCGTAGTGCCGGATCGTCCGATGGGTGACGTCGAATGCATCGGCGAGCTCGGCGATCGTCCAGGTCTCCTGCTCGTCCGGGGTTGTCATGTCGTCCATCGTGCTTTACGTTTACGTCAACGTCAAGCATGCGGGCTTGGCGCACGAACCCCAGAAGGACCGGCCAAAGATGTTCGAGTTGACCCCTGAGCACGAGGAATTCCGTCACCTGGTGCGCGATTTTGCCGAGGGCGAGGTCGCACCGCACGCCGCGGAGTGGGACAAGGAGCACCACTTCCCGACCGAACTGGTCCCGAAGATGGGCGAGCTCGGCCTGTTCGGGCTCGTCGTGCCCGAGGAGTATGGCGGGGCAGGTCTCGACGAGGGCGGTTTCACCTACCTGTGCCTGGCCATCGAGGAGCTGGGTCGCGTCGACCAGTCGATCGGCATCACGCTGTCCGCCGGGATGGGCCTGGGGATCAACCCGATCCTCACCTACGGGTCGCAGGAGCAGAAGCAGCGCTTCCTGCCCGACCTCGTCGCCGGTCGTACCCTGGCCGGCTTCGGCCTGACCGAGCCGGACGCCGGGTCGGACGCCGGAGCGACCCGCACCAAGGCCGCTCTCGCCGACGGCCGGTGGACCATCAACGGCGCCAAGGCGTTCATCACCAACTCCGGCACCGACATCACCTCGGTCGTCACGGTGACGGCACGCACCGGCACCGACGACAAGGGCCGCGCCGAGATCAGCGCCATCATGGTGCCCTCGGGCACGGACGGCTTCACCGTCGAACCTGCCTACGACAAACTCGGCTGGCACACCTCGGACACCCACGGCCTGACGTTCACCAACTGCGTTGTGCCCGAAGACAATCTGCTGGGGGAGCGGGGCGCCGGTTTCAAGCAGTTCCTGAAGACACTGGACGACGGCCGCATCGCGATCTCCGCGCTCGCGGTCGGTCTCTCGCAGGCCTGCCTGGAGGCGGCCACCGAATACGCCAGGACCCGCACCGCGTTCGGCAAGCCGATCGGCGTCAACCAGGGCGTCTCGTTCCAGCTGGCCGACCTCGCGGTCATGGTCGAGGCGTCCCGGCTGCTCACCTACAAGGCGGCGTGGCTGAAGGACGAGCTGGAGGCCGGTCGCCGGTCCGTCGACGAGGTGAAACAGGCGGCGTCCCGGGCGAAGCTCTACTCGACCGAGTCCGCGGTCACCGCGACCCGCATCGCCACCCAGATCTTCGGTGGCAACGGCTTCATGGAGGAATACCCGGTCGCCCGGTTCTACCGCGACGCCAAGATCCTGGAGATCGGTGAGGGCACCTCCGAGGTGCAGCGGATGGTGATCGCACGGGGCCTAGGCTTGGGCGCGTGACGGCTGAGGAGGGCGACCCGCGCGTCGCCGACGTCCGGGCGCGGTTGACGGCCGCCCACGAGGCGTCGCAGACCCTGTCCGAGAAGGCACGCGCCAAGCTCGACGCGCAGCACAAACTCTATGTGCGTGACCGGATCGCGCTGCTGTTCGACGAGGGCTCGTTCGTGGAGGACGGTCGTTACGCCAACGCCGTTGCGGGCGATCTGCCCGCGGACGGCGTGGTGACCGGACGCGGCACGGTCGACGGCCGCCCGGCGATCGTGGTCGCCAACGACCCGACGGTCAAGGCGGGGTCCTGGGGTGCGCGAACGGTCGAAAAGATCGTCCGGGCCACCGAATCCGCCCTGCGCGAGGAGTTGCCCGTCTTCTGGTTCGTCGACTCGGCGGGCGCGCGCATCACCGACCAGGTGCAGCTCTTCCCGGGCCGGCGCGGCGCGGGCCGGATCTTCCACAACCAGGTCGCGCTGTCCGGCAGGGTGCCGCAGATCTGTTGCCTGTTCGGTCCGTCCGCTGCCGGTGGCGCCTACATCCCGAGCTTCACCGACGTCCTGATCATGGTCGAAGGCAACGCCTCGATGTACCTCGGCAGCCCGCGGATGGCGGAAATGGTTGTCGGGGAGACGGTTTCGCTCGAAGAGATGGGCGGTGCCCGGATGCACTGCACCGTCTCCGGTGTCGGCGACCTGCTCGCGCAGGACGATGCCGAGGCCATCGAGCTGGCCAGGCTCTACTTCTCCTACGTGCCGTCCACCTGGCGCGAGCGGCCTCCGGCATACCTCGGCGAGGAGCCCGCAACGGCCCTCACCGAGCACACCGTGCCGGAGCTCGAGAGCCGGCCGTTCGACATCCACACCGTGATCGACGGCCTCGTCGACGACGACTCGTTCTTCGAGCTCAAGCCGCTGTTCGCGCCCGAGCTGGTCATCGGCTACGGCCGCATGGACGGCAGAACCGTTGGCATCGTTGCCAACAACTCCGCCGCCAAGGGCGGAGTGCTGTTCACCGACAGCGCCGACAAGGCGGCCCGGTTCATCTGGACGTGCGACGCCTACTCGATCCCGCTGATCTACCTGGCCGACGTTCCGGGCTTCATGATCGGCTCCGAGGTGGAGCGGGGCGGCATCATCCGGCACGGCGCGAAGATGGTGTCCGCCGTCGCCGAGGCGACCGTCCCGCAGTTCTGCGTCGTGGTTCGCAAGGCGTACGGCGCGGGCCTGTACGCGATGTGCGGACCCGGTTTCGGGCCGGACGCGACCATCGCCCTGCCCACCGCGCGCATCGCGGTCATGGGGCCGGAGGCGGCGGTGAACGCGGTGTATGCCGGAAAGATCGCGGCCATCGACGACGACACCGAGCGGGCGGAGTTCGTGCAGGCGCGACGCGACGAATACCTCGAGGACGTCGACCTGGAGCGGCTGGCGTCCGATCTGGTCGTCGACAGCGTGGTCGAGGCGGCCGAGCTGCGCACCGAGCTGTTGCACCGCCTGGCCTACGCCGCCCGGCGCGACCGCGCCTTCAGCGAGCGCCGCCGCGCCATACCCCCCACATAGGCAGTGCCACGCCACACCGCGTGATTCCGAGGTTTTCATGGTGGGCAAGTACCGTGGAGGCGTGTCAGCGCACGCGGTGGTCGATCGGGCGCAGCGGAGGTTCCCGCCGCTGGGCTATCCCATCGCTGTCGTTTACAAGTTCATCGATGACATGGGCAACTACCTGGCAGCCCTGCTGGCCTTCTACGCGTTCGTCTCGCTGTTCCCGTTGCTGATCCTCGCCACGACCATCCTCGGGGTCGTCCTGAGCGGCAATCCCAGCCTGCAGCAGGATCTGATCACGTCGGCTCTCAACGAATTCCCGATCATCAGCGACCAGATCGCCTCGCCGAATGCCCTATCGGGCAGTTGGGTGTCCATCACGGTCAGCACGATCGTCGCCCTCTACGGTGCGTTGGGCAGTGCGCAGGCGTTCCAGTTCATCGCGAACAGCGTGTGGCACGTGCCGCGCAACTCGCGGCCCAACCCGTTCGCCGCCCGTGGGAAGTCGGTCGGCCTGATCGCGTTGCTCGGTACCGCGCTGCTCGCCACGATCGGTCTGACGCAGGTCATGCCACGGCTGGTGCACCTGGCGGGTCTGGCCGCGTTCGGTGTCGATGTGGGCACCCTCGGCATCGACGTCTTCGCGATCATGGTCGCCTACCACGTGGCCACCAATCGCTCGCTGCGGTGGCGGGACATCTGGCCGGGCGCGCTGTTCGCGGCGTTCATGTGGCAGGTGCTCCAGCGTTTCGGCGGGATCTACGTCGAGCACGTCGTGCAGCGCAACAAGGCCATGAACGGCACGCTCGCGGTGGTTCTCGGGCTGATGCTGTTCCTCTTCATCGCGGGCATGATCATCGTCATCAGCATGGAGATCAATGCCGTGTGGGTGCTGCACCTGTGGCCGCGAGCGCTCCTGACGCCGTTCACCGACAACGTCGAGCTGACCGACGCCGACGTCCGCGCCTACAGCGGACTCGCCAGGGCGACCCGGCTCAAGGGCTTCCAGCAGATCGACATCGGCTTCGAACGACCACCCGATCCACCGGGGGACGAACCGGCGCACGAGGAGGTCCAGCTGCCGCTCGACTTCGACGGCGCCGACGGCGCCGACGGCGCACCGGAGCCGGCACCGGCGCCGGGAACCCTGCGCGAGCAGGACGTCCCACCGCCGGTGACGGCCACCGAGCCGATGCCGACCCGGGCCTCACAGGACCCGCTGGAAGCTCACCGGCTCCCGGCCGTGCACGCCGCGGGCGCTCCGAAGAACGACGAGCGCACCATCCCGCTGGTGGGCCGCCACCCGACGGAGGCCGACGACGAGGACGACGACGTCGAGGACACCGCTCCGGTCATCCGCGGGCCGTGGTCGGCCGGGCGCTGAGCCCTTCCCGCACCTCGGCTGCCGCCGACACCACATTCGCGAGCGCGGCGCGCACCTCGTCCGGTCGCCGGGTCTTCAGCCCGCAGTCCGGGTTGACCCAGACCTGCTGGGCCGGCAGTGCGTCCACCGCCTTCTGCAGCAGCTCGCGCACCTCCTCGCTGGAAGGCACCCGCGGTGAGTGGATGTCGTAGACACCCGGGCCGACGCCCTTGGCGTAGCCCGATTCCTTCAGTTCGTCGGCGAGCGACATACCCGACCGGGTGGCCTCAAGGCTGATCACGTCCGCGTCCAGGTCGTCGATCGCCGCGAAGATGTCGCCGAAGTCCGCGTAGCACATGTGCGTGTGGACCTGCGTAGCATCGGTCACGGAACTCGTTGCCAGCCGGAAGGATTCGGTTGCCCACTCGAGGTATGCCGGCCGGTCGGACTCCCGCAGCGGCAGCGTCTCGCGCAGCGCCGGCTCGTCGACCTGGATGACCCGGCAGCCCGCGGCCTCGAGGTCGCTCACCTCGTCGCGCAGGGCGAGCGCGACCTGGCGCGCGGTGTCGCCCAGCGGCTGGTCGTCACGGACGAAGGACCAGGCGAGCATCGTCACCGGGCCGGTCAGCATGCCCTTGACGGGACGCTCGGTCATCGACTGCGCGGCCTGCCACCAGCGGACCGTCATCGGCTCGGGACGGGAGACGTCGCCGAAGATGATCGGCGGTCGCACACACCGGGTGCCGTACGACTGCACCCAGCCGTGGGTGGTCGCCAGGTAGCCGTCCAGCTGCTCGGCGAAGTACTGCACCATGTCGTTGCGTTCCGGCTCGCCGTGCACCAGCACGTCCAGGCCGAGCTGCTCCTGCAACTCGATGACCGCGGCGATCTCGTCCCGCATGGTCGCGTCGTAGGCCGCCTGGCCGATCTCGCCGCGGCGCAGTGCCGCCCGGGCCTTGCGCAGCGAGTCGGTCTGCGGGAACGAGCCGATCGTGGTCGTCGGCAGCAGCGGGAGGCCGAGCGCTTCCTGCTGCAGCGTCCGCCGCTCGTCGTACCCAGCGCCGCGGTGGGCGTCGGCGTCGGTGACGGCGGCCATCCGCGCGCGCACGGCGTCGTTGTAGGTGCGCGCCGATGCGCGTCGGGACGCGAGAGCGTTCCGGGCCGACTCGAGCGCCGGTGCGGCGGCCGTCTCGTCGGTGAGCGCCGTTGCGAGAGTGCGCACTTCGAGCACCTTCTCGCGGGCGAACGCGAGCCAGCTGCGCAGCTCGTCGTCGACGGCGGTCTCCTTGGCGGCGTCGAGCGGGACGTGTAGCAGCGAGCAGGAGGTGCCGACGACCAGGTCGTCGACGCGCTCGGCGAGCCGGCGCAGCGTGGTGAGCCGGTCGTCCAGGTCGGCGGCCCAGATGTTGCGGCCGTCGATCACCCCGGCGACCAGGCGCTTGCCGGCGAGTCCGTGCTCCAGGATCGCGGTCACGTTGTCGGGGACGGTGCAGTCGATCGCCAGGCCGTCCACCGGCGCGTCGGCGAGCACCTCGAACGCACCCTGCAGGGCGTCGAAGTAGCTGGCGACGACCAGCTGCGGGCGCTTCATCGCGGAGCCCAGCCGGCCCAGGGCGTGCCGCGCCGCCTCCAGCACGGTCGCCGGCTGATCGAGCACCAGTGCCGGCTCGTCGAGCTGCACCCACTGCGCTCCGGCCTCCTGCAACTGGTCGAGGATCTCGACATACACCTCGAGCAGCGGGTCGAGCAGCGTCAGCGGGTCGAAGTCGGCGGGTGCGTCCGGCGCAGGCTTGGCGAGCAACAGGAAGGTCAGGGGGCCGACGAGGACCGGTCGCGCGGGGTGGCCCGCCGCGGTGGCCTGCGCGAGGTGGGCGAGCTGCCGGGAGGCGTCCGCGGTGAACGTCGTCCCGGGCGACAGCTCCGGCACCAGGTAGTGGTAGTTGGTGTCGAACCACTTGGTCATCTCCAGCGGCGCGACCGTGTCGTTGCCGCGCGCCATTGCGAAGTAGACGTCCAGGTCGTTGTCGGCGGCGTCGCGGTAGCGCTGCGGGATCGCGCCGACCATGGTCGCAGCGTCGAGCACGTGGTCGTAGTAGGAGAAGTCGCCGGTCGGTACCTCGTCGATCCCGTTGTCGGCAAGGAGCTTCCACGCATCCGCGCGCAATGCTGCGGCGATGTCGTGCAGCTCGTCGGCGCTGGAACGGCCGGCCCAGTAGGCCTCGATGGCTCGCTTGAGTTCCCGCTTCGGGCCCTGGCGTGGCCAGCCGAGAACGGTCGTGGAAGTGGTGCTGTCGGTCATCGTCATACTCCTTCGCGACCCACCCGAGAGGTCACAGAATCGGCCGTGCCCGGGTTCGGGCTCGGGCGACAGGCAGGTCTTCGGACTCGTGAGCAGGCCGTCGAAAGGCGCCTACTGTCCGTCGCTTCCCGGCTGGTGGCCAGTGCGTGTGACGGAGGTCGTTCTCACATACCGCTGCGGGGCAGTCCCGGACTCGCACCGGGTTCCCTCTTGCGACGCGCACACCGATCACTCGGTATGACGCGAACCTGTCGCGAGCAGCAGCCTACTGATCCTCTGCCGGGCCGCGTGGGGCGGTTCGATCCGTGGTCTCCCCGACGCCGAGGACCTCGTCCAGCGGGGCACCGATGATGCGCAAATTCAGTTGTGAAAAATTGTGGCTGGAGGAGGCTGTTCCCATGACATCACCGGGGGACGCGATGTGCGACGAATTGCCGACCGACGCGAAACGCCCGGCTCTCTGGCGTAACAGGGACTTCCAGCTGTTGGTGGTCGGCAACACGCTCAACGGCATCGGTTCCCGGATGAGCGGGCTGGCGTTCCCGTTGCTCGCCCTGTGGATGACTCACAGTGCGGCGCTCGCCGGACTCGTCGGGGGAGCCGTGGTCGCGGGGCTCGTGGTCGCCGGGCTGCCCGCCGGGGCCTTCGTCGACCGCTGGAACCGACGGCAGGCGATGGTCTGGTCGGCGCTCGTCGCGGCGGCGGCCTACGCGACGGTCGTAGTGGCCTACGCCGCCGATCTGCTCACCATCGCCCACCTCGTGGTCGCCGGTGTGGTCGTCGGTGCCGCGGAGTCGGTGTTCGGCCCGGCGGACACGCTCGCCACCAAAGCGGTGGTGCCGGCACCGGACCTGAGCACCGCCATGTCGGCCGTCGAGGGCCGCCAGGGCGTGACCGGGCTGATCGGACCTCCGCTGGGCGGGTTGCTCTTCTCGGTCTCCCGCTCGCTCCCGGTGCTCGCCGACGTCGTCTCCTACGTGGTGTCCGCCGCCGCTGCACTGCTGGTCCGCACCCCGCTCCCGGCGCCGCGGCCCGAAGGTGGAGAGCACGAACCGCCTTTGCAGGCAATGCGATCCGGTCTGAAGTTCGTCTGGCGTCACGAGGTGCTGCGACCGGTGGTGGTCGTCGCGACCCTGCTCAACTTCGCGGTCAACGGGTTCCTGCTGGTGCTGATCGTCGTACTGCAGGAACGTGGTGTCCGACCCGTGGGTATCGGGCTGGCGGAGACCGCGATCGCGGTCGCGACGATCGTCGGCGCGCTGTTGTCCGCGATCGTACTGAAGAAGCTGGCCGCCGGGCGCGCGCTGATCGTCGGCACGGTGTTGCTCGGGACGTGCTTGGTGGCGTGTGCATTCGTGCACAGCTACCCGGTGCTGCTGGTGCTGCTCGCGGTCGGATTCCTGTTGATCCCGGCAGTCAACGCCGGCTTCATGACCTACGTCATGCTGATCACGCCGGAAGCGATGCAGGGCAGGGTGCAGAGCGCCCTGATGACCACGCTGATGGCGATGTCACCGCTCGCACCCGTCGTCGGCGGCCTGTTCGTGGAGTGGTGGAACGGCGAGGTGTCGCTCGTCGTGCTCGGCGGACTCGCCCTGCTGAGCGCGCTCGTGGTCGGGCTCGTCGGGCCGCTGCGTCGTATGCCGCTGCTGGCCGACGTGCCGCCGGTGGACCAGGGTCCCCAGCCCGACGCCGCCGCGGCGTGACGCCTCAGGTCAGGTGGTCGAAGTCCCCGCGGACCCACGCGGCGTGCCGCTGCGCCGAACGCTGCACCGCGGCAGCCGCGTCGGTCGGCACCGCGACACCGAAGTTGTTCCAGATCTCGTCGAACGCCAGCGGCTTCACCCGTTCCGCGATGCGCAGGACCACGTTGCCGGACAACGGGATCAGGTTGGGGTAGGAGCGCATGAAGCTGACCGTGCGGTGATCCGGGTTCGGCATGATCGTGTCACCGCTGAGCAGCGTGCCGCGTCCGTCCGCACCCGCCGACCAGTGCGCCACCGCACTGCCGGGGAAGTGCCCGCCGACGCGGTGCAGCGTGAGCCCGTCGGCCAGGTGCAACTCATCGGTCCATTCGGTGATCGCCGCACCACGCAGGCCCAGCCACTGCGTGTCCGCGGCGTTGACGTAGACCGGTGCGTCGTCGAACGCCGCCGACCACTGCAACTGCACCCCGAACATGTGCGGGTGGCTCGCCGCGATCCACCGGATCCCGCCGCGCTCGGCCACCGCGGCGACGGCCTCCTCGTCGAGGAAACCCGGTGGGTCCCACAGCAGGTTGCCCTCCGGTGTCTGCACCAGCAGCCCGGTCTGCCCGATGCCGACCTCGGTCCGCAGGCCGGTCAGTCCCGGTCGCAGGTCGAGCACCTCGACCCGGTTGCCGTCGGCGGCCAGCTTCGCCAGATCGGTCCAGAGCTGGCCCCCGACCGGCAGGTACTGTCGTTCGTCGGCGCAGATCGGGCAGTCGCGATCGGCCGCGGCCTCGTCATACTCCACCGCACAGGTGGCACAGGTGATCATGGGTACCATCCTGTGACCTCGAGCGCGCTCGAAGTCAAGCGGTGGACTCGGCGACCACGCTCGTATCGCGTGTGCCGAAGTGGATTCCCTTCTGTTCCTTGCCGAACAGCGTCAGGATGATGACCACGATGAATACCGGGATGATCGTCGCGGACAGCGCGAACGGGTAACCGTGCGACGACGCGAGCGACTCCTGGATCGGCAGGTTGAACGCGGCGAGACAGTTGCCGAGTTGATAGGTGACACCCGGATAGAACCCGCGGATCTCGTCGGGTGACATCTCGGTGAGGTGCGCTGGTATGACGCCCCACGCACCCTGCACCATCACCTGCATCAGGAACGAGCCGAGGATGACCATGCCCAGCGACGTCGAGTAGGCGAACAGCGGCACGATCGGCAGGCCGAGCACGGAGCACAGGATGATGATGGTCTTGCGTCCGTACCGCTCCGACAGGGCGCCGGCGATCGCACCACCGATGATCGCCCCGATGTTGTAGACCACCGCGATCCAGGTCGCCGTGGACTTGGCGAAGCCGAGGGCGTGGTCCGTCGTCTCCTTCAGGAAGGTCGGGTAGACGTCCTGGGTGCCGTGGCTCATCCAGTTGAACGCGGTCATCAGCAACACCAGGAAGATGAAGCGCTTCCAGATCGTCGGGTTCTTGACGATGTCGGCGACGCTCGTCGTCGTCTGCCGGAAACGCTGCTGGCTCTCCCGCCATACCTCCGACTCCTCGACACGCGAGCGGATGATCAGCGAGATCAGCGCGGGCACGATCGACAGCGCGAACATCCAGCGCCAGTTGAGGCCCCACCAGGTGTTGACGACCAGGAACGCGAGCGACGCCATCAGGTAGCCCATCGAGTAGCCGCCCTGCAGGACACCGGAGAAGAAGCCCCGCCGGTTCGTCGGGATCTTCTCCATCGCCAGCGCCGCGCCCAGGCCCCATTCGCCGCCCATCCCGATGCCGTAGAGCATGCGCAGCACCATCAGTACCCAGAAGTTCGGGGCGAACGCGCACAGGAACCCGATCACCGAGTAGAACGACACGTCGACCATCAGGGGGATGCGCCGTCCGGCCCGGTCCGCCCAGAGCCCGAAGATGAACGCACCGACCGGTCGCATGATCAGCGTCATCGTCGTGATCAGCGACATCTCGGTCAGCGACTTGCCGAAGTCCTTGGCGATCTGCGCATAGATGAGCACCACCAGGAAGTAGTCGAAGGCGTCCATTGCCCAGCCGAGGTAGGCGGCGGCGAACGCGTTGCGCTGGTCCGAGGTGAGCTTGGTGCGGGGAGATGTCATCGACATGGTGCTCCTTCAACGCAAGCAGTCATTCACGGTCAGTGCGGACGCTACTGGCGCACGGGGGCTCGTGGGGCTGTGGTGACGGTCGAGATCGCGCTGTGACCAAACCATTACCTTCCGCTGGCACAACTGCCGTCCGCAGGATGGCAGGGTGGAGCGTCGTGACAGTGCACGAGAGGGGGCGCGCGACGGTGTGGACCGACGACGCGGCGCGCCTCCCCCTGCGCAGGAACAGGGACTACGCCTACCTCATCGCGGGCGGTGCGGTGTCCAGCCTCGGCAGCCGGATGAGCAGCATCGCCTTCCCGCTGATCACGCTGGCAGCGACGGGTAGCCCGCTCGCGGTCGGCCTGGTCGCCGGTGCGACGACGATGGCCCTGGTGCTGATCGGGCTGCCGGCCGGCGCACTGGTCGACCGGTGGGACCGGCGACGCACCATGATCGCCGCCGCTGCGCTCGGGGCGGTCTCCTATCTCACCGTCGCGATCGCCGCCTTCGCCGACCGGATCACCGTGCCGCACCTGATGATCGCCGCAGCGTGCGGTGGGGTCGCCAACGGCTTCTACAGTCCCGCCGAGCAGGTTGCGGTGCGTCACGTGGTGCGCAGGAAGGACATTCCGCGCGCAGCCGTCAACAATCAGGTGCGGTCGGCGACCGCCGGCCTGGCGGGACCGCCGATCGGGGGCTTCCTCTTCGGGATCGCGCGTGGCCTGCCGATGGTCGCCGACGTGATCAGCTACCTGGTCGCGATCGTGTGTGCGTCGCGTGTGCGCACGCCACTCCCGGGCGCAGCAGCGGAGGACCGTGAGGCGCTGGTGCCGTCGATCCGCACCGGCCTGCGTTTCCTGTTCGGTGACGACCTGCTGCGGACCATCACCCTGTTGTCGATCTTCCTCAACTTCGTGGGCACCGGGCTGGTCGTGTCGGTGACCATCACGATGCAGCAGCGAGGTACCGACACCACCTGGATCGGTGCGGTCTCGAGCTCGATGGCGCTGTCCATGCTGGTCGCGTCGCTGCTGTCGGCGCGCATCCTGCAGCGCCTCAGCGTGGGGGTGCTGATGCTGCTCACCCCGGTGATCGGTGCCATCGCGTTCGCCGGTATGGCGTTCGTGGAGGCGCCGATCCTGCTCATGCTGCTGATGGCGTGTGCGACCTTCCTCCTTGCGCCGTGCAACGCGGCGGTGGTCGCGGTGCTCACCGCGAAGACCCCTGCTGATCGGCTCGGCCGGGTGCTGAGCGCCGACAACGTGCTGTCGCTCGTGCTGACAGCGCTCGCGCCGGCGGTGATGGGCCTACTCATCGGGACGATCGGTGGCAGGGAGGCGATGGAGATCTTCGCCGGGCTGCTGGTCGTGTCCGGTCTGCTGGTGCTCGGCTTCCCGCGACTGATGCGGATCTCGGCGGTCAGCAACGCCCCCGGCGGTGCCGCCGAGACCCTGTGAGGCGTCAGCCGCGCACCTGGTCGAAGGTCACCCCGACCTCGCCGAACATGTCCCGCAGCACCGGCAGGCTGAGCCCCACGACGTTGTGATGGTCGCCCTCGATGCGCCGCACGTAGGGGCCGCCGAGGCCGTCGATCGTGAAGGCACCGGCGACCCGCAGCGGTTCGCCGGTGGCGACATACGCCGCGATCTCGGCGTCGGACAGGTCGGCGAAGTGCACGACCG
Source organism: Flexivirga oryzae (assembly GCF_014190805.1). Taxonomy (NCBI): domain Bacteria; kingdom Bacillati; phylum Actinomycetota; class Actinomycetes; order Micrococcales; family Dermacoccaceae; genus Flexivirga; species Flexivirga oryzae. The sequence continues at coordinate 2,616,229 of NZ_JACHVQ010000001.1, read as the reverse complement.
TGGACGCGACCACCCCGAAGGTAGCGCCCGTCGACTCCTCCCGGGCGTCGATCAGCCAGTGACCGGTGTGCAGCGTGCCCGACCGGCCGCGCATCCGCTGCCAGCGGGTCGTCGCCTCGGCGGCGTCGGCCGGCTTGCCGAACGTCTCACCGCCGAACTCCAGCACCGAATCGCAGCCGAGGACGAGCGCATCGGCATCGGTTGCCGCGGCGACGTCCTCGCACTTGGACCGGGCGAGCAGCAGAGCGACCTCGTCACTGGCGAGCGTGCCACCGATGCCCTCCTCGGCCCGCGCGATGGCCGCCGGTTCGTCCACGTCGGACACCATCACCTCGGGTTCGACGCCGGCGGAGCGGAGCGTCGTGAGGCGGGCGGGGGAGGCGGAGGCCAGGATCAGCGCGACGGTCACGACGGGCGAGTCTACCCAGGGACCAGGGCTCGCCCGGACCGAGCATTCAGCCCAGGACACCGTCCACGAAGCACCAGCGCCAGCCCTCGCCGGGCTCGAAGGACCGCATGACCGGGTGACCGGTCTCCTCGTGGTGTCCGGTCGCGTGCTTGCCGATCGAGGAGTCGCAGCAGCCGACGTGACCGCACGTCATACACAGCCGCAGGTGGACCCAGACCGTGCCGTCCCGGAGGCATTCGGCGCAGCCGTCCGGTGTCTGCGGGTCGATGGTGAACGGCGCGTTGGCGAGGTGGTCGCAGCCGAACTGCCGCTCCTCGGGTGTGAGCAGCAGGCGCTCGCTGAGCTCGCGGTCCTGGGCGTCGGCGCGGGCGATCATCGACTCCTCGACGTCCAGCAGCTGCATCGCTTCCTGCAGCACCTCGTGGTCCATGACGCCCTTGTCCCGCAGCTTGATGACCTTGTCCCGCTCGGCCCGCAACATCGCCGAACGCAGCCGCCGGTAGGCGTCGGAGGGGGTTTCGGCGACGTCGTCGCTGCGGCCGAGCCGCTCCCACGCCAGGTTCGCCCGGCGTGCGCTCTGGTTGCGCAGCGTGTCCAGGACCTGCTCGGGGACCTCGACCTCGCTGTCGTCAAGCTCCTGCTCCAGGCGACGGTTGCCCGCGGTGATCGCCGCCTGCATCAGCTGGGCGGTCTGCAGCGCGTCCTCGCGCGGGTCCGGGCCGTGCAGGTCGAGTCGCCGCGCGACGGTTCCCAGCGTGAAGCCTTGAATGACGAGGGTGCCGACGGTGACCACCAGGGCGATGAAGATCATCGCCTCCCGCTCGGGGGTGTCGCGGGGGAGCAGTGACGCGGCGGCCAGGGTGACCACGCCGCGCATGCCGGCCCACGACGCGATCATCGTCTCCCGGCCGGTCAGCGAGCTGTGGGTCCAGCCGCGCCATCGGCCGACGATGTCGATGAGCAGGAACCAGACCGGTCGCAGCAGCATCGCGGTGAGCAGCACGAGGACGGCGATCGCGACGGTGCGCCCGGTGCCGCTGTCCGAGGCGCGCACACCGTCGACGATGGTGCGCGTCTGCAGGCCGATCAGCAGGAAGACCATGTTCTCCAGCAGGAAGGTCATCGACGCCCAGTTGAGGCGTTCGGCGACACGGGACTGGGCGGTCTGGATGACGGGTGCCGCGTGCCCGGACGCGACGCCGCAGACGACCGCGGCGATGACACCGGAGGCGTGTGCCTCCTCGGCCGGCAGGTACGCGACCCACGGGCTGAGGAAGCTGATCGCCACGACGGTGACGGTGTCGGTGACGTGTCGCCATACCCACCGCACGATGAGGTAGGCGACGAAACCGATGGCGGCGCCGCCGATCGAGGCCCAGAGGAAGTCTCGCCCGGCGGTGAGGATCGTCGCCGCCCCGGCGCCGCCGGCGATGAGCCCCTTGGCGGTGTTGACGGTGACAAGTGCGGTCGCGTCGTTGAAGAGCGACTCGCCCTCCAGCAGGTTGACGACCTTGCGCGGGAGCCCGATGCGGCGCGCGACGGCGGTCGCGGCCACCGCGTCGGGCGGCGCCACCACGCCGCCGAGCGCCACGGCCGCCGCGAAAGGTATGTCGAGCAGCTTCCACACCACCAGGGCGACCCCGAACGCGGTGAACAGCACCAGCAGGACCGACAGCCGCAGGATCTGCTGCTTCTCCCGGCGCAGGTCGATCAGCGAGGTGTTGGTCGCGGCGGAGAAGAGCAGCGGCGGCAGGAAGCCGAGCAGGATGATCTCGGGGTCGACCTCGAACGGGTACGGCATGAACGGCAGGAAGGACACCACGGCGCCGACGGCCACCAGAACCAGCGGCGCGGACAGCCGCACCTGACGCGCGATGGTCGCAACGGCGACCACCGCGGCGGTCAGCAGGAGGATCGGCAGGGCGATGTGCACGCCGCCATCCTTGCAGGAGCGCGGTTTACAACGTGCCGAGCACCGCGCCGCGCAGCGTGTCGAGCCCGACCGACCCGATGTCGAGCGCGCGGCGGTGGAACGCCTTCAGGTCGAAGTCGGCGCCCTCGCGCTCGCGGACCTCGTCGCGCAGCTGCATCCAGATGCGCTCGCCGATCTTGTACGACGGTGCCTGGCCCGGCCAGCCGAGGTAGCGGTCCAGCTCGAAACGCAGGAAGCCCTCGGCCATGTCGCAGTGCGCGTTCAGGAACGACCACGCCTTGTCGTAGGTCCACTCGCCGCCGCCGAGCTCCGCGGGAGCCTCGAAGCCGCAGTGCACGCCGATGTCCAGCACGACCCGGGCGGCACGCAGCGACTGGCCGTCGAGCATGCCGAGCTTGTTGCCCGGGTCCTCCAGGAAGCCGAGATCGTCCATCAGACGCTCGGCATACAGCGCCCAACCCTCTCCGTGGCCGGAGCACCAGACACCGAGGCGGCGCCAGGTGTTCAGCAGGCCGGAGCGGAAGATCGTCTGGCCGTTCTGCAGGTGATGTCCGGGGACACCTTCGTGGTAGACGGTGGTGAGCTCGCGCCAGGTGCTGAACTCATCGACGCCCTTGGGCACCGACCACCACATGCGGCCCGGTCGGGAGAAGTCCTCGCTCGGCGACGTGTAGTAGATGCCGCCGGATTGGGTTGGGGCGATGCAACATTCGATGGTGCGAGCCGGCACGGGGATGTCGAACTGGGTGTCGGTGAGTGCGGCGATCGCCTCGTCCGCCTTGCCCTGCATCCAGCGTTGCAGGGCGTCGGTGCCGTGCAGGATGTATGCCGGGTCGGAGTCCAGGGCGGCCATCGCTTCCTTCACCGAGGCGCCCGGCTTGATCTGCTCGGCGATCTGCTGCATCTGCGCGGTGATCCGGGCGAGTTCCTCCTGACCCCACGCGTAGGTCTCCTCCAGATCCACGGTGGAGCCCAGGAAGTAGCGCGAGTGGAGGGTGTAGGCGTCCCTGCCGCACGCGTCGGACTCCGGTGCCAGCGACAGGAACTCGGCGCTCAGCCGCTCGCCCGCCCGGGCGTAGGCCGTCGCGGCGATGTCGATGTCGTCGGCGATCTCGGGGTGTTGCCGCTTCAGGTCCGCGAAGTAGCCGTCGTCTGCGGTGTGGTCCTTGGTCTGCTGGATGCACGCTCGCACCTGGCGGACCGGGCTGACGATGCCCTTGTCCGCTGCCACGTGCAGTGACTCGAACCACTGGTCGAGCGCCTGCGGGATCGCGCGCATCCGTCGGCCGACCGTCGCGATCTGGTCGGAGGTGTCGGCGGGCATCAGGTCGAAGGTGTCCCGAACGTCCTGCAACGGGGACGCGATCACGTTGAGAGCGGCGTGCTGCAGGAAGGCGTCGTAGGTTTCCACCTCGAGGCCGAGCCGTTCACGCATCGCGTCGACGGTGACCTTGTCGACGTCGTCCTGCACGGTCGCGTCGTCCAGCGCGGCAAGGGTTTCGCGGAGCAACGTGTTGCGCTCGGCCAGGCCGGCAGGGGAGAAGTCGTCGAGTTCGTCCTGCCGCTCGCTGGAGCCGATGTAGGTGCCCCACATCGGGGACAGGTCGATCGACTTCTCGTGGAAGGTCTCGGCGATCGAGTCGACGGAGGTCGGGGTGCGGTTGAGATCATCAGTCACAGTCAGCACGCTAGCCGGGCGGAAAGCGCGTTGCACCGTGATTGTTCGTCCGGGGACAATCGGCGTGTGGTCTTCGAGCGCAGACGGTTGAGCGGTGGGGGAAGAGTTCGGTGAGTAGCGGAGGAGCGCAGCGGGGGAGTGAGGTACAGCGTTCGGTGAGTAGTGGAGGAGCGCAGCGGGGGAGTGAGGTACAGCGTTCGGTGAGTAGTGGAGGAGCGCAGCGGGGGAGTGAGGTACAGCGTTCGGTGAGTAGTGGAGGAGCGCAGCGGGGGAGCGAGGTACAGCGATCGGTGAGTAGCGGAGGAGCGCAGCGGGGGAGTGAGGTACAGCGTTCGGTGAGTAGTGGAGGAGCGCAGCGGGGGAGCGTATCGAAGCGATCGGACGGTCCCGGACTGGTCCTGTCCACGAACGTCGGTCGCGCACGACGCAATTCGGCGAAGTCGACGCCGACCGGCATCCACAAGAAGCCCGTCGCGGAGATCCGGGTGCGAGCGCCGGGTCCCAAGCACGGCGGTCTCGGTAGCGGCGTGATCGGTGACTTCATCGGCGACCGTCGTCACCACGGCGGGGACGACCAGGCCGTCTACGCCGTGGCACGTGAGCAATTGGACTGGTGGGGCGATTGCCTCGGCCGCGATCTGGAGAACGGCATGTTCGGCGAGAACCTCACCACGACCGGCATCGACGTGGACAACGCGGTCATCGGCACCCGGTGGACGGTGGGCGCCGCGGTGCTGGAGGTGACCGGGCCGCGCATCCCGTGCGGCACGTTCCGGATGCACATGGCCGAACGCGGCTGGCTGAAGAAGTATGTCGCGCACGGTCTTTCGGGCGCATACCTGCGGGTTGTGACGCCCGGCGTCATACAACCGGGCGATGCGGTGCAGGTCGGCGACGCCCCTGCCCACGGGGTGACGGTGCCGACGGCGTTCCGGGCCTTCTACGACGACGTCCCCGCGATGCGGACGGTCGTGGACGCCGGTGTGCTGAACCCTGCCGAGCACGAGGAGATGGTGGTCCGGCTGCACAAGGCCATCACCGTCTCTTGACCAGTCGTTGACCGGGAGATCACCCGGCCGTTGCCTATCCGCGCGTAGCGTCGAACGGCATGAGATATCGCTTCCTGACAGCATTTTCGGCCGGAGCAATCGCCCTCGGTATGGCGACCGCGGCACCCGCGCAGGCCTCCGAGATCGGGACGGTCTCGGGAACGGTGGCGGCGGCGCAACTCAAGCTCGGCCTGACCGGAACCTCCGCCGATGCGAAGGCGGATCTGACCGAATTGACTGTCAAACCGCAGGATTCGATGAGCGGTTACGACCGTGACCTCTTCCCGCACTGGCGTGACGCATCGACCTGGGGCTGGCCGGTCGAGCCGAACAACTCATGCAACGCACGCAATGCGGCGCTCTACCGGGACGGCGAGAACGTCACCATGTCGTCCACCTGCACCAACCTCCAGGGGACGTGGATCGACCCGTACGGTGACGGGGAGTACGACAGCGCCTCCGACATCGACATCGATCACGTCGTCCCGCTCGGCGATGCCTGGGCGACCGGCGCCGACTCCTGGGACACGACGAAACGCACCACGTACGCGAACGATCCGCTCGTGCTCGTCTCCTCCGACGACTCGCTGAACCAGTCCAAGGGTGATCGTGACCCTTCCGAGTGGAAGCCGCCGAACACCGACGCCTACTGCCTCTACGCGACGCGATGGGTGCTGATCAAGGACAAGTACGACCTGTGGGTCACCAGCACGGAGAAGACCGCGCTGAACAGCATGCTCGCGACCTGCTGACCCGCTTGCACGCCGCGGTGGCCCAGTAGCCGACCCGACACGCCGGTCGAGGTGCCCCCCACGCGCTGGCGACCCGGCTATTTTGCGCTGGCCGAGTAGGCGAGCCCGCAAGGGCGAGCCGTATCGAGGTCCGCGCCACCCCGCGGTGGCCGAGTGGGCGAGCCCGCGATATTGTGCTGGCCGAGTAGGCGAGCCCGCAAGGGCGAGCCGTATCGAGGTCCGCGCCCCCCACGCGCTGGCCGAGTGGGCGCGCCCCGTCATATCGCGCTGGCCGAGTAGGCGAGCCCGTAAGGGCGAGCCGTATCGAGCAGCGCGGGCCGCTTCGCTTAGCCCACCGTGGGTGGGGAAGATTTCTGGTGGCGTTGTCTCGCCTTTGGTGCGTGGCCGGAGGAAACTTAGGGGTGTGTGTCACGGTCACACGCCGAGGGACACTAGCGCCATTGTGAGCCTGGTATCGAGCATGGTGGTGGAAGGCTCCACGGGGACCGTGGATTGTTGCTACGAGCACGCGTTACAGACTTCGCTGTATTTCCTGTCTTCCCCGTGACATGCACCCGGTGTCCCCGGTCCCGGGGATGGTGGTCGGTGGTGGTCAGGAGGCCTGTGATGGACGTGGTGCACGCGCGGTGCGCGGGGATCGATATCGCGAAGAAGGGCGCGAAAGTGTGTGTGCGGGTCCAGGGTTCGCGACGTCACAAGACCCGGTATGAGGTGACGGACTGGGGTTCGATGACTGATGACATCCTCGGGCTACGCCAGTACCTGATCGATGAGCAGGTTACCGGGGTGTTGATGGAATCGACCGGGGACTACTGGAAACCGTTCTATTACGTGTTGGAGGATGCCGGGTTCGACCTGATCTTGGCCAATGCCCGTCACGTGAAGAACATCCCGGGCCGTAAAAGTGATGTCAACGACGCGACCTGGCTGGCGGACCTGTGCGCACTGTCAAGTCCCGGGTTTGGTTGAGGCTCAGCGGGTTTGATTTTCTTATGCTGCGGTGGTCGCGTGTTGCGTCCAGTACGCTGCTTCGACCTCGACCGGAGGTTGATAGTTGAGCATGGAGTGGATCCGGTGGTGGTTGAACCAAGCAACCCAGTCCGCGGTCGCGGTCTCGACGTCGTCGATGCCGTCCCAGGGGCCGTCGAGGTGGATCAGTTCGGCCTTGTACAAGGAGTTCAGCGCTTCGGCCATCGCGTTGTCGTAGGAGTCCCCACGGGACCCGACGGACGCGACCGCGTCGGCCTCCTCCAGCCGGTGGGCGTACCGCAACGCCCGGTACTGCACGCCCCGATCACTGTGGTGCACAAGGCCGTTGACGTCATGCCCGTCACGGCGACGGGCGAACAGGCCCATGTTCAACGCGTCCAACGCCAGGTCGGTGTACATCCGGGTGGAGGCCTGCCAGCCCACGATCATCCGGGAGAACACGTCCAGCACGAACGCGACGTACACCCAGCCGGCGTCGGTGCGCACGTAGGTGATGTCCGCGACCCACAATTTGTTCGGGGCGGCCGCGACGAACTGCCGATCGACCAGGTCCTTGGGCCGGCCGGTCTCTGGTGCCGGGCGCGTGGTGCGAGGGAACTTTCCCCGTACCGTGCCGCGGATACCCAGCTGCTTGCACAGTCGCTCCACGGTGCACCGGGCCACGTCGATCCCGTCGCGGTTCAGCTGCGCGTGGATCTTGCGGATCCCGTAGACCCGCATCCGCCGGTCGGCGTGGATGCGCATGATCTCCTCCTTCAACTCGGCATCGCGGCGGGCGCGTGCCGAGGGCGGTCGCTTTTTGTGGGCGTAGTACGTGCCGGGGGCGATCTTGACGTCCAGTTCGGCGGAAAGGACGCGGCAGATCGGTTCGACACCCCAGCGGTGCCGGTGCTCGTCGATGAACGCGACGACTACCTGGATGGGCGGTCGGTGAAAGTCGGCCCGGGGCGCGGTGTCCGCCGCAGGGGCGGATTCCGTTTCCCCGGGCCGCTTCCCGAACCCGGCGTGCACCTTTCAATGCACCGGGCTCTCCACAGGTCTGCTCAGGCAGCCTGCCCCTGGGCCGGTTGTGGCCAGGGGCTGGGGATGAGTGTTCCGCGGTATCGGTACCAGTTCGTGCGGACCTTGGCCGGGTCGTACAAGACGACCCGGTCGTCCGCGGGCCACCACCTGCCGCCGCAGTACCGGCGGCGTAGGTCCTTCCACGTGGCGTGACGGTGCTTGCGCCGCATCCAGTTCCACACCCGCGACCACACGACGTGGTTGAGGTAGGAAAACACGCGCGACGACACCCCGTGCCGGAAGTAGCCGCACCAGCCACGGACCGCGTTGTTCACGCGTCGCAGCAGCTCGGCCAGTGGTTGGCTCGTGCCGACCTGCCGGGACAGCGACTTGACCTTCCTGGTCACGCGCCGCACCGCAGCGCGTGAGGGGTAGGTGTAGACGTAGTACCGGCTGGTTCCCCTCTTACGGTGGCGTTGAAGATGCCACCCCAGGAAGTCCAGTCCCTCATCGATGTGGGTGATCAACGTCTTGTCCGGCGAGAGCCGTAACCCGATCGTTGCCAGCACGACGGCGATCTGCTCGCGAAGAACAGCCGCGTCCTGCCGAGTGCCTTTGACCATCAGACACCAGTCATCGGCGTACCGGACCAACCGCACCGACGGCAGCCCGTGACGGCGACGCCGGTGTCGCTGGTCCTTACTGGCGCGCGGCCCGCCCGGGTGAGCCGCGATGTGCTCATCCAGCACGGACAACGCGATGTTCGCCAACAACGGTGACAGCACTCCACCCTGCGGGGTACCCGCGGTGGTCTCTTCAAAGGCCCTGGCCTCATCCATCAGCCCGGCCTTCAAGAACGCCCGCACCAGCGCGATCACGCGCTTGTCCTTGACGCGACGACGCACCAGCCCCAACAAGGCCGTGTGGTCGATCTCGTCAAAGCACGCCTTGATGTCTCCTTCCAGCACCCACTGGTAACAGCGTGGGCGGCTGGCCAGGTAACGCACCTCGGCGACCGCGTCATGCGCGCGGCGGTTCGGGCGGAAACCGTACGAGCACGGCAGGAAGTCCGCCTCGAAGATCGGCTCCAACACCAGCTTGACCGACGCCTGCACCACCCGGTCCGCGATGGTCGGGATCCCCAACCGTCGCTTCCCACCGGACGGCTTCGGAAGCATCCGCTGCCGCACCGGTAAGGCCCGAAACGTCCCGTCACGCAACGCCGCCCGAAGATCGGCCAGGAACACGTCCACACCGATCCCGTCCGCAACACTGACGGCAGTTCGTCCGTCGACCCCGGCAGTACGTGCGCCGGTATTTCCCGCGACCCGATCCCACGCCACCAAAAGGAACGCCGGATCGGCAACGAGGTTGAACACGTCACGAAACCGCTGATCACGATCCCGCAGCGCCCAACCATGCAGTTTGGTCTGAATCTTCAGTACCCGCTGCTGCGCCGTGAACAGCGCAGCTTCCAGTTCGTCGGTATTCACCATCGACACCCGCCCATGTGGGACGGGAACCTCCTGATCTTCCAGTGACACAACCTGCTCGACCTGCTGGCCCGCTTCGCCCTGTGCCCGGCTTTCCCGGACTCCTACGGCGGGTCGTCACGCCCGCGACTACTACCAGGCCTCCGCCCCACCCCGCGGCGCACCGGTGGTGACCGACCCGAGCCCGGACAACGGGCTCTCGCACCACGGGGTGGTTCCCACGTTCACCATGTCTCGATCAGCCAGTCCGGCACCCAGCTCTACCCCGGCAGCATCGCTGCGGCTACGCCGTAGCCCTTCACCGCAGCCTTCCCACCGTCAGAGCTACACGGCTTCGAAGTCACCCACCGGTCACCACACGGTGCCCGATGAGCGTGCGCTGCGCACCGGCCCAGATCTACCAGGTTCGAGCCGGCTTCGCGATTACGGGGCGTCAACCACTGGTTCGCTCTCGCTGTACCCTCTGACCTCGCCTCACAGGCCCGCACCGTCTGGCAGTACCGGCACGCCCTGCGCTTGTCGGGGCCGCTTGCCACCCGGCGCGAGTCACCACCCGCACCAGGCTGCCCCCAGGCTTCACCAAGCTGCTACGACAACCCGGCGGAGACGGTCTCCCACCGCCTCTCGATAACACGGCGCCTCGTGGCGCACAACTCCGCCGCGAAGAAAGCCGCGGCCGACTTCAGGATCTCGTTACTCCGACGTAGTTCCCGGTTCTCCTTCTCCAGCAACCGGATCCGCGCCTCGGAGTCTTCCGGCTCGACCGGTAGATCCGCCGCTTCGGCCTTCCGGACCCACATCCGCAACGCCTCCTTGTGCACCCCGAGCTGCTCGGCGACCCGAGCGATCGCGCCAGTACGCGTATCGGGGTCACGACGGGCCTCCACGGCTAACCGGGTCGCACGCTCACGAAGCTCCAGCGGATACTTCACATTCGCCATGATCGATGGGATTCCTTCCAGGAAATCTGGCTTCCCCTCAATCAAACCAAGGACGATTCAAGCACCACGATCGGCGGGCTCACCGCGGCCAGCAGGCCACCGGCACCACCAGGCATGCCACCACCCACCGACTCCCACCCCGAACACACCCTGATGACCATCATCTGGGACCACAACCTGTCCCAACGCGACCAAGAACTCCAACGACACCAACAGGACAAGCAAGACCGCGAGAAACGCCGACACGAACCGGGCACCGACACCAACACCAACACCAACACCGACCATCAACCAGGCACCGACCCGACACCAGACGACTGGACATCCGACGACTGGACATCCGACGACTGGGAAACCGACGACGGCGACGAAGACACCCTGGATGCGTTCGACGAGGTTGGCGGCGAAGACCTGCCCGACGGGGACGGCGATCCCGGCCGCCCGGAAACCGACGAATAGCAGCGCAGTTCGCTGCGCTAGAGGTCGCTCGGATAGGTGATGTCAACCTCGCCGATCGTTTTGGGGAAGTCCTTCTGGTTGTTGGTCAGGAAGCGGTCGGCTCCGGCTGCGACCGCAGTCGCCAGGTGCGTGGCGTCGGCGGCGCGCAGACCATACGCGATAGCGAAGTGCAGCGCGAGCCGCGCCGTCTGATCATCGAGCGGCAACAACTGCAAGCGGCTCAACAAGCTCATCAACGCGAGCGTCTCGTCGGAGGCCGGATCATCTCGCATCGGCTTGGCCAGCACTTCGGTGAGTAGCAGAACCGAGCCCGTGCCGACCATCTCGTCCTCGGCGGCGCGCGTGAACAGTGCCGCAACCCGCGCGCCCAGTGCGTGCCTGCGTTGCGCCGCGTAGATCAGCACGTCAGCATCGAACGCAATCGCGGGAACGGTCATCGGCCGGCGCGGTCACGCCGGACCGACGCGAGCAGATCCTCGGCGCGCTTCGAGCTGATCACCGGCGGGCGGATCGGCTCGGCCCGCGCCTCTGCCAGCAGCTCACCGATGCGATCCGCCTCATCCCATGCGGCACCGGCCCGCCGCCTCCGCAGCACGTCCGGGTGCACGAGCACGGCAACCACCCTCCCGTGCCGGGTGATCGCAACCTCGTCACCGGCTTCGACCCTGTCCAACTGTTTCGGGAGAGTCTGCCGGGCCTCGCTGGCGCTGACCGTCGTCATACACGAATTGTACGCTCTTGTACAACCGTGAGCGGTGGGTTGTGTCCTAGGTCCAATGGTGACGGAAGTGACCGAACCACAAGGCCTTTGGTCCCTACCCAACCAACCGGCACCGGCGCACGCTGAAATCATCCGCAGGCGAAAGGAGCGAGATGATGGACGCCATCGTGCCCATGGGAGCAGTGCTGGTCGGCCTCGACGCATCGGCGGGGAGCGCGAAGGCACTGGAATGGGCGGCAGCCGAGGCTCGCCGCCGCAAATGGCCGCTCCACCTGATGCACGTCCTCGACGTCTCGCACCGGACGTGGCCGACCTACTCGATGACCCGCCAGGTGCACGAGCCCGTCATCAACAATGCCCTCGCGCACCTGGTCCGGTCCGGCGAAAAACTGAAGGTGACGTGGTCCGAGCCGACCGGCGACCCGGCCACGACGTTGGCGTCCGCGGCACGAGGATGCCGCCTGGTGGTCGTCGGATCCCGCGGACGCAGCGCCGCCGCAGACGCCTTCCTGGGCTCGACGACCAACCGGTTGATCGCCCAGACCCGGTGCCCGGTCGCGGTGCTGCGGGCCGACACCAACCTGACGACAGGGACGTCGGTCGTCGCGGGGCTGGAATACGGCCGGCCGTTCGTACGAGTGCTGGAGACGGCCTTCGAGCAGGCAGGCACCCGCCACCTCGACCTGACCATCGTGCTGCACCGGGTCCCGAACGACGAGGCACAACACCGCGAAAACGACCGGCTCGCAAGGAGTATGGCGGACGTCGCGCGCAGCCACCCACAACTGCGGGTCACCACCCACACGGTGCGGGACGGCGCGATCGAGGAACTGCGCCGCTACGCGACCGACCCGGCGCTCGTCGTGGTGGGATCCCTGGGCCACGGGGAGTTCGGCGGTGCCGTGCTGGGTTCGGTGCATCAGGGCGTGCTCCGGTCCGCAACCTGCCCGGTGCTCGTCGTGCGGGACGGGCGCAAGGCGTTCGTCGCCTCGCCGCCGCAGGCCGCGGCAGGCGCATGATGTTTACCGATGTCCCGCGCAACGCGATCGTCGCCGGTGTCGACGGCTCACCGGAGAGCTGGCACGCGCTGCGGTGGGCAGCGGACCGTGCGGATGCCACCGCACAGCCGCTGCACATCCTGCACGCGAAAGGGATTGCGCCCATCGGGTGGGGCCGGACCGTGCAGGACGCTTCCATCGACAACGTCTGCGAACAGGCCCTGGGCGTGGTCGCACACCACGCGTCGCTGCGGGTCAGCTGGTCGCAACCGAGGCAGCCGGCCGTGAGCGCGCTCCTCGAGGCGTCGACGAGAGCCGCGCAGCTCGTCATCGGCACCAGAGGTGCCGGCGCGGTGCGAGGTGCTGTCCTCGGGTCGGTCACGACCGAGCTGGCCGCGACCGCCGACTGCCCCGTCACGGTCGTGCGGGCAGCGCTGACCGACCGGCAGCGTGTCGGGCCGGTCGTGGTCGGTGTCGACGACCGCCCCGACGGAGCCGCGGCACTGCAGTTCGCCTTCGCGGAGGCCGAACGGCGCCATGTCACGCTCCGCGCGACGTTGTGCTGGCGGCCCGACAAATGGCGCTTCACCCAGGGCGTGCCGATGACCGTGATGAACACGCTCGCCGCGCGACGGCACCAACTCGACGTACTGCGGCGTGCCCTCGCAGCACCCGCGGCACAACACCCCCACGTGTATGTCGAAACCGTCCTCGCAACCGCACCCGCGACCGCAGCGCTGACCGAAAGCAGCGCCGACGCCTCGCTGCTCGTCGTCGGAACGCGCGGCCGCCACGGGATGGGCGGTCTGCTGCTGGGGTCGGTCAGCCAGGGCGTGATGCGTCGAGCGCACTGCCCGGTGGCGATCGTGCGCCCGCTACCGGCCGAGGCGCTGCCGGCCGGTCGGAACCGGCAGATGACTGTCTGAGCCCACCCCGCGAGTCAGACGTGCGGCGACGGACGCGCGGCCCGCAGGTGGGCCGAGATCCGCTCGAGCAGCGGCTCCACGAGCGCCGGCGCGAAGTGGTGGCCCATGCCCTCGACGCTGACGAACTCGGCGCCCGCGATCGTGTCGGCAGTCGCCCGCCCACCACTCGGATGCACGATCAGGTCCCGGTCGCCGTGGATCACCAGGGTCGGCGCAGTGATCGCCGACACCGCCTTGCTCCGGTCTCCCGACGCCTGAATCGCCTGGATCTGCCGGGCGATTCCCGCGGCCCCGGCAACCCCGCGACGCTCCCACGCGGTGGTCGCCACCGCGGTCTCGACCACCGGATCGATCGGATAGCGCCGACCGGCCAGATGCGCGGTGAACTCCAGGTGACGCGCGATGAACTCGGACTTCCCGCGCGGTGGACGCTTGGCGATCTTCAGCTTCGTCGACCAGGCAACACCACCCACGCCGGGTGCACCGGTCGTCGAATACATCGACGTGAGCGTGAGCACCCGCTCCGGGTGGTGCGCCGCGATCGTCTGCGCGATCATCCCGCCCATCGACTGCCCGATGAGGTGCGCCCGCTCGACACCCAGGTGGTCCAGCAGCCCGACACTGTCCTGCGCCATGTCCTCCAGCGTGTACGCGTCCGGCCTTGCACGGCCGCGCAACTGATGCAGCAACGAGGGTGGTCTCGTGGACATCGGCGTCGACCTCCCGATGTCCCGGTTGTCGTGCTGGATTACCCGGAACCCGTACGCGACAAGGCCGTCGACGAACTCCTGCGGCCAGATCGTCAGGTCCTGCGACATACCGGAGATCAACAGCACGGGTATGCCGCCGTCGTCGCCGGTCACCCGGTAGCACACCCGGATCCCGTGCGGCAGCTGCGCGAAGCGGTCGTGGGTCATGCGGGCACCTCGACAGGCTCGGCGACCGCGGTGGGCTCGGGCACCTCGACAGGCGCGGCGGCCGTGGTGGGGTCGGGCACCTCGACAGGCTCGGCGGCCGTGGTGGGGTCGGCGGCCGTGGTGGGGTCGGGCACCTCGACAGGCTCGGCGACCGTGGTGGGGTCGGGCACCTCGACAGGCTCGGTGGCCGTGGTGGGGTTGGCGGCCGTGGTGGGGTCGGGCACCTCGACAGGCTCGGCGACCGCGGGCACCTCGACAGGCTCGGCGGCCGCGGTGGGGTCGGCGGCCGCGGTGGGGTCGGCGGCCGCGGAGGTGAAGTGCAGGTACTCGTCGTACACCGACCCGTTCCGCAGCAACCGCACGTCATCGGCGAACCCGGTCGACGTCTGCCACTGTTCGCGGTCGCCCTGCCGCGGCATCTCGTCGATCGAGCGCTGGATGTAGCCCGCGGCGAAATCCAGCACCGGCCTGGTCGGCATCGCCGGGTCGGCCTCGGCTCGCACCGTGTCGTACGCGTAGGTGTCCATGTAGCGCAGCAGCCGGGTGAAGTACTCGCAGAGCAGGCCGACCTTCAACGTCCACGACGCGTTCGTGTAACCAATGGACAGAGCGAGATTCGGCACTCCGGACAGCATCAGCCCGCGATAGACGACGGTGTCCGGGAAGTGCACCGGCGCACCGTCGACGGTCATCGGGATGCCGCCGAAGAGCCGCAGGTTCAGCCCGGTCTCCGTCACGATGATGTCGGCCTCCAACTCCTGCCCGGACGCCAACCGGATGCCGTTCGGTGTGAACGTCTCGATCCGGTCCGTGACGACGTCGGCCTTCCCGGACCGGATCGTCTTGAACAGGTCACCGTCCGGCACCACACACAGCCGCTGGTCCCACGGGTTGTACGGCGGGTTGAAGTGCGTGTCGACGTCATACCCCTCCGGCAGCGCCTTCACCTGCGCCTTGCGCAGCAGGGCGCGCGTCTGATCGGGGAAGCGACGCGCCAGCCGCCACGTCCAGTGCTGCACCGTGATGTTCTTGCGGCGGGTCAGCCGGTAGCCGCGCTCCTCACCGAACGTGCGACGCAGCGCCTGCGCGATCTTGTCCTCACGGGGGAGCGCCGTCACGAACGTCGGCGTCCGCTGCAGCATCGTCACGTGTGCCGCAGCCGATGGTCCGCTGGTCATCGCCGGGATCAGCGTGACCGCCGTCGCGCCGCTGCCGATCACCACGACCTTCTTGCCCGCATAGTCCAGGTCCTCCGGCCAGTGCTGCGGGTGCACGATCGTGCCCTCGAAGTCGTCGCGGCCGGGGAAGACGGGTGTGTAGCCCTCGTCGTAGTTGTAGTAGCCGGTGCCGGCGAAGACCCAGCGCGCCCGGAACGTCCGCGCACCCTCCGGCGTCTCCGCCTCGACGGTCCACAGCGCCTCCGCGGAGTCCCAGGAAGCGCCGATCACCCTGTGGTTGAAGCGGATCAGCTCATCGAGGTCGTTCTCGGTGGCGGTCTCGCGCAGGTAACCCAGGATCTTCGAACCGTCGGCGATCGCATCCTTGTCCCGCCACGGCTTGAACTCGTAACCGAAGGTGTGCAGGTCGGAGTCGGACCGGATGCCGGGGTAGCGGAACAGGTCCCACGTGCCCCCGGACGCCTCGCGGCCCTCCAGGATGGCGAACGTCTTGTCCGGGCAGTGGGTCCGCAGGTAGCGCCCCGCGCCGATGCCGGAGATGCCGGCACCGATGATGAGCACGTCGAGCTGGTCGGCGGTGGTGATGCTGGTCATGCGAGGACTCCTGAACGAGGGGCGATGGAGGTATGACGCCAAGCCTGGTCGCCATACCGCACCGCAAACAGGGACAAACTGCCCCCGCGGCTGCCGTACGCTGATGCACTGTGCACACCAACCAGCTGCCGCCGCTGAGCCCGCGGGTCCGCGAGCTCTTCCGGCAGGGAGCCCGCGAGGCACTCAACTTCTCCGAGGAGGACCTCGCGGTGCTGCACGAGGCGACCCTGGCGGGCTACCACTCCGACCGGTCGGTCATCGACCCGACACTCAGCGATGCGGCGCGAATCGTCAACGTACAGAACCTACGTCGCTGGGCCGCGTCCAACATCAGCGACCCCGGCGAACGTGTCACGCCGCAGCTGAGCCACGAGGCGATCACCCTGTCCCGTGACCTGGTCCGGCGCGGCCTGGACAGCCGCGCCCTCGACTCCTACCGCACCTCGCAGAGCGCGGCGTGGCGGCTGTGGATGCGGATCTGCTTCACCCTGACCTCCGACGCCGACGAACTGCAGGAGCTGCTGAACGCCTCGGCGCTGTCCATCTCGTCCTTCCTGGACGACACGGTCGACGCGCTGACCGAGCTGATCCAGGCCGACATCGCCGAGCTCACCAGCGGCACCAATGCCGAGCGGATGGCGACCCTGACCCTCGTCCTGGAGGGCGCCCCGATAACCCGGTCGCAGGCCGAGCTGCGTCTGCACTACCGGCTGACCGGCGAACACACCGCGCTCGTGCTCTGGTCGGAGTCCGACGAGGAGGGCCGCACCGACCTGGGCGACGTCGCCGGCCGGCTGGAGGCCGTCGCCGACGCGATCATGCAGGCCAGCGACTGCACCCGCCGGCTCACCCTTGTCGCCGGCGCCCAGTCGCTGTGGGTCTGGCTGCCGACCGCCGACGTTCGCACCGACGCTACCGTCACCGCGGCGCTCGAAGCAGCGCCCGGGGTCCAGGTCGCGATCGGCCGGAACGGTCTGGGACTGGAGGGTTTCCGCCGCAGCCACCTGGACGCGGCCGAGGCGCAGCGCCTGCTCTCCCGGCTGGACTCCAGCCGCCGGATCGCCCGGTACGACGAGGTCCAGCTGGTCGCGCTGCTGACCGGAGACCTGACCAAGGCGGACGAGTTCGTCGCCGACACCCTCGGCGCGCTGGTCAGCGCGGATCCCGACATTCGGGACACCGTCTCGGCATACATCCGGGAGCAGTTCAACGCCTCCCGCACCGCCATCCGGCTCTACACGCACCGCAACACGGTGCTGCGGCGGCTCGAGCGCGCCGACCAGCTGATGCCGCGCCCGCTCGCCGACAACGTCACCAATGTCGCCGCGGCACTGGAGGTGCTGCGCGTGCGACCGAACCTGCGCTGAGAGCCACCCTCACCGGCGGCCGAGGTCGTAGTGTCGTCCTATGCCAGGTTCAATTCTCGGAACACGGGTCCGGCGGGTCGAAGACGCCGACCTCGTCACCGGCGCCTCGACCTACGTCGGCAACCTCCAGCTGGACGGGATGCTGCACGCCGCCTTCGTGCGATCGCCCTTCGCGCACGCCCGGATCGGCGGCATCGACACCGGTGAGGCCGCCGCCGCACCGGGCGTCGTCGCGGTTTACACCGCCGCCGACCTCGACCTGAAACCGCACCACGGCCTGATGGTGGTCAACCCCAAGGTGCCGCGCCCGCCGCTGGCCACCGACCGGGTCCGGTTCGTCGGCGAACCCGTGGCCATCGTCGTCGCCGAGACCCGCGCGGCCGCTGCCGACGCGGTCGAGCTCGTCGACGTCGACTACGACGAGCTGCCCTCGGTCACCGACCCCGAGGCGGCCCTCGCCCCCGACGCGGAGCTGCAGTTCCCCGACCTCGGCACCAACCTGGTGATCGGCAATCGCTCTGCGGTGCAAGAGGATCCACTGACCGGTGCCGACACCGTGGTGCGTGCCCGGATGGTCAACCAGCGTGTCGCGGTCGTGCCGATGGAGGGCAACGCGATCGCCGTCGACACGACCGGGGACGGTGAGCACGAGCTCGTCATACACGTCTCGACGCAGATGCCGCACGGACTGCAGGGGATGGCCTGCGCCGAGTTCGGCCTCGCCAAGGAGCAGGTGCGCGTCATCTCCCCGCACGTCGGCGGCGGCTTCGGCGGCAAGGCCGGGCTGATCTCCGAGCACACCGTGGTCATCGGTGCGGCGCGTGCCCTCGGCCGCCCGGTCTCCTGGGTCGAGACCCGCTCGGAGAACCTGCAGGGCATGCACGGCCGCGGCCAGGTCGGCTACTACGAGATGGGCCTGACCAGGGACGGCCGGATCACCGGCATCCGGGCCCGCGTGATCGGCGACGCCGGCGCGTGGGCCGGCTTCGGCGGGGCCCTGCCGATCCACATGACCGCCCTGATGGTGCCCGGTGTGTATGACGTCCCGGTGGTCGCCTACGACGCCTGCTCCGCGGTGACCAACACCGCCCCGATGGGCGCCTTCCGCGGAGCCGGGCGCCCCGAGGCGGCGGCGCACCTGGAGCGGCTGATGGACATCGCGGCCGACGAGCTGGACATCGACCCCGTCGAGCTGCGACGCCGGAACTTCCTGGACCCCAAAGCTTTTCCGGTGACGACGAAGATGGGTGCACAGTACGACTCCGGCAGCTACGACCTGCCGTTGCGGGAGGCGCTGCGCATCGCGGACTACACCAAACTGCGCGAGGAGCAGGCGCGGCGCCGCGAGACCGGCGAGCCGGTGCAGCTGGGCATCGGGGTCAGCGTCTACGTCGAGGTGACCGCGCCCGGCGGTGGGTCCGAATACGGCTCGGTCACCGTCCACGACGACGGCACCGCGACCGCCTCGTCCGGCACCTCCGCGCACGGTCAGGGGCACGCGACGGCCTTCTCGATGCTGGTGTCCGACGCGCTCGGCATACCCATGGACAAGATCACCTACGTGCAGTCCGACACCGCGGTCGTCCCGCGCGGCGGTGGCACCGGTGGCTCGCGGTCCCTGCAGCTGGGTGGCAGTGCGGTCGTCTCGGCCGCGAACGAGGTGCGCGAACAGGCCCGCCGGCACGCCGCGACGCTGCTGGAGGCCGCCGTCGACGACATCGTGCTCACCGAAGAGGGCACCTTCGGGGTGACCGGGGTGCCCGGTGGCGCGACGGTGACCTGGACCGAGATCGCCGCCGCTGCCAAGGACCAGGGCGAGGAGCTGACCGCCGGGCTCGACGTCAACCAGGACGGTTCCACCTTCCCGTTCGGTGCGCACGTGTCGGTCGTCGAGGTCGACACCGAGACCGGTCGGGTCCGCCCGCTGCGGCATGTCGCGGTCGACGACTGCGGCCGGATCCTCAACCCGCTGCTGGTCGAAGGTCAGCAGCACGGAGGGCTCGCGCAGGGCATCGCGCAGGCCCTCTACGAGGAGGTCGTCTTCAACGAGGACGGGCAGCCGATGACCGGCACGCTCGCCGATTACGCGATGCCGAGCGCGATGGACCTGGTGGACTTCGAGACCGCCTCCACGATGACGCCGACACCACTGAATGCGTTGGGCGCCAAGGGGATCGGCGAGTCCGCGACCATCGGCTCCACGCCCGCTGTGCAGAACGCCGTGGTCGACGCGGTCAGCCACCTGGGTGTGCGGCACATCCACCTGCCCTGCACACCCCAGCGGGTGTGGCGCGCGATCCAGGACGCGCAGGCGGGCACGCTGCCGGACCTGTGGCAGGACCCGCCGGACGTCTTCGCCGACCTGCCGGTCAGCGGTGGCGTGGACAACGCCGCGGGGGTGTGACGCACGTGGCCGACCGGATCGACATCCCCACGGCCGACGGGCCGATGCCCGCCTACCGCTTCCTGCCCGAGGCCGGGACCGGTCCCGGGATCGTCCTCTTCCAGGAGATCTTCGGCGTCAGCGACTACATCAAGATCCGCGCCGCCGATCTCGCCGCGCTCGGGTACGTCGTCATCGTGCCCGAAATCTATTGGCGCCTGGACGATTCCGAGATCGACGAGAGCAGTGACGGCATGCTGCAGCAGGCGATGGGCCTGATGAGCCAGCTGGACTGGCCGACCACGGTGGGTGACGGTGTCGCCTCCGTCGCCGCGGCCCGCACCGACGAGCACGTCGACGGGGGAGTGGGCGTCTTCGGCTTCTGCTTCGGTGGCGGACTCGCCTTCAACGTCGCCGCCTCGACCGACGTGGACGTGCTGGTGAGCTACTACGGGTCGGCGCTGCCCAACCTGCTCGACCTCGCCGGCGACGTCACCGCACCCAGCCTGCACCACTTCGGCACCGCCGACGACTATCTCCCGATGGACGTCGTGGAGCGGATCCGGGCCGCGGTGTCCCGCGACGGGGTGCGGTTCGAGACGTATGACGGCGCCGGGCACGCCTTCGACAACCCGTTGCCGATGTTCCACCACGCCGCCGCCTCGACGGCGGCGTGGCGTCATACCCTCGACTTCCTGGCGACCAACTTCCCGGCGAAACCCTAGTCAGGCCAGGGCTTTTGTCAGCTTCGGCGTCAGCTTGTCCACAACGTACGGCAGGCTCAGCGGCGAGCTGAAGTAGATCGCACCGGAGAGTTCACCGCCGGTGTAGACCGAGCGTCCCGACTTCACGGCGTCCAGGTTGCTGAAGCCGGGCACCTTCTGCAGCGCCGCCAGATCGCTGGGCTTCTCGGTGGCCCAGATCAGCACCTCCGCGGAGTTGAGGACGTGGATCTGCTCCACCGGGATGTAGGCCTGCTCGCCCTCGCGGACGTACTTGTCGATGTCGGAGGGGACCTCGAAGCCCAGATCGGCGAGGAACTCGGTGCCCAACCCCTCCGGATAGGCGATCAGGCTGCCGTCCGACACGGCGTTCTGCAGGAAGATCGCCTTGGTGCCCTTGAACTTCGGGTGATCCGCGGCCGCCGTGCTGAACTTCGCCTTGATCGACGAGCGCAACGCAGTCGCCTCCTGGGACTTGCCCATCGAGGTGCCGATCGTCGCGAGCATGTCGTACCAGGGCGCGAAGTAGCCCTTCTTGGTGCTGGCCTGCGGCACCGTCGGGGCGAGTTTGCTGAGTTTGCCGTAGTCCTCGGACGTCATACCCGAGTTGGTGCCGATGATCAGATCCGGCTGCAGCTTGGCGATCTCGGTGAACTGGAAACCGTCGTCGGTCTTCAGCAGCTTCGGCTTGTTGTCACCGTTCGCGGCCCGGGCCCACGGCCACATCGCGTACGGCTGGTCGCCGTACCAGTCGGTGACGCCGACCGGTTTCACCCCGAGGGCGAGCACGAAGTCCTGCTCGGTGACGCCGACCGTGACGATCCGCGTCGGCTGCTTCTCGACCGTCGTCGTGCCGAAAGCGTGCTTCACCGACACCGGCTTCCAGGCCGTGTCCCCGGCCGACCCGGCCGCCGTGGCCGGGCCGCTTGCGCCGCTGCCCGCCGACGACGACGAGCCGCAGGCGGCGAGCAGTGCCGCCGCTCCCGCCAGCCCGGCACCGAGTGCTGCGCGCCGTGACAGGGGCGCGTTCGTGATGCTGTCCATTGATTCCGCAACCTTCCTCCGTGGGTTAGGTGAGCCTAGCCTTAACGACCCACTACACTCTGCGGGGTGCTCGCCAGCCGGACAGACCCGACGGACCTCACCGCCAGGACGCGACCCTTCGGGGCGGTCCTGGCGATGGCCGTTGCCGTCATGCAGTCCACCGCGCGCAACCCGCTCGCCGACCCCGGCCTGCTCGGGGTCAACGCCGGCGCCGCCGCCGCCGTCGTCTCGGCGATCAGCTTCCTCGGCATCGACCAGCCTGCGGGCTACCTGTGGTTCGCACTGCTCGGTGCGGCCGTCGCCTCGGTCGTGGTCTACCTGCTCGGCACCACCGGGCGATCCTCGGCCACCCCGGTGCGTATGGCGCTCGCGGGCACCGCGATCGGCGCGGCGCTGTCGGCCTACGTGACCGGCGTGATCCTGATCGACCCGAGTGCGTACTACCACTTCCGGTACTGGAACATCGGCGCGCTCACCGGGCGCACGTTGACCGATGTCGGCCCGCTCGGCTGGTTCCTGCTCGCCGGCCTGATCGCCGGTGCCGCACTGGCCCGCCCGCTGAACGCACTCGCCCTCGGCGACGACCTCGGCAAGGCGCTCGGCGCCCACGTCGGCCGTACCCGGCTGCTCAGCGTGCTCGCCGTGACGCTGCTGTGCGGCACGGCCACCGCGGCGGTGGGGCCGATCGGGTTCGTCGGCCTGGCCGTGCCGCACGTGGCGCGCATGCTGGTCGGGGTCGACCAGCGCCGGCTGCTGCCGATGTCCGCCCTGCTCGGCGCGTGCATGCTGCTCGGCGCGGACGTCATCGGGCGGCTGATCGCCTGGCCGCAGGAGATCGGGGCCGGGCTGGTGACGGCGGTGGTCGGTGCACCGGTGCTGGTCTGGCTGGTGCGTCGCCGGAAGGTGGGACGGCTGTGAGCACCACGGTCGCGAAGCGCGCCATACAGCTCGGCAGCGCCCGGGGCGCCGTCAACCGGCGCACCGCCGTGCTGACCGCCGGCACCTTGATCGCCGCCATCGCGGTCATCCTGCTCACCCTCGGCACGGGCGCGCTGCCGGTCTCGCCCGCCGGTGTGGTCCGGTGCGTCCTCGGCGCAGGGGACCCGGCGAACGACTTCGCCGTCATGGACATCGGGCTGCCGCGCGCCGTCACCGGACTGCTGGTCGGTCTGGCGCTCGGGGCGGCCGGGTCGCTGGTGCAGGCATACACCCGCAATCCGCTGGGCAGTCCGGACGTCATCGGATTCGACGCGGGCGCAGCGACTTTCGCGTTGATCGGGCTGCTGGTGCTGCATCTGCAACCGGCGGGCTACTCGGTGCTCGCCGTCGTGGGCGGGTTGGCAACCGCGGCAGTGGTGTTCGCGCTCGGCACCGGCGGTGAGCACGACGCCGGCTACCGGCTGATCCTCATCGGGATCGGGGTGGGTGCGGCGCTGGCCTCGGTCAACGGTTATCTGTTGACCAGGTCCACCAACTACGAATCCCAAGCGGCGGCAAGGTGGTTGGCCGGCAGCCTGAGCAACTCGGACTGGTCCAGGGCCGGGATCCTCTCCGTCGCGCTCGTGGTGCTGCTGCCCTGTGCGGCGGCCTGTGCCCGCCACCTGCGGACGATGCTGCTCGGAGCCGACGTGGCGGTCGCGCTCGGCGTCCCGCTGCGCCGGGTCTCCGTCGGGGTGCTCGCGATCGCGGTCGCGCTCGCCGCGGTCGCGGTGGCGACCGCCGGTCCCGTCTCGTTCGTCGCGCTGACCGCGCCGCAGCTCGTCGTCCGGCTCACCCGCGGGCCCGCGCCGCAGGTCTTCGCGTCGGCCGCCATGGGCGGGTTGCTCATGGTGGTCAGCGATTTCGTCGGCCAGCGCGCACTCGGCAGCATCGACCTGCCGGTCGGGGTCGTCACCGGTGCCGTCGGCGGGGTCTACCTGGCCTGGTTGTTGTCCCGTGAATGGAAGGCACGCTCCCGATGAGAACCGCACTCGCCGAGCCGAGACTCACCACCTCGGCGTTGTCCCTGAGGTATGACGACCGGCTCGTCGTGCCGGACCTCGATCTGGAGTTGCCCACCGGCGACTTCACCGTCATCGTCGGCCCGAACGCCTGCGGCAAGTCGACCACCCTGCGCGCGCTCGCCCGGATCATGCGGCCGGACGGAGGCGCGG
Source organism: Flexivirga oryzae (assembly GCF_014190805.1). Lineage (NCBI taxonomy): Bacteria > Bacillati > Actinomycetota > Actinomycetes > Micrococcales > Dermacoccaceae > Flexivirga > Flexivirga oryzae. The sequence goes on along the minus strand of NZ_JACHVQ010000001.1, from coordinate 2,592,520 downwards.
TGCTGCTGGACGGCACGTCCATCAAGAACATCCCGACCAAGGAGCTCGCCCGCACCCTCGGCCTGCTGCCGCAGTCCCCGGTCGCGCCCGAGACGGTCACGGTGCGCGACCTGGTCGGCCGCGGCCGGTATCCGCATCAGAGTTTCCTGCGGCAGTGGTCGGACTCCGACGAGCGCGCCGTCCGGGACGCGATGGATGCGACCGGGGTGACGGCGCTCGCCGACCGGCTGATGGAGGAGCTGTCCGGCGGGCAGCGGCAGCGCGCCTGGCTGGCGATGGTGCTCGCGCAGGAGGTGCCGCTACTGCTGTTGGACGAGCCGACCACGTTCCTGGACGTCACCCACCAGCTGGATGTGCTGGATCTGGTTGCGGGGCTACGGGATCGGGGCCTCACCGTCGTGGCCGTGCTGCACGACCTCAACCTCGCGTGCCGCTACGCCGACCACCTCGTGTGCATGCGGGACGGCCGGGTCGTCGACAGCGGGTCACCGGGCGACATCGTCACCGCGGATCTCGTCGAGCGCGTCTTCGATCTCCCGTGCCGCGTCATCGACGACCCCGAGACCGGGACGCCTCTCGTCATACCCGCTCGGCGGCGGGTGAAGCAGCCGATAGCGGTCTGAGCAACCTCAGTCGACCGCGAGCATCACCGAGCTGGCCTTGACGATCGCGGTGACCTCCTTGCCCACCTCGATGCCGAGCTCGGTGGCGGCCTCCTTGGTGATCGACGAGGTGATCGTCTGACCGCCGGCCAGCTCGATCTTGACGGTGGTGGTGACGACACCTTCGTCGATGGCGGTGACGGTGCCGGTGAGCTGGTTGCGTGCGCTGAGTCTCATGGGTCAAGTCTCGCACCCGGGACGGCCCCTCAACGCAAGGCGGCGACCAGCAGCGCGACGGCCGCGCCGAGCGACGTCAGACCCATCAGCGCGTCGAACCCGAGGTAGCAACAGACCGCCCACGTGTGCCTGAAGTCGACGGTCAGGCCGCGACCGGTGACCTGGAGGCGGCCGGTGCGCCGGAACTCCCGCCATGAGCGGCGGACGTACCACCAGGCGGCGTAGCTGAACAGTGCCAGAAGGATGGCGGCGACGACCTGCACGCGTCGAGGCTAGTCCTGAGATGACGATTCGGTTGCGATTCGCTGTGCGCGACGCGTGCGCGCCGGGGGACGCGCAGGCTGGAAACGTAGTATGCGCCGGGTAACGTACTCGCTGAGGGGGCTCGTGAGGGGTATGACGTGTCGCAGGAACTGAGTCGACGTGTCGCGATCAGTGGCGCCTTCGCGGCTGCACTGACCGTCGGTGTCGCGGCGTGCGGCCATGGGGACAAGCATGCGGGGACGTTCGGCGAACCGGCCGGGACGCCCACGGGCGCGCCGACGGCGACCTCCGCCGAGCCAGCACCGGCGACGTCGTCGGCAACCTCGACACCGCCGCCTCCCGCGGACATCACGGTCGCCGGACTGGACGGCGACACGCTGCCGTTCGGGGCGCCGGTGACACTCACCTCGTCGGCACGACTGGACTCGTTGAAGGTGCAGGACGGGGACGGCAAGGCCGTCGACGGCACGCTGTCGAAGAAGGGCACGTCGTGGGTCAGCTCGGCACCGATCGGGCCGGGCGCGTCGTGGACCTGGACCGCGACCACGGCGCAGGGCGCCGTCAGTGACGGCAAGATCGGGTCGGCGTCCGCCATACGCACCGTGGGCGCGACGGCGAACATCGGCGTCGGCTGGACCGTCGGCGTCGCCGCACCCATCGTGGTCAACTTCAAGACGAAGGTGACCGACAAACCGGCGGTGGAGAAGTACCTGCAGGTGCTGATGCGGCCCGCCGGGTCGAAGGGGAAGTGGACCGAGGTCGTCGGCTCCTGGGCGTGGCTGCCGGACAGTGCGCCCAACTCGGAGCTGCACTTCCGCACCAAGAAGTACTGGCCCGCGCACACGGAGGTGCGGGTTGTGCTGCCGTTGGCGCAGCTGAACTGGGGCGGTGGCGTCAGCGGCGTGCAGGACTTCGACTGGACGTTCAACATCGGGCGCTCGCAGGTCGTCATCGCCGACGCGCGCAAGCACAACATCGTCATCTACCGGGACGGTGCGAAGGTGGCCACCTACCCGGCTTCATACGGCCTCGACTCCGACCCGATCCGCAACACCCGCACCGGCATCAACGTCGTCACCGAGAAACTGCAGACGGTCGAGATGAAGTCGAAGTTGTTCCACTACGACGAGATCGAGCACTGGGCGGTGCGGTTCAACAACAACGGCCAGTTCATCCACGCCAACCCGGACACCGTGCAATATCAGGGGCATTCGAACGTCTCACACGGGTGCATCAACCTGTCGCCGACGAACGGCAAGGCCTACTACGACACCGCGATCTACGGCGACCCGGTCGACGTGCGCGGCACCAACGTCAAGCTGTCCTCCACCCGCACCGAGATCTACGACTGGGCGCTGTCGTGGAAGCAGTGGAAGGCGATGTCCGCACTGACCTGAGGTTGCCCTATGCCAAAGGGGAGCCATACCGCACGTCTGGCATAGCACTAGCCTCAGGCGGAGTGCTCCCGAAAAGTGTCCGATCGTGCGACCGTCGTTCGTAGAGGAGATGGACGGAGGTCACGACAGGCCGCCGCCGAGACCGTCGGGAGCGTCCAACGTCCCGACTGAAAGGCAGAAACCGTGCCGGAATACCTGATCATGTTCAACGATGAATGGGTGGGCTACCAGTCGCCCGATGACCTGCGCGCCAAGAGTGCGACCTCGCGCGCACTCATCGACGAGATGAAGGACGCCGGGATCTTCGTGTATGCCGAGGGCGGCATCGACAGCTCGACGGCATTGTTCAGCGTCGAGACCAAAGACGGCAAGCCGGTCTTCAGTGACGGCCCTTATGTGGAGACCAAGGAGCACATCGGCGGGTTCACCGTGATCGACGTTCCTGACGACGACACCGCCCGTGAGTGGGCGGGACGTATGGCGCTGACGCTCGACTGGCCGCAGGAGGTGCACCGGTTCGGCGCGAACGTCGAGGAGACCATCGAGCGTCTGCACTCGGGCGGTGCGTGAAATCGGTACGGGCCGGTCACATCGCGAGCGTGATCTTCCCCGTCGCTCCGCGCTGGTCGAGCAGCTTCAGCGCGTCTGCGGCGCGCTCCAGCGGGAAGATCGGACCGAGGACCGGCGCGAGGGCGCCGGAGCTGAGATGGGGGAGGAGTTCGTTCCACTGCTGCTGGATGAACCCCGGCTTGCCGAGGGCATACGCACCCCAGCCCACCCCCACGACCTCGATGTTGTTCAGCAGCAGCCGATTGACCCTGACCTCGGGGATCGACCCCGCGGTGAACCCGATGACGAGCACGCGCCCGTCCTCCCGGAGCGTGCGCAACGAATCGGTGAACCGGTCACCGCCGACGGGGTCGACGACGATGTCCACAGTGTTTCTTGCGCTGCGGGCGAATGAGCTGAAGTCCTCGGTGAGCACGTATTCGTCCGCGCCCGCGTCCACCGCAACGGCGCCCTTGGCGTCGGTGGAGACCACGCCGATGACCCGCCCGGCCCCGAACGCCTTGGCGACCTGGATCGCGGCGGTGCCGATCCCGCCGGCCGCCCCGTGGACGAGGACGGTCTCGCCCTCGGCGAGGCGGCCTCGCGTGGTCAGCGCGAAGTGGACGGTGCCGTAGTTGAAGATGATGGATGCGCCGGCGGCGAAGTCGACGTTGTCGGGCAGCCGGAACGCCAGGTCGGGGCGGGTGGTCACGTTCTCCGCGAAGCCGCCGATCAGCGGCAACGCCGCCACGCGGTCGCCCGGCGCGAGTCCGGAGTCCGGCGGCGCCGCGGTGACGACACCCGCGACCTCGGCCCCGGGGATGAACGGCAGGTCCGGTTTCAGCTGGTACTGGCCGCGGGTCTGCAGCAACTCGGGGAACGAGACCCCGGCCGCCTTGACGGCGATGGCGACCCGGGAGTCGTCCGCGGGTGCCGGTGCCTCCTGAAGTGACACCGACTCGGGCCCGTCCAGGGTGGTGACAACGATGGCGCGCATGTTCCTCCTGAGTGCAAGCCCCACGATCGTAGCGAGCGCGTGCTCAGTGGCGCGCGATCGCTCCCTGGCCCGTGAACCGGGCGGCCGGGTTGGGCCGGATCAGATGGAAAGTCCACCGTCGATCGGCAGCACGACGCCGGTGACGTACCCGGCGGCACGGCTGGCGAGGAAGCACACGCCGGCGGCCATCTCGGCGGGGTCGCCGAAGCGTCCGGCGGGGATGGCGGCGATCAGCTCGGCACGCTTCTCGGCCGGCACCGAGGCGACCATGTCGGTCTCGGCGTTGGGTGAGATCGCGTTGACCGTGATGCCGAACCGGGCGAGCTCCTTGGCCGCCGTGCGGGTGAAGCCGATGATCCCGGCCTTGGCCGTGGCGTAGTTGGCCTGGCCGATGTTGCCGTGCAGCCCGGTGTAGGACGTCGTGTTGACGATGCGGCCGAATCCCTGTGCCCGCATCGTGGGGACCACCGCGCGGGTCATCTTGAAGGTGCCTCCCGCGTGGACCGCGAGCACCGCGTCCCACTGCTCGTCGGTCATCTTCCACAGGACGGTGTCGCGCAGGATGCCCGCGTTGTTGACCAGCACGTCGATGCGGCCGGTGTCATCGATGATCCGCGCCACGGCCGCCTCGACCGAGCTGCTGGAGGACACGTCGGTGCCGATCGCGTGGGCGCCGAGCTCGGCCGCCGTGCTCGCGGCGGCGGCCTCGTCGTGGTCCAGGACGTAGACCGTGCCGCCGGCGTCGCTGAAGGCACGAGCCAGCTCGCGGCCGATCCCGCGCGCGGCTCCGGTGACGACGATCGTCTGGCCGGTGAAGTCGAAGCTGACCCCGGTCATGACAGGCGCTCGACGATCATCGCCATACCCTGGCCGCCACCCACGCACATGGTCTCCAGACCGAACTGCTTGTCGTGGAGCTGCAGCGAGTTGAGCAGGGTCGTGGTGATGCGCGCGCCGGTCATGCCGAAGGGGTGACCCAGGGCGATGGCGCCTCCGTTGACGTTGAGCCGGTCCTCGTCGATGCCGAGCTCCCGGGCGGAGCCGATCACCTGGACCGCGAACGCCTCGTTGATCTCGGCCAGGTCGATGTCGCCGATGTCCATCCGTGCTCGGGCCAGGGCCTGCCGGGTTGCCTCGATGGGGCCCAGGCCCATGATCTCGGGGTTGAGTGCAGACAGTCCGGTGCTGACGATGCGGGCCAGCGGGGTGATGCCGAGCTCGGCCGCCCTCACGTCGCTCATGACGACCACCGCGGCGGCGCCGTCGTTGAGCGGGCAGCAGTTGCCGGCGGTGACGGAGCCGTCCTCCCGGAAGACGGGACGCAGGCCCGCGACCGCGTCGTAGGTGACGCCCGGCCGGGGACCGTCATCGGCGCTGATGACGGTGCCGTCGGGTAGTTCGTACGGCGTGATGTCGCGTTCGAAGAAGCCGGCCTGCAGGGCGGCCTCGGCGCGGTTCTGGCTGCGGACGGCGAACGCGTCCTGCTCGGCCCGGGTGATGCCGGTCGCCGTCGCGACGTTCTCGGCGGTCTGGCCCATCATGATGTAGACGTCGGGGAGGTCCTCCGCGCGCAGGTCGGTCCAGGTCTGGTTGGAGGCGGCGAGCTGGTCGGTGCGGGCGAGCGCCGCGGCGAAACGCGGGTTCATCGTGTCGGGCAGGTAGTCCGCGTTCCCCCTGGGGTAGCGGCTCACCGTCTCGACGCCGGCGGAAATGAACACGTCGCCCTCGCCGGCGCGGATCGCGTGCATCGCCATCCGGGTCGTCTGCAGGCTGGAGGAGCAGTAGCGGTTGACCGTAGTGCCGGGTACGTCGGGGAGCCCGGCGAGCAGGGCGGTGACGCGGGCGAGGTTGTAGCCGGACTCGCCCGCGGGCTGCGCGCAGCCCAGCATGAGGTCGTCGACGGTCGACGGGTCGAGCACGGGGACCTTGGCCAGTGCCGCCCGGACCATGGCGGCGGCCAGGTCGTCGGGGCGCGCCTCGGCCAGGGATCCCTTGGTGGCGCGGCCGATCGGTGAGCGGGCGGTGGCGACGATGACTGCTTCGGGCATGGTGTTCCTTCTCGTGGCGGGGGATTCGTGGTGAGGGGAGCGGGCCGGCGGTTCAGAACCCGAGGTCGCGGCCGATGAGTTCCTTCATGATTTCGTTGGAGCCGGCCCAGATCTTGGTCACGCGGGCGTCGCGCCACGCACGGGCGATGCGGTACTCGTTCATGTAACCGGCACCGCCGTGCAGTTGCAGGCAGTGGTCGAGGACCTGGTTCTGGACCTCGGCGGTCCACCACTTGGCCTTCGCCGCGTCAACGGGGGTCAGCTCGTGCTCGGCGTGGGCGAGCACGCACTGGTCGACATACGCCTGGGTGACCTCGACCCGGGTGACCAGCTCGGCCAGCAGGAACTTGTTGGCCTGGAAGGACCCGATCGGCTGCCGGAACGCCTTGCGTTCCTTGGCGTAGTCGATCGTCTCCGTCAGCAGCTGGCGGGCGTGGGCGAGGTTGGTGACCGCCGCCGAGATCCGTTCCTGCGGCAGCCAGGTCATCATGTGCCCGAAGCCCTTGTCGAGCTCGCCGACCAGGTGCGAGGCCGGGACCACGACGTCCTCGAAGAAGAGCTCGGCGGTGTCGGCCTCCGGCTGCCCGATCTTGTCGAGCTTGCGGCCGCGCGAGAAGCCGGGCAGGTCCGTCGGCACCGCGAACAGGCTGATGCCCTTGGCTCCGGCCGCGGGTGTGGTGCGGGCCGCGACGACGACCAGATCGGCGCCGTACCCGTTGGTGATGTACGTCTTGGAGCCGTTGATCCGGAACCGGTCGCCGTCGGCGACCGCGGATGTCGTGATCGCGGCCAGGTCGGATCCGGCACCGGGCTCGGTCATCGCGATCGCGGCCACGGCCTCCCCGCTGCTGATGCGGGGGAGCCACCGGTCCCGGACCTCCGCCCCGGCCAGCTTGACCAGGTATGGCGGCACGATGTCGGCGTGGATCCCGACGCTGGACGGCAGTGCGGCGTTCACCGCGGCGAGTTCCTCCATCAGCACCGCGTTGAACCGGAAGTCCTGGGCGTCGGCGCCGCCGTACTCGACGGGGATCTCCAGACCCAGCAGTCCCTGTGCGCCGGCGGCGCGCCAGAAGCTGCGGGGAATGGCCTTGTCGGCGGCCCAGTCCTCGACATCGGGGAGCACCTCACGGCGTACGAAGGCCCGCACCGACTCACGGAACGCCTCGTGGTCCTCGTCGTAGATCCTGCGCCGCATCGAGTCCTCCTGTGTGAGCGTACGCTTAGGTAAGCGTTCGCTTAGCTAACATGATCCGAGCGGCTGTCGTCAAGACCGGCCGGGAAGAAAACCCATGAAAGGGAGTCCGACGCATGTCACCCAGTCAGCGCCGACCCGCGGCCAAGTCGGATCGCCGGATCACCGCCGACCCGACGCGTGCCCGGATCCTCCAGTCGGCCCTCGAGTCGTTCGCCCGCAACGGTTTCCACGGCACCAGCACCCGGATGATCGCGTCGCTGGCAGGCATCAGCCCCGGGGCGGTCTACGTCCACCACCAGAGCAAGGAGGAACTGCTCTTCCAGCTCTCACTGGAGGGCCACCAGGAGGCTCTCGATGTCGTGGTGGCGGCCGCCGCGGCTGCCACACCGGAGCAGGCGCCCGGTGATCGGCTGGCCGTGGTCATGGCGGACTTCGCCGCCTGGCACGCGCGCCGTCATACCATCGCCCGCGTCGTGCAGTACGAGCTGGCGGCACTTACGGCCGAGCACCACGCGGTCATCGCGAAGGTGCGCCGACGGACCCGGGACGTGGTCCGCGGGATCGTCGACGACGGCATCCGCACCGGCGAGTTCGAGGTCGACAAACCCGACCTGGCAACCGTCGCGCTCCTCTCGCTCGGCATCGACGTCGCGCGGTGGTACCGCCCCGGCGCCTGGACACCCGAGGAGATCGGCCGGTACTACGCGGACCTCGCACTGCACGTCGTACGGCACCGCCCGGCTGACAAGTGACCACTCGGTCGGGTTTCGAGCCGCCGCGACATACTCGCCGGTAAGCGACCACTCGGTGCACTTGCACGCGAAATGCCCCGGACCACAAGGTGATCCGGGGCATTTCGGTGAGCCTCGATACGGGCTCGCCCAGCGCGACTTAGATGTCGTAATACAGCTCGAACTCGTGCGGGTGCGGGCGGAAGCGCAGCGGGTCGACCTCGTTGGTGCGCTTGTAGTCGATCCAGGTCTCGATCAGGTCCTCGGTGAACACGTCGCCCTCGGTGAGGAAGTCGTGGTCGGCCTCGAGCGCGTCGAGCACGGCCGGCAGCGAGTCGGGGACCTGTGCGATGTTGGCGTGCTCCTCCGGGGGCAGCTCGTAGAGATCCTTGTCCACCGGCTCCGGCGGCTCGATGCGGTTCTTGATGCCGTCCAGGCCGGCCATCAGCTGCGCCGCGAACGACAGGTACGGGTTGGCCGACGGGTCCGGGATGCGGAACTCGATGCGCTTGGCCTTCGGCGAGGTGCCGGCGATCGGGATGCGGATGCAGGCCGAGCGGTTGCGCGCCGAGTAGACCAGGTTGACCGGAGCCTCGTAACCCGGCACCAGGCGGTGGTAGGAGTTGACCGTCGGGTTGGTGAACGCCAGCAGCGACGGCGCGTGCTTGAGCAGCCCACCGACATACCAGCGAGCCAGCTCCGACAGGCCGCCGTAGCCCTTCTCGTCGTAGAACAGCGGCTCGCCGTTCTTCCACAGCGACTGGTGGGTGTGCATGCCCGAGCCGTTGTCGCCGAAGAGCGGCTTCGGCATGAAGGTGGCCGTCTTGCCGGCCTCGAAGCAGGTGTTCTTGACGATGTATTTGAACTTCATCACGTCGTCGCCGGACTGCAGCAGGGTGCCGAACGTGTAGTTGATCTCCTGCTGGCCCGCGGTGCCGACCTCGTGGTGGGCGCGCTCGACGTTGAGGCCGACCTCGGCGAGCTTGACGCTGATGTCGTCACGCAGGTCGGAGAAGTGGTCGACGGGTGCGACCGGGAAGTAGCCACCCTTGTAGCGCGGCTTGTAACCCAGGTTGCCGCCCTCCTCCTCGCGACCGGTGTTCCACGCGCCCTCGACGGAGTCGATGTAGTAGTAGCCGGCGTTCGACTTGGTCTCGAAGCGGATGTCGTCGAAGATGTAGAACTCGGCCTCGGCGCCGAAGTAGGCGGTGTCGGCGATGCCGGTCGTCTTCAGGTAGGCCTCCGCCTTCGCCGCGATGTTGCGCGGGTCACGCGAATAGGCTTCCCCGGTAAAGGGATCCACGATGGAGAAGTTGAGCACCAGCGTCTTGTGCTTGCGGTAGGGATCGACGAACGCCGACTTCGGGTCGGCGATCAGCTTCATGTCCGACTCGTGGATCGCCTGGAAACCGCGGATCGACGAACCGTCGAACATCGCACCTTCCTTGAGGGCGTCCTCGTCGAGGCTCGCCGCCGGCACGTTGAAGTGCTGCATCACGCCGGGGAGGTCACAGAATCGGATGTCGACGAATTCGACGTCTTCGTCCTTGATGTACTTCAAGACCTCGTCGGCCGTGGTGAACATGGATCCTCCATCGATTTTCTGTTCTCGCGGGCGGCATCGAGCGCCGCACGTCGGCACTGACCTTACGGGGTCGCAGTTTCCCGTCCATGACCCGAGTGTTTCCGCAGTGTTACACGGACCTGGATTTCTCATATCGTGGACGTGCTGTTCGTATGGCGTCAGACCCCCTCTGCCGCCTGGTGTCGGGGTGTCCAACTATTCTTGGTGCACGTGGAGACCAGCAGAGTCGTGAACGACGTGGACGAGGGTTACCCCGGGGCCGGACTCGGTATGCCGCCGCACGGCCGCGGCTCGCTGGCGCGTCTCGGCCCACGCGTCGTCGCCGTCATCATCGACTGGCTGATCTGCTCGGTCATCGCGGCCGGATTCCTCGGCTACCGCTTCGGCGCCGACGGCCACAGCTGGGCGCCGCTCGCGGTGTTCTTCGTCGAGAACGTCCTGCTGGTCGGCACGCTCGGCTCCACCATCGGCCACCGCGTCGTCGGGCTGCACATCTCGAAGACCTCCGGCGCCCCGGCCGGTCCGGGACCGGCGGTGCTGCGCAGCGTCCTGCTGTGCCTGTTCATCCCGGCGATCATCTGGGACAAGGACGGCCGCGGCATGCACGACCGGATCGCCGGCACCGTCATCCGGCGGGTGCGCTGATCAGCGGCCGCGGAGCGCCTTGCGGTCCATCCGCGGTGCGTTGCGCGGGTCCATGCCCTTGGGGATCGGCGGCTTGGCGGCACCCAGCGCCCGCAGCCGCTTGGTCACGGCCTGCACCTCGGCGTCGGTGAGCTTGGCGTCGAACTTCTTCATCGTCTTGGTCAGGTCACCGAGCTTGGTCGTGTCGTCGCCGGAGCCGACCCGCAGCACGTGGACCGGCACCTCCGGCCCGGCCACCCGGGCGACCCGCTTGCGCTCGGACTCCAGCAGCTTGCGAGCCGCGCCGGTCGGACCTTCGCCGATCAGCACCACGCCCGGCTTGCCGACAGCCCGGAAAACCATTGCGGCATTTGACAACTCGGACATGCGACGCGCACGTCCCGCCTCCGCCGCCACCGGCTCCTGCTCATAGGTCCAGCCGCGCTTGAGCCCCTGCAGCGCGGCGCCCGTGCCGCCCGCCTGGCCCTCGAGCGCCCCGTATGCCGCCCGCTCGGCCAGCCGGCCGAAGACGATCACCGCGGCGAGCAGACCGAACATCACACCGAGGATGCCGGTGTAGATGAAGCTGCTGAAGATCAGGTGCAGGCCGAAGGTGAAGATCAGGAAGACGACCAGGAACGCGCCGGCCATCCACAGCGGGATCTTCGGGTTGTGCTTCACCGAAACCTGGAAGAGCGTCTTGAACTGCGAAATCCGGCCCGGGTTGTCCGGGTCCTTGGGTTTACGCGAAAAACGTGACTTCTTCTCGGGCTGCGTCGACATACCTCTCAGGATATGTCAGCCGAGGCCCGCTCCACGAGCGCGGCGGCCTCCTGGCGGGCGGGGGAGGACGACGCCTCGGCGAGATGGGCCAGATGCGGGGGCAGCTCGCGGCCGAGTTTCGCCATCGCCCCGGCATACAACTTGCCCGCCCGGTACGACGAACGCACCAGCGGCCCGGCCATCACGCCGAGGAAGCCCAGCTCGTAGGCGAGGTCCGACCAGCGGACGAACTCCTGCGGCTTGACCCAGCGGTCGATCGGGTGGTGCTTGGGGGAGGGGCGCAGGTACTGGGTGATGGTGAGGATGTCGCAGCCGGCGTCGTGCAGGTCGCGGATCGCCTGCTCCACCTCGTGGTCCTCCTCGCCCATGCCCAGGATGAGGTTGGACTTGGTGATCAGGCCGAACTCCTTGGCCATGGTGAGCACCCGCAGCGACTTCTCGTAGGTGAAGGCGGGGCGGATCCGCTTGAAGATGCGCGGCACGGTCTCCAGGTTGTGCGCGAACACCTCCGGGCCGGCCTGGAAGACCTGGCCGACCAGCTCGGGCTTGGCGCCGAAGTCGGGCGGCAGGATCTCCACGCCGGTGTTCGGGTTCAGCGCGTGGATCTGGCGGATCGTCTCGGCATACAACCGGGCGGCACCGTCCGGCTGGTCGTCGCGGGCGACACCGGTCACCGTGCAGTAGCGCAGGTTCATCTCCCGGATCGACTCGGCGACCCGGCGCGGCTCGTCCATGTCGAGCTCGGTGGGCTTGCCGGTCGCGATGTCGCAGAAGTCGCAGCGGCGGGTGCACACGTCGCCGCCGATGAGGAAGGTCGCCTCGCGGTCCTCCCAGCACTCGAAGATGTTGGGGCAGCCGGCTTCCTGACAGACCGTGTGCAGGCCCTGGCTCTTCACCAGCTCGTGCAGGCCGGTGTATGCCGGGCCCATCTTCGCGGTCGTGCGGATCCAGGCCGGTTTGCGCTCGATCGGCGTCTCGGCGTTGCGCGCCTCGACGCGCAGCATCTTGCGGCCTTCAGGTGCGACAGTCACGCATACCAGGCTACGTCCTCGTCGCCGGACGGGCGTGTCGAGGTCAGGGGCGCGGCTCCGGGGTGTGACCGGAGGCGACACCTACCGCTGGGTAGGGGCAATTACGCAGACCGATCGCGCAACACGGCTCATGTGCCCGGCCGCCCGCCCGACGAGATTGTGGGTGTGACGAATTCAGCCGAGAACACTGCGCACGACGACAAGCCCGCGAAGCCGAGGAGCCAGACCGCCCTGCACGTCACCGACGTGCTCCTCACCGTCCTGCTGTCCACCGGACTCGTTCTGCTCGACTTCGGCATCGGCCTGCTGTCCCTGATCGGCATGGCCATGTCCGGCGACGCCTGCGGTTCGGGCGCGTCCTGCGCCGAGCAGGACTCCGCCAGTGGCGCGGCCTTCGCTGCCGCGTTCTTCGTCGCCTGCTCGCTGGCGGTCTGCGTCGGAGGGATCGTGGTGTCCGCGCGCAAGCGGGTGATCACGGTGTGGGCGCCGCTGGCAGGTGCCGCGCTGGCCGGCCTGGCCTGCATGATCGTGTTCAACGCCGGGTGAGCGGCGCGGCACGTCATACCGACGATCACTCCGGGCGGCGCAGGTCCAGCCGGGAGTCGGGGTTGATCTGGAAGTAGGTGGTCGGCCCGCCGGCACGCAACAGCGGGTCGGCGGCGACCGTGTCGAAGACGCCGTCGGCGATCAGCGCCTCGTCGATGTGCACGCCGACGACCTCGCCTACCACGAACCAGCTGCCGACCGCAGCCCCCTGCGCGGACTGCAACGGCACGAGCTGGGTCACCCGGCACTCGAAGCTGACCGGTGACCTCGCCACCCGGGGCGCACCGATCTCGGTCGAGGACGCGGCCTCCACGCCGGCCACCTCGAACTCGTCGACGTCGTGGGTCGTGGAGCTCGCGTTCATCTGCTCGCCGAGCTCGCGGGTGACCAGGTTCCAGGTGAATTCCCTTGTGGCATCACAGTTTGCGAGCGTGCCCTTCCAGCCGTTGCTGGAGAAGCCGATCAGCGGCGGGCGGTAGTGCAGGGCGTTGAAGAACGAGTATGGCGCCAGGTTGCGCCGGCCTTCGGCGTCGACGGTGCCGATCCAGCCGATCGGTCGCGGCGCGATGATCGAGTTGAACGGATCGTGCTTGAGCCGGTGTCCCTCGGCGGGTCGATAGAAATACACGGGGCCCTATTCTGCCGGGCCGTGTCCTTTCGCCTGATCGAGCAGGGGCTGCACCAGGTCGACCGGCACCGGGATGATCACCGACGACTTGCTGTTGTTGCTGATCTCCATCAGCGTCTGCAGGTAGCGCAACTGCAGCGTCGTGGGGTTGCGGCTCATCACGTCGGCGGCGTCCGCCAGCTGGGTGGACGCCTGGAACTCGCCCTCGGCGTTGATCACCTTGGCCCGGCGTTCCCGCTCGGCTTCCGCCTGCCGGGCGATCGCGCGCTGCATGGAGGCCGGGATCTCCACGTCCTTGATCTCCACGACCGACACCTTCACACCCCACGGCTCGGTCTGCTGGTCGATCACCTTCTGCAGGTCCTCGTTGAGCCGCTCCCGCTCGGCCAGCAGGGTGTCCAGCTCCGCCTTGCCGAGCACCGCACGCAGCGAGGTCTGCGCGATCTGGGTGGTGGCGGCCAGGAAGTTCTCCACCTCGACGATCGCGCGGTTGGCGTCCATCACCCGGAAGTAGGCCACCGCGGTGACCCGGACGGGCACGTTGTCGCGCGTGATGATGTCCTGCTCCGGCACGTTGAGCGTGATGGTGCGCAGGTCCACCCGCACCATCCGGTCGACCGCCGGGATCAGCAGCGCCAGCCCCGGATCCTTCAACGTGATCAGCCGGCCGAGCCGGAAGACGACGCCCCGCTCGTACTCGCGCAGGATGCGCACCGACGACCCGAGCACCGCGACGACGATGACGATGAGGATCACAACGAGAGCGATGAGGGCTTCCATACCGGGATCACCTCCCAGGCGTGCGGCCGCCGGACCGATATGGACAGGCCGTCGAGCTCGGCCACGATGACCTTGTCGCCCGGCGCCGGAAGGGGGTCCTCCCAGCCGAACACCGGCTCGGCGTGCCACAGGGCACCTTCGACCAGGACCATGCCTTCGCGGCCGGACCACGACTGCACGACGCCCTTGGCGCCGATCAGCGCGTCCGGCCCGCTGCGGATCTCCTGGCTGCCGGCCACGAACACCTCGCGGACGACCATCAGCATCACGACCAGCCCGGCAAGCGCCAGGAGGGCTGCGACGGGGATGGTCACCCACAGGGCGGCACCGGATCCGGCCAGGATCGTCCCGACACCGGCAGCCGTTCCGAGCACTCCGACGGCTCCGAGCACGCCCGCGGTGTTGAGGTGGGCCTCGATGACCAGCACCGCGAGCCCCGCCAGGACCACGACAACTCCGAGAAGAACCACACCGACCACCTCGTCGATCGGCCGAGGTCGCCGCGTGGAGCTCTGCGTGGACCAACAGGTTTCGGCAACCTCGCCCGGTCCACCTCAAGGATATCCCGCCCACCTTTGAGCGCCGTTTCGCGTCATACTGCCGGGCATGGACAACGAGGTTGCCACCGAGGGTGAGCGCTCCGGCCTGCGACGCGCGGACGAAGTGCTGGCGCGCGTCGTCGGTGCGGCATTGACGCTCTTCGAGTTGTTCGTCGTGTTTGCAGTGGTGTTCGGCGCGTTGATGTCGGGGGACGGCTGCTCCGGCCCGTCGGACGCGGACTGGATCTGTCGCCAGGGGCATCCGGCGTTGCTCGTCGTGGCGGTCGTCGTGCTGGTCGCGCTCTCCCTCGTGGTCACCTGGTTCGGTATCTTCCGTGCGCTGCGGCGTGGGGGCGTGTGCATCCTCTGGCCGGTGCTCGGCGGACTGATCTTCCTGCCGGTGCTGTGGATCGTCACCAACCTGTGAGCGGCGAGCTGCCCGGTCGGGTGCGCGCCGGGTACGGCCTGGGCTCGGTGGCGACCGGCGCGTTCGGGACGGTGCCGGGGCTGATGCTGCTGCCCTACCTCACCGACACGCTCGGCATCACGGCGTTGGTGGCGGGCGTCATCGTCTTCGCGCCGAAGGCGTGGGACGTGGTCCTCAATCCGATCGCCGGGCGGATCAGCGACCGGTCGGCCGACCCGCGCGGTCCACGGCGGCCGTTCCTGCTGCGGTTCGGGCTGGCGCTCGCGGTGTGTTTCGCGCTGCTCTTCGCTGCGCCGGACCTCGGGTCGCGCTGGGCCGGCGCGCTCTGGGTCCTGGTCGCGTTCGTCGCGTGTGCCACGGCGATCCGCAACGCGTTCGGCGGACGCACCGGCTACCAGGTGATGGGTGTCACGATCGGAGTGCTGCTCGCGATCGGCGCGTTGGGTGCGTATGCCGGCACCCGGCACGCGCCGATCGGCGCCGTCGTCACCCGCCCGGGGACGGTGCGCGACCAACTGCGGCTGGTCGCCGGTGCACGTGATTTTCGTTTGCTGCTGGGCACTTTCGTCATCCAGGCGGTTGCCACTGGTGCGATGCTGGCCGGCGTCGACTACCTGTCGCGGTGGGTGCTGGGGGACAAGGACCTGTCGACCGTGCTCTCGTTGGCGATGCTGCCGGACTGCGCCGCACTGGACGCCCGGCGGACCGGCAGCAACCGGATCGGCGTCTACACCGGGGTGTGGACCGCCGGTGAGACGCTCGGGTTGGCGGTCGGCCCGGGCGTCTACGCGCTCGTCCTCGCGGTCGGCGGGTATGTGTCGTCCACCTCCGGGCACGGCACGCAGCCGAGCTCGGCGCTGACCGCGATCACTCTCGGATTCTCGCTGGTGCCAGGCATTCTGGTGTTGCTCAGCCTGATTCCGCTGATGCGTTACTCCCTCACCGAACAGGAGCTTCGATGACCTCCGATCCAGCCGTTCTCGAGCAGTTGCGCGCGATGCAGGAGCACGACGTGCCGGTGCGCGGCGGCCGCACGCTCGCCTACGTCTACGACTCGGGTCTCGCCGACGCCGACGAGATCGGCCGCGCGGCGGTGGCGGCCTACGCGGGCGCGAACGGGCTTGACCCGACGGCGTTCCCGAGCCTGCTGACGATGGAGAACGAACTCGTCGGCTTCGCGTGCGACCTGCTCGACGCACCCGAATCCACAGTCGGGACAGTCACGTCCGGTGGCACGGAGTCGGTGCTGCTGGCGGTGCAGACCGCGCGCGACGCCCACCCGCAGATCGAGCGGCCACGCATGGTGCTGCCGGCCACCGCGCACGCGGCGTTCCACAAGGCGGCGCACTACTTCGGGGTGGAGCCGGTCGTCGTGCCAGTGGCTGAGGACCACCGCGCCCACCCGGACCGTATGGCGTCGGCCATCGACGACCGGACGGTGCTGGTGGTGGCAAGCGCCCCGTCATACGCCCACGGGGTGGTGGACCCGGTGACGTCCGTTGCGGCGGCCGCGGCCGCACGAGGGGTGCGCTGTCACGTCGACGCGTGCATCGGCGGATGGGTGCTGCCCTATGCGACACGACTCGGGCGGCCGGTGCCGGCCTGGACGTTCGCGGTCGACGGCGTCACCAGCATATCGGTCGACCTGCACAAGTACGCATACGCACCCAAGGGCACCTCGATCCTGCTGCACCGCGCGCCGGAACTGCGGCGACCGCAGTTCTTCGCCAGCGCCCGCTGGCCCGGCTACACGATGCTCAACTCGACCATGCAGTCGACGAAGTCGGGCGGGCCGCTCGCCGGGGCGTGGGCCGTGGTGCGGCAGATCGGGGACGCCGGTTATCTGGAGCTGAACCGGCGGATGCTGGCGGGAGTCGATGCGCTGGTGGCCGCGATCGACCGGATCGACGCCCTGCACACCGTCGCCCGGCCCGACTCGACGCTCGTGGTGTTCGGCACCGACGACTCGTGCGACGTGTTCACGCTGACCGACCTGCTGTCCCGCGCCGGCTGGTACGTCCAGCCGCAGTTGTCCTTCGCGGGCGAGCCGCCGACGATCCACCTGTCGGTGAGTCCCGCGACCCAGGTCGACGCGTTCGTCGGGGCGTTGCGGGACGCCGTGGCGGAGGCGGTGCGGGTCGGTCCGGCGCAGGTGTCGCCGGACATCGCCGAGTTCGTGCGGGCGCTGGACGCTGCGACGCTGACCGACGAGGACTTCGCAGGCCTGCTCGCGGCGGTCGGGATGGACGGTGACGGCGGACTGCCGGAGTCGATGGCCACCGTCAACGCGCTGCTGGACATCGCGGCCCCGGCGCTGCGCGAGGCGCTGCTGACGGCATACCTCGATCGGCTGGCGCGCCCGGTCCGGCGACGGCATACGGTAGAGCCGTGATCGAACTCAAGTCCCCGTCCGAGATCGAGGCGATGCGCCCGGCCGGCCGGTTCGTCGCGTCGGTGCTCGTCGCGCTGCAGGAGGCGGCCGCTGTCGGCGTCAACCTGCTCGACCTGGATGCGTTGGCGCACAAGATGATTCGCGATGCGGGCGCGGAGTCGTGCTACATCGACTACCACCCGAGCTTCGGCGCAATGCCGTTCGGGAAGGTGCTGTGCACCAGCGTCAACGACGCCGTGCTGCACGGGCTGCCGCACGACTACGCGTTGCGCGACGGCGACCTGCTGTCGGTCGACTTCGCCGCGAGCGTCGACGGGTGGGTCTCGGACTCGGCGCTGTCCGTGGTCGTGGGCACGCCGGACCCGGAGGACCTGCGGGTCATCAAGGCGACCGAGGACGCGCTCGCGGCGGCGATCGCCGTCGCGAAGCCGGGCAACAAGCTGGGGGACATCTCCGCGACCATCGGCGACGTCGCGCGCGCCAACGGGTACACCGTCAACACGCAGTTCGGCGGGCACGGGGTCGGGCGCACCATGCACGGCGACCCGCACGTGCCCAACGACGGCCGCGGCGGTCGCGGGCTGAAGCTGCGCCCGGGGCTGGTCATCGCGATCGAGCCGTGGTTCATGCGCGACACCAGCGAGATCTACACCGACCAGGACGGCTGGACGCTGCGCTCCGGTGACGGGTCGCGCGGTGCGCACTCCGAGCACACCATCGCGATCACCGACGGCGACCCGATCGTCTTCACCGACCGCGCCGCCGAGCGCGCGGCCGGATGACGCTGCCGCTCGGCCCGGGCGGAAGTCCGCTGGCCGGCGTGCCGGGCATCCGGGTGGCCGAGGCGACCGCCGACCAGGTCCCGCAGATCGTGGCGCTGCTCGCCGACGACCTGCTCGGCCGGGAACGCGAGGCCGGTGCCGCGGCGCGGTACGACGAGGCGTTCGCGGCCATCGACGCCGACCCGAGCGAGCACCTGCTCGTGCTGCTCGACACTGATGACGCGGTCGTCGGGACCCTGCAGCTCGGCTTCGTGCGCAGCCTGTCGCGCGGTGGTGCGCTGCGGGCGCAGATCGAGGCGGTGCGGGTGTCGGCGGCGTTGCGCGGGCGCGGCGTCGGGCGGGCGTTCTTCCAGTGGGTCATCGGCGTGGCGCGCGGAGAGGGCGCCGTGCTGCTGCAGCTCACCAGCGACCTGCAGCGCGCCGGCGCCATACATTTCTACGAGTCGCTGGGGTTCGTGCACAGTCACGCGGGCTTGAAAATGCCGCTCACGCCGGCGTGAGGTGGCGGCGGCGGGGCGACGGGGCCGGGGAGGCGGCGGGCTGCCCGGCGGCCGCTCATAGGTCCCCCCGGTGGCGACTCCGGTACGCCGGGGGGCCGGTTTTCCGCTCATAGGTCCCCCCGGTGTCGACTCCGGTACGCCGGTGGCGGCGGGCTGCCCCGCGGCCGCGCATATCTCGCCCCAGTGGGGACTCCGGTACGCCGAGAGCCGGTTTTCCGCTCATAGGTCCCCCCGGTGTCGACTCCGGTACGCCGGGAGCCGGTTTTCCGCTCATAGGTCCCCCCGGTGTCGACTCCGGTACGCCGGCCGCGGCATACACCGCTCATACCTCCCCACTGGGGCGACTCCGGCACGGGCTCTCGGCCCGGCATTGCGCGGGTTCGGCGCGACTGCGAAGTAGAGTGGCCGCGATCGCCATACGCCACCGCCATAGGAGCCGGCCCGCTCGTGTACGTCAAGAGCCTGACCCTGAAGGGCTTCAAGTCCTTCGCCTCGGCGACCTCGATGAAGCTCGAGCCGGGCATCACCTGCATCGTCGGACCCAACGGCTCCGGCAAATCCAACGTCGTCGACGCGCTCGCGTGGGTGATGGGGGAGCAGGGCGCCAAGAGCCTGCGCGGCGGCAAGATGGAGGACGTCATCTTCGCCGGGACCCCGGCGCGTCCGCCGCTCGGCCGGGCCGAGGTGACGCTGACGATCGACAACTCCGACGGTGCCCTGCCGATCGACTACACCGAGGTGACGATCAGCCGCACGATGTTCAAGGGCGGCGGCTCCGAATACGCCATCAACGGCACCTCCTGCCGGCTGCTGGACATCCAGGAACTGCTCTCCGACTCCGGCATCGGCCGCGAGATGCACGTCATCGTCGGCCAGGGGCAGCTGGACGCGGTGCTGCGCGCAACGCCCGAGGAGCGCCGCGGGTTCATCGAGGAGGCCGCCGGCGTCCTCAAGCACCGCAAGCGCAAGGAACGCGCGCTGCGCAAGCTCGACGCGATGGAGGCCAACCTCGCCCGCGTCACCGACCTGACCACCGAGATCCGCCGCCAGCTCGGCCCGCTGGGCCGGCAGGCCGAGACCGCGCGGAAGGCCGCGACCATCCAGGCCGACGTCCGGGATGCGCGGCTGCGCCTGCTCGCCGACGACCTCGCCCAGCTGACCAGCAACCTGGAGCAGGAGGTCGCCGACGAGACCGCCCTGCTCGAGCGGCAGAAGTCGGTCGAGCAGTCGCTCGCCGCGGCCAAGGCCCGCCTCGACCAGCTCGAGGCCGAATCCGCCCAGGCCGCACCAGCATTGACCAAGGCGCAGGAGCAGTGGTTCGCCCTGTCGTCGTTGCGCGAACGCATCGAGGCCACGGCCTCGCTCGCCGCCGAACGCGTGCGGCTGCTGTCCGAGGACGACCAGCACGAGGAATCCCGCTCGGGCCGCGGCCCGGAGCAGCTGCAGCAACAGGCGGCCAAGGTCCGTGACGAGCACGATGCGTTGCAGCAGCAGATCGCGCAGGCCAAGGTCGCGTTGCAGCGAGCGACCGAGCGCCGTGCCGATCTGGAGCAGGCCCACCAGGCCGAACAGCAGCGGCTGATCAGGCTGGCGCGTGCCGCAGCGGACCGTCGCGAGGGACTGGCGAAACTGGAGGGACAGGTCGCCGCCCGGCGCAGCCGCACCGAGGCACGCGAGTCCGAGCTCGGCCGGCTGACGGCGAGTATGGCGGAGGTGGCCGAGCGGTCGACACGCGCCGAGAAGGAGTTCGCCGCACTCGAAGCGACGATCGCCCAGGACGAAGCGGGCGAGGAGGACCTCGACGCGGCATACGAGCAGGCACAGGGTGCGCTCGACGAGGTCAAGGAGGCGTTCGAGACCGCCCGCGAGGAGGAGCGCACCGCCGACCGCGACCGCACCGGGCACCAGGCCCGCCTGGAGGCCCTCGAGCTGAGCCTGCGGCGCAAGGACGGTGCCGCACACCTGCTGGGCGTCGAGGGTTCGAGCGGGCTGCGCGGCTCGGTCTCCGAGCTGGTCTCGGTCGAGGCAGGTCACGAGGCCGCGATCGCCGCGGCGCTCGGCTGGGCAGCGGACGCCGTGGTGGCCGAGTCGTTCGACCAGGCGGCTTCCGCGGTCGACACGCTGCGCACCGACGACGCCGGCCGGGCCGGGTTGCTCTTCGGCGGCGCACGACCCGAGCCGGTGGACGGCTGGCCGGGCCTGCCGAGCGGCGCACGATGGGCGCGCGAGGTGGTAGGCGCACCGCAGGACGTCACACCCACTGTGGAGGCGCTGCTCGACCGGGTGGCGCTCGTCGACTCGGTCGAAACAGCGAAAACTGTTGTTGCGCTTGCTGATCGGATCACCGCGGTCACCCCGGACGGCGACGTGTATGCCGCGGGCTTCGTGCGCGGAGGCTCCGCCGGAGCCCCCAGCCTGCTGGAGATCCAGTCAGCAGTGGACGAGGCCCGCGACAAGGTCGAGGAGGCGACCCGCCGCAAGGAGGAGGCGCAGTTCACGGCTCAGCAGGCACGCACCAAGGCGGTCGAGCTCAGCGAGGCTGTCGACGCGGCGCTGGAGCGGCTCAACGAGTCCGACGCCCGGATGTCGGCCGTCGCCGAGCAACTCAGCCAGCTCGGGCAGGTGATCCGCGGCGCGAAGGCGGAGCGGGAGCGGCTGCAGACCCAGCACGCCGAGGCCGAGCAGCAGTTGGAGGCCGGACGTACCGAGCTGGAGGACCTCGGGCAGCGGCTCGCTGCCGCGCTGGAGGAGCCCAGCGAGGAGGAGCCGACCACCGACGAACGTGACCGGCTGGCGGCCGAGGCCGCCGCCGCGCGCAGTGCCGAGACCGAGGAACGGCTGGGGCTGCGCACCCGTGAGGAGCGTGCCAACTCGCTCGCAGA
This sequence comes from Flexivirga oryzae, assembly GCF_014190805.1. Classification (NCBI taxonomy): domain Bacteria; kingdom Bacillati; phylum Actinomycetota; class Actinomycetes; order Micrococcales; family Dermacoccaceae; genus Flexivirga; species Flexivirga oryzae. Next base: position 2,570,998 of record NZ_JACHVQ010000001.1, on the reverse strand, counting down.
CCGCGCGAAATCCCTTGAGGCTGCAGCACGTTCGGAGATCGAGGCGCGGGAGCGAGCGCGCGCCAGGCGCGAACGCCGGGCCCGTGACGCGCGCGTCGCCCAGGCGGTGCAGAACGGCGCCGGCCACGCGGTGACGGTGGTGTCGCAGCTGCTCGAGGTCGCGACCGGGCGACGTGCCGAGGCCGACCGCATCAAGGGCGAGCTCGACCGGGCGCTCAAGGAGGAGCGTGCCCGGGTCGCCACCGTCGGCGACGAGTTGCGCGAGCTGACCGACACGGTCCACCGCGACGAGGTGGCGCGGGCACAGCAGCGGCTGCGGATCGAGACGTTGCAGACCAAGGCGGTCGAGGAGCACGGCATCGATCCGGAGGTGCTGGTCGAGGAGTTCGGCCCGCATCAGCTGATCCCGCACGTCCCCGGCCCGGACGACGACCCGGACAACCTGCCGGAGCCGATCGCCTTCGTGCGCGAGGTGCAGGAGAAGCGGCTGCGGTCCGCCGAGCGCAAGCTGAGTCAGCTCGGACGCGTGAATCCCCTTGCGCTGGAAGAGTTTGCGGCGCTGGAGGAGCGGCACAAGTTCCTCACCGAGCAGCTGGAGGATCTGAAGAACTCCAAGCAGGACCTGCTCGACATCGTGGCCGAGGTCGACAAGCGGGTCGAGGAGGCGTTCACCAGCGCGTTCGAGGACACCGCGCGCGAGTTCGAGGGCGTCTTCAGCCGGCTGTTCCCCGGTGGCGACGGCCGGATCACGCTCACCGACCCGAACAACATGCTGGCCACCGGCATCGAGGTCGAGGCCCGCCCGCCCGGCAAGAAGATCAAGCGGCTGTCGTTGTTGTCCGGTGGCGAGCGGTCGCTGGTCGCCGTCGCACTGCTGGTCGCGATCTTCAAGGCCCGCCCGAGCCCCTTCTACATCATGGACGAGGTCGAGGCAGCGCTGGACGACGCCAACCTCGGGCGGCTCATCACGCTCTTCGAGGAGCTGCGCGACTCCAGCCAGCTGATCGTCATCACCCACCAGAAGCGCACCATGGAGATCGCCGACGCCCTGTATGGCGTGAGCATGCGCGGCGACGGCGTGACCACGGTCGTGTCGCAGCGCATCAAGGACGTGCTGCCCGGTGGCGGTGTCGAGGTCGAGACGATGCACAGCGTGACCGAGGGGAAGAGCGTCGAGGATTCCGGCATAACCGCCCTCTCCTCGATGAGCTGACCACCACGCCGAGAGGCTCAGCAACGATCGAAAGGCCCACCTGCCGGGCCCATTCGGACCCCATTTTTCTGGGCCTCTCGAGCGCTTATGGGCCTCTCGGCAAGGGGGCGTCGGGGCTGGGGGAGGCCGGGAATAGGCGGAGGGGGCTGTCCGTTGTGATGAGCAGTTAGTTAAAATTTGAGAGACTTTGGACAGGGAGTGAGTCACATGCAGTTCGGCGTCTTCACCATCGGTGACGTCACGCGGGATCCGACGACCGGCCGCACGCCGACCGAGGCCGAGCGCGTCCGGTCGATGGTCGCGATCGCCCGCAAGGCCGACGAGGTCGGGCTCGACGTGTTCGCCACCGGCGAGCACCACAACCCGCCGTTCGCCGCGCCGGCCAACCCGCCGATCCTGCTGAGCAACATCGCCGCGCAGACCACCAACCTGCAGTTGTCGACGGCGACCACCCTGATCACCACCAACGACCCGGTGCGGCTGGCCGAGGACTACGCCTACCTGCAGCACCTGTCCGACGGCCGCACCGACCTGATGCTCGGACGCGGCAACACCGGCCCGGTCTACCCGTGGTTCGGCAAGGACATCCGCAAGGGCATCCCGCTGGCCGTCGAGAACTACCACCTGCTGCGCCGGCTGTGGCGCGAGAAGTCGGTCGACTGGGAGGGCGAGTTCCGCACGCCGCTGCACGGTTACACGCTGGCCCCCGGACCACTGGACGGCGTGCCGCCCTTCGTGTGGCACGGCTCGATCCGCAGCCCGGAGATCGCCGAGCAGGCCGCGTTCTACGGCGACGGCTTCTTCCACAACAACATCTTCTGGAACAAGGAGCACACCGAGGCGATGGTGCGGCTCTACCGGCAGCGCTTCGAGCACTACGGCCACGGCGCCGCCGACCAGGCGATCGTCGGTCTCGGCGGACAGGTCTTCATGGCCGACACCGAGGCGGAGGCCAAGCGGATCTTCCGGCCCTACTTCGACAACGCGCCGGTCTACGGGCACGGTCCGTCGCTGGAGAGCTTCACCCGCGACACCCCGCTGACCGTCGGCACCCCCGAACAGGTCATCGAGCGCACCCTCGGCTTCGCCGACTACGTCGGGGACTACCAGCGCCAGCTCTTCCTGCTCGACCACGCCGGCATGCAGCTGGACATGGTGCTCGACCAGATCGAGATCCTCGGCAGGGAAGTCGTCCCGGTGCTGCGGCGCGAATTCGAGGCGCGTCGCCCGGCGCACGTGCCGAGCAACCCGCCCACCCACGCCTCGCTGGTCGCCGAAGGTCCCGACTCGCCGCACCTGAAGGTGATCAGCGCGACCGCCGGTCTGGAGCAGGAGGCCGCGGTATGACGCGCAACGTGGTGGTGCTGACTGCAGGTCTGAGCCAGCCCAGCAGCACCCGGCTGCTGGCCGACCAGATCTCCGGCGCGGTCGCCGCGGAAGTGGGTGCGCGAGGCGAGGCGGTCGACATACAGACCTATGAATTGCGTGAATACGCAGTCGATCTCGCCACCATGATGGCAACTGCCGGTATGCCGACGGCGCGTCTCGACGACTTGCGGCGTGCCGTGTCGGCGGCGGACGGCCTGGTCGTCGTGACACCCGCCTTCGCGGCCAGCTACAGCGGCGTGTTCAAGCTGTTCTTCGACGCGCTGGATCCGGACGCGCTGAACGGCATGCCGGTGATCATCGCCGCGACCGCCGGCACGCCGCGGCACTCGCTGGTGCTCGACCACGCGCTGCGACCGCTGCTGACCTACCTGCACGCGGTGGTGATGCCGACCGGTGTCTTCGCCGCGACCGAGGACTTCGGCGGGGGAGCGGCGGGGCACGACCTTAGCCGGCGCGTCGGGCGGGCCGCGGCCGAGCTGGCCGCGCACGTCGTGTCGGACGGCGGTGACGCAGTCGCCGGGTTCACCCCGTCAACGGCGAACCGGGACGCCGGGGTCGGCATACCCGCTCGGGTGACGCCGTTCAGCCAGCTGCTCGGACGGCAGCTGGGCTGAGGTGGCCTAACCTGGTCGGGTGAGCGCCACCCGAGTCGACCCGTCCACGGTCACCCCTGTGGTGCCGTGGACGCGGCGCGTCAAAGGGCCGGTGCTGACCGCGTTCGCCGGGTCGGCCGCCCTGGTGGCGCTGCACTTCCACGACCCGCACCAGTCCGGGTCGTGGGGATTCTGCCCGTTCCTGACGATCACCGGTCACCCGTGCCCGCTGTGCGGCGGGTTGCGCGCCATGAACGACCTCACCCGCGGGCGCATCGAGGCCGCGTTGCTGTCCAACGCGGCTGCGGTGCTCATCCTCTGCGCCGGCACCCTGCTGATCGTGCGGTGGTTCGTGCGTCGGGCACGCGGCGACAGCGATGCGGTGCTGATGACTACCCCGAAGGTGCCGATGACGATCATCGCCGTGCTGATGGTCGCGTTCACCGTCTACCGGTGGACGCCCTGGGGGCAGTGGCTCTACCAGGACTGAGGACGACGGAAGGCCCGGCACGCGGTGCCGGGCCTTCCGTCGTGCCGAGTCGGTGTCAGTGGGTCGCGAGTCGGACGATCGCGTAGATGATCGTCCAGACGGTGCCGATGATGCCGCAGATGAACCCGGCCTTCACCTTGCCGCGGCCGCCGACGGCGCCGCCGGAGGAGTCGATCTCCTGCATCGCCTGGCGACCCAGGATGATCGCCGGGATGCCGGTGAACAGGCCACAGCAGACGAGGCTGAGGATGCCGAGCACCAGGATCAGGGTGGACTTGCTGTGCTCACCCGCCGGCTGCGGGGCGCCACCGTAGGGCGAACCCGGCTGCGGAGCTCCGTACTGCGGGGAGCCGTAGGGCTGCGCGCCGTACTGGCCGCCCTGCTGCGGTGCGCCGTACTGGCCGCCCTGCTGCGGTGCGCCATACTGACCACCCTGCTGCGGTGCGCCATACTGCCCGCCCTGCGGGTTGCCGTTCTGCGGGTAGCCCGAGCCGTCGCTCGGCGGCTCGCCGCCGTTGCCCGGCTGGTTGGGGTCGTTCGGGTAGTTGGTCACAACTGATCCTTTGCGTCGATTGGTCCGGACGAGGGTAACGAAGGATTGGACGAGCGTGCACGTACGTCCCTTCGGGTGTCGGTATGACGCGCCGGGACGTGCCAGGGATCCGTCCCACGTGAATTAGGCAACTTTTCGCGTCATACCAAGGGTTTTGCCTTGGTAATCACAGACTTCGGCCCCACAATTGCCGCATGCTGTGGCTGATCCTTGCGCTGGTCATCGGAGTCTCTCTCGCCGGGGCCGTCATCGGCGTCGTCGCCGTTCCCGCTCGGAGGGAGGGCCGCGAGGTCCTCACCGAGCGCGCCGAGCAGGTCGTCAGCTCGGTGACCGAGCGACGGGGACGTAAGGCGGACGCGAGCCCTGGGCAGGAAGAACGCGCCGCCAGCTGACAGGCGTGACGCACCCCGCAGAGGGTGCAAGGGGTGGCACCGCTCCCGCCCGAGTGATCCGTTTGCCATGATTGCGGCGTGGACTCGCTCTGGGAAATTCTCGTCATCATCACGGTCGTCGTACTCGCCGGCCTCGGGTTGCTGGTCGGCTACCTGCGCCGTGGCGGTGGGAAGCCGGCTCCGCCGGTAGCGCCGCCGCCGGCACGTGAGGCGAAGACCCGCAGTGCCAACACCTACAAGCCCAGCGGTACGGCGACGATCGACACCAGCAAGGGTGCGGCCGAGAAACCGGCTCCGGCGGCGCCCGCCCCGAAGGCATCGGCCGAGGCGCCGCCGGCGGTCGAGCCGGAGGTCGAGGAACCGGCACCGGCACCCGCCGTCGAGGAGGAGCCGGCCGCTCTGAGCATCGAGCGACCGGAGTCCGCCCGCGGCCGGATGACGCGGCTGCGGTCACGCCTCGCCGGCTCCAACAACGCCCTCGGCAAGGGCCTGCTCAGCGCGCTGTCCGGGGACAAGCTAGACGACACGGTCTGGGAAGAAGTCGAGGACACCCTGCTGGGCGCCGACCTCGGGGTCGACGCGACCACGGAGATCGTCGACGGATTGAAACGTCGAGTACAGGTTGAGGGTTCGCCGGACACCGAGACGCTGGAGAGCTGGCTGCACGAGGAGCTGCTGGCGCAGGTCGGGCCGGACATGGACCGGCGGATCGCCGGTAGCCGGGTGGGCGACCGTCCGGCCGTGATCATGGTGGTCGGGGTCAACGGCACCGGCAAGACCACCACCGTCGGCAAGCTGGCGCGCGTGCTGGTCGCCGAGGACAAGGACGTCGTGCTCGGCGCGGCCGACACCTTCCGAGCGGCCGCGGCCGACCAGCTGGAGACCTGGGGCGCCCGGGTCGGCGTACCGACCGTCCGCTCCGAGAAGGAGGGCGCCGACCCCGCGGCGGTGGCGTTCGACGCGGTGCAGGCCGGTCAGGAGGGCGAGGTCGACGTGGTGATGATCGACACCGCCGGTCGGCTGCACAACAAGGTCGGGCTGATGGACGAGCTGGCCAAGGTGAAGCGGGTCATCGAGAAGCGCAGCCCGATCGACGAGTGCCTGCTGGTGCTGGACGCCACCACCGGGCAGAACGGCATGCGGCAGGCGGAGGTCTTCGCCGAGGCCGTCAACATCACCGGGGTCGTGCTCACCAAACTGGACGGCACCGCCAAGGGCGGCATCGTCGTGCTGGTGCAGCGCGAACTCGGTGTCCCGGTCAAGCTGGTCGGGCTCGGGGAGGGCGCCGACGACCTGGCACCGTTCGACCCGAAGGCGTTCGTCGACGCGGTGCTCGACTGAAACGTCGGGCTTCGACGGGCCGCTGTGGCCGAGGCTGACGGTCCGAATCACGAGTGACGGCCGAATTCGGCCGTCAACGGTGAATCGGACCGTCAGGGTCAGCCGTGCCCCGCGGCTTGGGCCGCCTGGTTGACGCGGCGGTCGGCCTGGATCCGCGGGTCCGACAGCATCCAGCGCACGCCGGCGGCACCCGCCTTGCCCATGCCCCGCAGCACTGCGGCCCCGCCGGGCGGGGTGCGGAAGCCAAGCATCTCCCGGGCGTATGCCGGGAGCGTCCCGACCGCACCGGCGACCAGGGAGAGGTAGGCAGGCCGCGCGGTCAACGCGAGTGGCGGCTTCCAGGCGATGAAGTGCGCCGCCGACCGCGCCTGTGCCGTGCCGCGCAGCTCCGGCCGGAACGCCTCGAGCGTCTCCTGCAACCCCGCAACGGACGTCGGTGCTCCCTCGAAGCCGAGCTGCATCGAGACGAAGCCGATCTGCGCGACATACTCATCGGCCTCGGCGTCGGTCAGGCTCCCGCCGCCGAACGCCCGGAAACAGGTCAGGAAACTGTCCACCTCTGCCGCGTGCACCCACGCCAGCAGGTGCGGGTCGTCCGCGCGGTAGGGGACACCCGCGAACTCGCCGTGCACCCGGCGGTGGATGCCGCGCACCCGGGCCAGCAGCCGCTCCGCATCCGGGACGGTGCCGAAGGTCGTCGTGGAGATGAAGTTGCTGGTCAGCTGCAGGCGGCCCCACGGGTCCTCCCGGTAGCTGGAGTGCTGGTCGACACCGGCCATCGCCAGCGGGTGCAGCGACTGCAGCAGCAGGGCCCGGATCCCGGCGACGAACATCGCCGCGTCGAGATGCACCCGCCAGATCGGGTCGGCCGGGCCGAACCACCGCTCACCGGTCTTGCCCCAGATGCTGTCCGCCCGGCGGGTCGCGTCCGCACCGGCCACGTGGTCGCGCAGTTGCAGCGCGGCGCGGTGCCGCAGTGCGTCGTGTACGCGGCGCACCGGTCCGGGCAGGACGAGCAGCGACATACAGCCATTATGCGAGGGGTGGCGCGGGACCTCGATGCGCGGCTCGTTCCTCGCCGCTTACTCGGCCACCGCGGCTGCGCCCTACTCGACCCGCAGGGTGGCGCGGGACCTCGATGCGCGGCTCGTTCCTCGATGCGCGGCTCGTTCCTCGCCGCTTACTCGGCCACCGCGGCTGCGCCTTGCTCGACTCGCAGGTGGGCTCCGAAACGTGTTGTTAACGCACGGGATCAACAGCAACACGGCTGTAACACGAGCGCGCACACACCGGAAACCGTGCATTGCCAAGGTTTCTGGACATGACCACTACTTCACTTGCTGCGGCGGCCGCGACGCCGAACTCGGGTGACACCGCGTGGGTGCTGGCCTCCGCGGCGCTCGTCCTGTTCATGACGCCGGGCCTCGCCCTGTTCTACGGCGGCATGGTCCGCACCAAGAGCGTGCTCAACATGATGATGATGAGCTTCATCAGCATGGCCACGATCGGCGTGGTGTGGCTGCTCTGGGGTTACTCCGAGACGTTCGGCGCGGACAGCACCGGCGGTTGGCTCGGCAACCCGTTCGACCACTTCGGGCTGCACGGCGTGCTGACCGCGACCTACGGGACCATCCCCGGCCCGGCGTTCGTGGCGTTCCAGGTCGTCTTCGCGATCATCGCCGTGGCGCTGGTCAGTGGTGCGATCGCCGACCGCGCGAAGTTCGCCACCTGGACGGTCTTCACCGTCGTGTGGGCGACCATCGTCTACTTCCCGGCGGCGCACTGGGTCTTCGCGTTCGACGGGTTCGCGGCTAACACCGGTGGCTGGATCGCCAACGGCGGCTTCTTCCTGAACGGGCACGGCGCCTACGACTTCGCCGGTGGCACCGCCATCCACATCAACGCTGGAGCCGCGGGTCTGGCCCTGGCCCTGGTGCTGGGCAAGCGGCTCGGTTTCGGCCGGGAGCCGATGCGGCCGCACAACCTGACGCTGGTGATGCTCGGTGCCGGCATCCTGTGGTTCGGCTGGTTCGGCTTCAACGCCGGCTCGGCGCTGTCCGCCGGCTCCCTCGCCGCCGGCGTCTGGGTCAACACGCTCGGTGCGACCGCCGCCGCGATGCTCGGCTGGCTCCTGGTCGAGCGGATGCGGGACGGCAAGTTCACCTCGCTCGGTGCCGCCTCCGGCGTCGTGGCCGGCCTGGTCGCCATCACCCCGGCGTGCTCGACCGTCACCCCGATCGGCGCACTCGTCGTCGGCCTGCTGGCCGGTGGGATCTGCGCGCTCGCCGTGGGCCTGAAGTTCAAGCTCGGCTTCGACGACAGCCTCGACGTCGTGGGCGTGCACCTGGTCGGCGGCCTGGTCGGCACCCTGCTGATCGGTCTGCTGGCCAGCAAGGGCAGCCCCAACGGCTCCGGCACCCAGGAGGGGCTGCTGTATGGCGGGGGCTTCCTGCAACTGGGTGTCCAGGCCGGCGCGGCGTTCTTCGTGCTCGTCTTCTCCTTCGTGGTCACCTACGCCATCGGCTTCGTGCTCGACAAGGTGATGGGTTTCCGGGTCTCCGAGGAGGCCGAGATGGCCGGCGTGGACCAGTCGGAACACGCCGAGACGTCATACGAACTGGGAGCGGTGTTCGGCAGCCGGTTCGGGCACCGGCCCCAGCTGCCGGCCCAGGCGAGCGTCACGGACCGGGTGGACTTGCTGTGAACGCTCCCAGGAAACGGCAACACGGATGTAACACAATGACGCACGTTCCGGAAACTGTGCATTGCGAAGCTGTCCCGCATGCCCTTCCTGATCTCCGGCCTGTCGTCCGCGGCGCCGCCGACGACACTCGACACCGGCAACACGGCGTGGATGCTGGTCTCGGCGTCGCTGGTGCTCTTCATGACGATCCCGGGGCTCGCGCTCTTCTACGGCGGGCTCGGCCGGTCGCGGGGCGTACTGAACATGATGATGATGTCGTTCGGGTCCTTCGGGGTCATCGGGATCATCTACGTGCTGTGGGGCTACTCGATGTCGTTCGGCAGCCACGACCACTTGGGGATCTTCGCGAATCCGTTCCAGTTCTTCGGGCTGTCCGGTCTGTTACCGGGACAACCGGGGGCGCTGCACGCGGGCGGCATACCGACGCTGGTCCTGGTGGGTTTCGAGTGCACCTTCGCGGCCATCACCGTGGCGCTGATCAGCGGGGCGGTCGCGGATCGGGTGAAATTCTCGACCTGGCTGGTGTTCTCGGGACTGTGGGCGACGCTGGCGTACTTCCCGCTGGCACACATGGTCTGGGGCGGCGGCCTGCTGTCGGGATCGGCGGACGGGCTGGCGGCCAAGCTGTTCGGGACGGTGCACGGCGTGGCGAAGGTGGCGCCGATCGACTTCTCCGGCGGGACCGTGGTGGAGATCAACGCCGGGATGGCGGCCCTGGTCGTGGTGCTGATCATCGGCAAGCGGATGGGCTTCGGCAGCCAGCCGATGCGCCCGCACAACGTGCCGCTGGTGATGCTCGGCTCGGGCATCCTGTGGTTCGGCTGGTACGGCTTCAACTCCGGCTCCGCCTTCGGCGCCAACGCGACCGCGGCACTGGTCTGGGTCAACACCACGGTCGCCGGCTGCGCGGCGATGGTCGGCTGGCTGGTGCTGGAGAAGCTGCGCGACGGTCACCCGACCTCGATCGGAGCGGCCTCCGGCATCGTCGCCGGCCTGGTCGCGATCACGCCGGCCTGCGGCAACGTGACACCGCTGGGCGCGATCGCCGTCGGACTGGTGGCCGGGGTGCTGTCGGCATACGCGATCGGGCTGAAGTTCAAGCTCGGCTTCGACGACTCGCTCGACGTGGTCGGCGTGCACCTGGTCTCCGGTTTCTGGGGGACCGTGGCGCTGGGCTTCTTCGCCCGCGGCACCGGTCTGGTGTATGGCGAATGGCGCCAGCTGGTGGTGCAATTCGTGATCGCGCTGGTCGCTCTGGGGTATGCCGCAGTGGTGACCGCGGGCATCGGTTTCGCGCTGCGCGCCACGATCGGCTGGCGGGTCAGCGATGAGGACGAGGCGGCCGGCATCGATCAAGCGGAACACGCCGAGACGGCATACGACTTCGGCAGCGTCTTCTCCGCCAGCAGACTCGGGCACCACCCGGGTCGACCCTTCAGACACACCGACAAGGAAGAGGTGAACGCATGAAACTCGTCACCGCCATCATCAAACCGTTCAAACTGGACGAGGTGAAGGAGGCCCTGGAGGCCTACGGCATCACCGGTATGACGGTCAGCGAGGTCAGTGGGTACGGCCGGCAGCGTGGGCACAGCGAGGTCTACCGCGGTGCGGAGTACACGGTCGACTTCGTCCCGAAGATCCGGCTGGAGGCCGTCGTCGAGGACATTGACGCCGGCAGCGTGGTCGACGTCATCGTGAAGGCCGCGCAGACCGGCCGCATCGGCGACGGCAAGGTCTGGGTGCTGCCGATCGACGACATCGTCCGGGTGCGCACGGGGGAGCACGGCGAAGGCGCCCTGTGACCGGGGTCCGGTGACCGGGGTCCGGTGACCGGGGTCCCGTGACCGGGCGCCGATCGGTGCCGCCCTGATCGCCGAGAGGACAAGAAACCACCCGAGAGGACACGAAAACCGGCCCCACGGACCCCCTGTTTCGTGTCCTCTCGGCACCTTTTGTGTCCTCTCGGCGAAGGGGTGGGGGCGGACGTGGTCGGCGAGGTGGTGGGAGCGAGGAGTGAATCGGATGATGAGCATCGACCAGGAGCGGCTGGGCCTCGCCGGGACCCGGGAGTTCACCCGGCCCGGTGCGGGGGCGGCCCGGCGGGAACGGCTGGCGGCATACAACCTCGACCTGATGCGTGAGTTGTGGGCCGACGCGACCGCCCAGGTGCGGGTACCCGGCGACGGGGTCGCGCTCGCGGTCGTCGGCAGCGTGGCGCGCCGCGACGGCGGTCCACTGTCCGACTACGACCTGGTGCTGGTGCACGCGACGCGTTCGTTCGGGGGCAAGAAGCTCGACGCGCTGGCCGACGCGCTCTGGTATCCGTTGTGGGACAAGGGAATCCGGCTCGATCACAGTATTCGCACCCCGAAGGAGTGCCGCGCCGTCGCGTCCGACGACCTGGCCGCGGCCGTCGGACTGCTCGACATCGAGCCGGTCGCCGGTGACGAGTTGCTGGTCGCCCAGGTCCGGCAGAGCATCGCGCACGACTGGCGGGCCAACGCCCGCAAGCGGCTGCCGGAGCTGGTCGAGTCGCTGCGGGTGCGGCACGAACGACACGGTGGCCTGGCCAACGACCTGGAGCCCGATCTGAAGGAGGCGGCCGGCGGGCTGCGCGACATGGCGGTGCTCCGGTCACTGGCCGCCGCCTGGCTGGCCGACCGGCCGCACGGTGCGGTGGACGCGGCATACGACCGGCTCCTGGACGTGCGCGACGCGTTGCACGTCGTGACCGGCCGCGGGCGGGACCGGCTGGCGCGTCAGGACCAGGACGCCGTCGCGGCACTGCTCGGTGAGCCGGACTCCGACGCGCTGCTGACCTCGGTCGTGCAGGCGGGGCGGGTCATCTCGCACGCGCTCGACGACACGGTACGGCGGGCCGGCCAGTCGCAGCGCGCCCGCGCGCTGCGGACCGGCCCGCGCCGGCCGATCCTGCGGCCGCTCGGGCACGGGCTCTACCTGCACGACGGCGAGGTGGTGCTCGGCAGCCGCGAGATGCACCAGCGCGGCGCGCTGGTGCTGCTGCGGGCTGCCACCGCCGCGGCATCCCGCGAGGTGCCCATCGGGCCCAGCACCCTGCGCAACCTGACCGGCGAGCTGCCGAGCATCCCGGCACCGTGGCCGGCCGAGCTGCGGGACGCGTTCGTCGACCTGCTCGCGTCCGGGCCCGGGCTGGTGCGGGTCTGGGAGACCCTGGACCTGGCCGGCGTCATCGGCGCGTGGTTGCCGGAGTGGTCCGCGGTGCGCGGCCGTCCGCAACGCAGCCCGGTGCACCGGCACACGGTCGACCGGCACCTCATCGAGACGGTCGTGCAGGCGGCGGCGCTGCGCGACCGGGTACGGCGCCCCGACCTGTTGCTCATCGCGGCGCTGTTGCACGACATCGGCAAGATCGCCGGGGTCCACGACCACGCGGTCGAGGGCGCACCCGTGGCGGTGAACATCGCCCGGCGGATGGGTTTCGACACCGCGGACGTCGAAGTCCTCGAACTGCTGGTGCGCGAGCACCTCGCGCTCGTCGACCTGGCCACCCGGCGTGACCCGCACGACCCGCAGACCACCAAGGCGCTGGTCACCGCCGTCGAGGAGCGGCCGGACGTGCTGGAGCTGCTCGCGGCGCTCACCGAGGCGGACGCCATCGGCGCCGGGCCGAAGGCGTGGACCTCCTGGCGGGCCGGGCTGGTCCGGTCGCTGGTCGAGCACGCCCGGTCGGCGCTGGGGGAGCGGTCCATGCCGGTGGCCGGCGAGGACGCGGTGCTCGACCCGGTCGTCGTGCAGCGGGTGGCGCTGCGGGCGCCATACATCGTGGTGAACGGGACGTCGTCCGGGGCGACCATCGAGATCGCCGACCGGGACCGCCCGGGCCTGTTCGCCGCGAGCGCGCGGCTGCTGGCGTCATTCGGTATGACGGTGCGGTCGGCGCGGGTCCGGACCACGGACGGGATCGCGCACAACACCTGGCAGGTCGAGGCTCCGCTGGCGGACCTGCCGGACGCCGAGCAGCTGGTGCGGGGCTTCCAGGAACCGGGGCGCTCGTCGCGGCGCCAGCCGCGCGTCATACCCGAGGGGCGGCGGGTGGGTATGCCGCCGTCACGTGCGACCGTCGTGCCGGATGCGTCGGCCGACGCGCTCGTGCTGGAGGTGCGGGCCGCGGACCGGCCGGGGTTGCTCGGCGACCTCGGGGACGCGTTCGCGACACAGGGACTCGCCATCCGGTCCGCACACGTGGCGACCTACGCCGGCCAGTCTCTGGACACCTTCTACCTGACTCCCGCGGCCGTCACTCCGCCCGACGTGGCGCGAATCATCGGTGCGCTGATCGACGCGTGTGATGGTGCACCGCCTCGCGCGGGTTAACCTTGCCTGCGTGTTCAACAGCCTGTCCGACCGCCTGACGTCGACCTTCAAGAACCTCCGGGGCAAGGGTCGCCTCACCGAGTCCGATATCAACTCCACGATCCGGGACATCCGGCTCGCGCTGATCGACGCCGACGTCGCGACGCCGGTGGTGCGCGAGTTCACCGGGCGCATCCGCGAGCGGGCGCTCGGCGCCGAGGTGAGCCAGGCGCTCAACCCGGGACAGCAGGTCGTCAAGATCGTCAACGAGGAGCTCATCGAGGTCCTCGGCGGGCAGACCCGTGAACTGCAGATGGCCAAGCGGCCGCCGACCGTCATCATGCTGGCCGGTCTGCAGGGTTCCGGTAAGACCACGTTCGCCGGGAAGCTGGCGCGCCACCTGCGCGACAAGGGGCACTTCCCGGTGCTGGTGGCGGCCGACCTGCAGCGACCCAACGCGGTCACCCAGCTCGAGGTGGTCGCCGAACGCGCCGGCGTGCCGTGCTTCGCGCCGGAGCGGGGCAACATCGGCGGCCACGACGCCGCCAGCAGCGAGGGCACCCAGTCCTACGGCGACCCGGTGTGGGTGGCGCAGGCCGGTGTCGGCCAGGCCAAGGTGCGCCAGTACGACGTGGTCATCGTCGACACCGCCGGCCGCCTCGCGGTCGACGAGAACCTGATGAAGCAGGCCGCCGACATCCGCGAGGCCATCCAGCCGGACGAGGTCCTGTTCGTCATCGACGCGATGATCGGTCAGGCAGCGATCGAGACCGCGCTCGCGTTCCAGCAGGGCGTCGACTTCACCGGCGTCGTGCTCTCCAAGCTGGACGGTGACGCCCGCGGTGGTGCCGCGTTGTCGGTGGCGTCGGTGACCGGGCGGCCGATCATGTTCTCCTCGATCGGTGAGCAGACCAAGGACATCGAGGTCTTCCACCCCGACCGGATGGCCTCCCGCATCCTCGACATGGGTGACGTCCTCACCCTCATCGAGCAGGCCGAGAAGGCGTTCGACCGTGACCAGGCCGCCGCGATGGCGCGCAAGTTCATGGACGAGGAGGACTTCACCTTCGACGACTTCCTGCAGCAGATGTCGGCCATCAAGAAGATGGGCAACCTCAAGGCCCTGATGGGCATGCTGCCCGGTATGGCGGGCATGAAGGACCAGCTCAACGCCCTCGACGAGAAGGAGTTCGACCGGGTCGAGGCGATGGTGCGCTCGATGACACCGTTCGAGCGCACCCACCCCAAGCAGATCAACGGATCCCGCCGTGCGCGCATCGCCGGCGGTTCGGGGGTGACCGTCTCCGAGGTCAACTCGCTGCTCGAGCGTTTCGGCCAGGCCCAGAAGATGATGCGCCAGATGCGGCGCGGCGGTGGCATGCCCGGTATGCCGGGACTGCCCGGCGGCGGTGCCGGCAAGCGCGGCAAGCAGCAGCCGAAGAAGAAGGGCAAGAGCGGCAACCCCGCCAAGCGTGCGCAGCAGGAGGCGGCGGCGGCGCAGAAGGCGACGGCGGCGCGCGACAAGGCGATGGGCAGCGCGTTCGGGCAGCCTGAGGAGGAGCAGGACTTCTCGAACCTGAAGCTGCCCAAGGGGTTCGAGAAGTTCCTCGGTCCGGACGCGGGCAAGAAGGACTGACGCGAGGAAGTCACTACTGTCGTCACTTCCTCGGCCTGCGAATCGGCGAGTCAGTTGGTGTCGATCGCGTACCGGCCGGCGACCACTTGAAGCTGCCACGGGCCGATCGCATGTTGAACGGTGATCCGGATCGGGATCGTCCGTTGTGCACCGAGCGGCGCTGATTCGAGGAAACTCACCTGCGGGATCGCCCGGTCGTACAGCTCGCACCAGCGTTCGTTCGAGTCGGTGTAGACGACCACGTTGTGCGCTCCGCAGGTGCTCCACGGCGACGAGTGGTCGACCAAGATCCGGTAGCGACCGGTGGTGGTCGGTGACAGCAGCCCGGCGACCTCGAGCTCGGTGTTGAACGCCTCCGGCGGCACGGTCAGGGTGCCGCTGAATGTGCCGTTCAGCTTGCCGGGGTGACTGCGAATCGTGAGCACCGGACCCGACACCGTCGGCTCGACCGGCCGGCCCATGCCGGTCGCCGGCGCAGCCACGTCGTGCAACGTCTGGTCGTGTTCGACGGTGAAATTGCTTTCCGCCACCGGGTATTCGCCCCAGGCGAGCTTCCGGTACGTGGCCACCGGCCATGTCTTGCGGTCGAAGTCATCGATCGCCAGCAGCGTCTCACCGGTCGCCGGCGTCAGGTTGAGCATGTCCGGTGTGGAACAGTGCGCGGTGTAGAGGCCGACCAGCTCACTCGATATCCGCCCGATCTCGGAACCGCTCCCTCGTCGTCGGCGCACTCGATCATGACCGCGCCGCCCTGATCCGCGAGGTCGAGCGAGGTGGCCGGGCCGGGTGCCACGTCCTGGATGCCGACGAGCTTGTAGCCCTGGGCGTACGCCGGGTAGTGCGTGCCGTGGGCGTGGTTGAGGCCGGCGGCGGTGCGCAGCCAGTCGTCGTGCCAGCTCTGGGCGATCCACAGGGTCGAGACGGTCAGGGCGACGACCGCGAGTGCCGCGACGTACGACCACCAGGGACGCCTCGGTGGTGGCGGGAGCGCATGCACCTGCGCGAGAGTCGTTGCAGGATCAGGAGATTCGGCAAGATCACCGAAGTCTTGCAGGAGCCGACGCAGCTCGGCCGGGTCCACATCGGTGAACTCGGGAGGTATGGCGGCATACGCCTGCTCGACGTCGCGCGGTGACAGGCGCAGGACGCGGGCGACCGAGTGCAGGTCGTGGCCGTCGAGTGCCTCCAGTGTCAGGATCGCGCGCTGTCGGGCGGTCAGCGCGGCTAGTGGCCGGAATCGTGCCGAGAGGTCGGTGACGTTGCCCGCCTCCGGCAGATTGGTGTGGGCCGCGGCGCGCGCCATACGAACGCGGGCCGTGGTGGTCGCCTGCGTCAGGTCGACGCGATCGCGGGCGAGCTCGGCGAGCGTGTGCGCGACCAGTTGCTCGGAGTCGGCCTCGGACGCGGTGAGTAGGTAGGCGTCGTGGTGCAGGTCCTGGACGCGGGCGACGACGAACTTCTCGAAGTCCTCATCGGATCGACCACGCATGCCCCCAGGTTAAGCGGCCGTAGCGGACCCCGTCGCTCAGTTCTCCGGGTCGTATCTGTCGTAACGCAATTGAAGTTTCCACGGGCCCAGTGCGTCCCGAACCACAACGCGGACCTTGACCGGACCCGGGCGCGCCGAGTCGAAGGTGTCAGTGCCGAAGATCGGGGAGAGCGGTACGGGGCGGATGTCGCGGTCGTAGAACCGGCACCAGGTGGAGTCTTGGGCGGTGTAGGAGCAGTCCGTGACCGCCTGACCGTCGACCTCCACCTTGTACTGCCCCGTCGTCGTCGGCAACAACAGACCACTCAGGAACAAGGTGGTGCCCCGCGCGGCGGCAGGCTTCTTGACGGTGCCGGTGAACACGCCGTTCCTACCGGTCATGACCAGCGTCTTGCCGCGCCGCACCGGGGGCTTGGTGAAGTTCATCTTCGCGTTGGTGTCGAGCGTTGCGCGACGTACTACATGGAAGTTGTCCTGCGCGACGGGATAGTCGGCCCAGGGCACCGGCCGGTAGATGCCGACGATGATCGAATGCCCCTGCTGCGGAGGGGCCTTGATCGTTGCGTTGCCTTCGGTCGTGGCGAAGTAGTAGAAGCGGGCCGACTGCTTGAAGCACGGCCAAGCTCCCGTGCTCTTGGCAGTCCGGACGACCGGCGCATCCGACTCCTTGGTAGGCGAGAAGTTGTCACACGCCACGGTGATCACGTCGCCGGACGGCAGCTCGAGCTCGCGCTTGGCGCCCGCCGGCACCCGCTGAGCCCCGACGAGCTTGTAGCCCTCGATGTAGGGGCGCAGGTGCGTGCCGTGACTGGCGTTGATACCCGCGGGCGTGTTCAGCCAGCGGTCGTGCGCGATCTGGCTGCCGATCGGTGCGGCGGCGGTGAGCGCGATGACGGCAGCGGCCGCGATGTACCGTTTCCGCGAGTGGCGTCGCGGGGGTTGCACGTGCTCCGCCCGGCTGAGCGTGACGTCGGGATCTGGCCAGGTCGCGCGCTCGGAGAAGTCAGTGAGTGCGGCTCGGAGACGATCGTCGTGTGGCTCGAATCCCACGGTGTGCGAGGCGGATTGCTCCGCGTCGGTGACTTTGGACGGTGCCAGTCCGAGTTCGCGTGCCGTCGACCGGGTGTCGTGACCGTCGAGGCAGCGCAGCAGCAGCACGGCTCGCTGGCGGGGTGAGAGGTCGGCGATCGCGGTGTCGGCGTCGTCGGTCGGCGCAGCGGTGCGGGTTGCCGGCGTGGGCGTGGTGGCGGTCGCCGCCAGGCGCGCCATACAACGCCGGGCCTCCGCACCGGCCTGACCGATGTCGGTGCGGTGCCGGGCGAGTTGCGCGACCGCCACCTCGACGAGGCGCTCCGCGCGGTCCTGGTCCGCGGTCAGCAGGTATGCCGTGCGGTGCAGCTCGGCGGTGCGAGCAGCGACGAAGTCGCCGAGCTCGCTCTCGTCCCCGGTCGACCCGCCCATACCTGGGAAGTATGCCGTGTGCGCGTGGCTCAGTCCTGGCGACGCGTGGCGAACATCGACCAGGCCCGCGGGTTGTATGACGCGCGCTCACCGTACTCGTCCACCAGGTCGCCGATCCGGACCGCCTCCACCGGGCCGAACCTGCTCTCCACCAGCTCCTGCACCTTGGCCCTGCTCAGCGTGTTGAAGAAGTACGTCCGCTTCGGGCGCACCTCGTGGTCGGGGTTGTCGGCCATGAGGAAGAAGGTCAGGAGCAGACCCTTGCGGGCGATGCGGCAGGCCTCGCCGAGCGCCTGCTCCATCGCCTCGATCGACATGTGCTCGAAGAGGTCGAACACCACGACGTAGTCGTAACTGCGATCGCCGAAGGGCAGATCGAGCACGTTCTGCACCTGGAAGTCCACGCCGGGATAGCGACGCCTGGCATTGACGATGTTGTTGTCGTTGAGGTCGATCCCCGTGTAGTCGAGGAATTGTGCGATGCCGTAGGCGTCGAAGTAGCGGTAGTCGTTGGCGGAGCCGCAGGCGAACTCCAGCACGCTCAGCTTCCGCTCCACGGTCCGTCCGGCCAGGGTCGACGCCCATTTCTTCTCGTAGTCGTCCTGCCAGTCCGCGATGGCCTCGTTGACCTTGCGGACCTCGGCGCGCCTGGTCTTGCTGACGAACGTGCCCATCGTGATACCGAGGTCGCTCGACCGCTCGTGCAGCGCCGTGGTGGCGCGGGCCGAATGCTCGATCTCATCGCGCATCAGCTCGCCGAAGTCGTCGTCGGGGAAGAGCTCCCGGATCAGCCGATGGCGGGTGAGGATGCTCTGCGCGTTGATCTGCGGGTTCTGGAAGCCGCTGACGAGGTAGTCGTCCAACGCGTCGGGATCGAGGCTCGCCCAGCTGGATTTCAGCGTCTGCTTCTCCTGCTCGACCGTCTGGGGTCGGGAGGGCGGCGCGCCGGCTGCCGCCGGACGGGTCGACCGCACGGTGTTCCGCAGCGTGCGGGCGGCGTCGCGACGCCGGCTGCCCGGAGGTGCGACCCTGTCGAAAATACCCATGTGGTGACAACTCCCGTGGATTGACTCACTGCGCGGACCCAGCTGGTTCGAAGCTACCTGGGCGGATCGGCCGGTACAAGCGTCGTGGCCCGCAGGTCGCGCGTGGCGTCGTCCCCCGGACGGAGCCGCAGCGGCTCGACGTGCGGCGGCTCGGCCGGGTTTGCCAGTAGGGTCGGTCGTATGGCGAGCGACCCACCTGTGCTGCACGTGACCGGGCGTGTCCTGGTCGGCCCCGACGACGTCCGTGATGAGCTGTGGGTGCTGGGCGGCCGGATCAGCTGGTCGTCGCCGACGAACGCCGACGACGTCGAAACCGTGCAGGGATTCGTGCTTCCCGGGCTGGTCGACGCCCACTGTCATGTCGGCCTCGAAGCCACGGGCGGCGTCGACAAGGAGACCACCGAGCAGCACGCCCTGCGTGAGCGTGAGGCGGGCGCGTTGCTGCTCCGCGACGCAGGCTCACCGGTCGACACCCACTGGATCGACGACCGGGAGGATCTCCCGCGGATCGTTCGCGCCGGCCGTCACATCGCGCGCACCAAGCGCTACCTGCGCAACTTCGCGCACGAGATCGAGCCGGAGGACCTGGTCGCCTACGTGCGCCAGGAGGCACGCCGCGGCGACGGGTGGGTGAAACTGGTCGGCGACTGGATCGACCGGGACCGCGGCGACCTGTCACCCTGCTGGCCGCGTGAGGCGCTGCAGGACGCGATCGACGCCGCGCACGAGGAGGGTGCCCGGGTCACGGCGCACTGCTTCGGCGAGGAGTCGCTGCTCGACTTCGCTGCTGCCGGGACCGACTGCATCGAGCACGCCTCCGGGCTGTTGCCGGACTCGATCGACCTCTTTGCCCAGCAAGGGATTTCGATCGTCCCGACGCTGGTCAACATCGAGAACTTCCCGAAGTTCGCCGAAGCAGGAGAGGCGAAGTTCCCGGCATACGGCGCGCACATGCGCGATCTCTACGACCGGCGCTTCGACACGATCGCCGCAGCACACGAAGCGGGTGTGCCGATCTGGGTCGGCACCGACGCGGGCGGCCAACTGCCGCACGGACTCGTCGCCTCCGAGGTCGCCGAGCTGACGCGGGCCGGGATGACCAATGTCGAGGCGCTCAACGCCGCCACCTGGGGCGCCCGCGACTGGCTCGGCAGGCCGGGCCTGGACGAGGGGGAGAGCGCCGACTTCGTGGTCTACGCCGCGGACCCGCGGGACGACGTCGGCGTCCTGAAGGATCCGCAGCGCATCGTCCTGCGTGGGCGTCAGGTGCGTTCCTGACCGTGGACCCGCGCCTTCACCCGCTGCAGTCGAGCGGCCGTCGCGTCTGGGTGCGCACCGTGCAACCCGGCGACGTCCCGGCCTACCGCGCGGCCGTCCGGCAGTCCGCGGAACGCGTCAGCGTCTGGAACCCCGTCAACCCCGACGACATCACCTGGCACCTGGAGCGGCAGAGCGAGGAACACCGCACCTTCCTGATCCACGCCGACGACCCCGAGGGCAGTCACGGCATCGTCGGAAAAGTCAACGTCACCAACGTGGTTCGCGGGCGATTCCAGAACGGCGTGCTGGGCTACGACTCCTACGACCCGTACGCCGGCAGGGGCCTGTTCGCCGAGGGGATGCGCCAGATCATCAACCTGGCTTTCACACCGGCGCCGCGGGGTATGGGTCTGCACCGGCTGGAGGCGAACGTTCGGCCGGGCAACGCGCCGTCGGCCGGGCTGCTGCGTTCCCTCGGTTTCCGGCGCGAGGGTTTCGTGCGCGACATGCTCTGGCTGCCGAGCGCGGACGGCGCGGCCTGGCGCGATCACATCGTCCACGCCGTGACCCGGGAGGAGTGGCCGTCCTCGGCATACGCACCGCATCGCAGTCCACGAATCGTGTTGCTGGTCAACGGCATCCCGGGATCAGGCAAATCGATGCTGGCTCCCCGGCTCGCGGCCGAGCTGGGTGTGCCCGTCTTCGCCAAGGACGTGATCAAGGAGACGATCTTCGACCATCTCGACCCCGACCTGCGGCACCGGCTGCAGGGCACCGGCGGCGCGGGTTCACCCCTGGGAGCCGGTGCCGGCGAGGTGCTGTGGCAGTTGCTGGCCACCTCCCCGGTCGGTGGTGTGGTCGAGAACATCTGGTGGTCCGGTGATCACCGGATGGCGATGGACGGCCTGCGCCGTGCCGGGTTCGACCCGGCCCGAGTGCCGCACGTCTGGTGCGACGTACCCATCGCCACCGCCCGTCGCCGGCACGAGGAGCGCGTCGCCGACGGGCAACGACACCCGGTGCACGGCGTCGACGAGGACACCCAACGAGACCTCGACTGGGAATGGATCGCGTGCAACGGCAGCGCATTCGACTTCGGGCTGCGCATCGACATCGACACCTCACACCCGGTCGACGCCCGCACCGTCACCCGCGCCGCACTGCGGGCACAGCAGGTGTTCGCGCGTTAACGAGGCGTTGGCTACGGGGCGGTCGGCTGCTGCTGGGTGATGCAGTGGATGCCGCCGCCGCGCGCGAACAGCGGTCGTGCGTCGACACTGACGACCTTGCGACCCGGGTAGGCGTCGCCGAGGATCGCCGCGGCCTCCTCGTCGTGCGCGTCGTCGAACGAGCACGCGATCACGCCACCGTTGACCACCAGGTGGTTGAGGTAGCTGTAGTCGACGGGACCCTCCTCGTCCTCGAGCGTGGCTGGGGCGGGCACCTTGCGGATGTCCCAGCTACGACCCGCAGCATCGGTGGTGCCCTCGAGCGCGCTCTCGATCTCTTGCATGACAGCGTGATCCGGGTGCGCCGGGTCGCGCTGGTCGTGCAGCAGCAGCACACCCGGCGACGGAATCGCCGCCACGATGTCGACGTGACCGCGGGTGCCGAAGCGTTGCGAGTCGCGGGTCAGCCCGCGCGGCAGCCACACCGCGTGCGTCGCTCCGAGGGTGCGGGCGAGCTCGGCCTCGATCTGCGCCTTGGTGGCGTCGGGGTTGCGGCCCGGGTCGAGCTGGACGGTCTCGGTCACCAGCACCGTGCCCTCGCCGTCGACGTGAAAACCGCCGCCCTCGTTGACGATCGACGATGCGATCCGTGGAACGTCCGCCTGCTGCAAGACGTATGACGCCACCTTCGCGTCGAGGTCCCAGGTGGCCCACTCCTGCGCGCCCCAGCCGTTGAAGGTCCAGTCGACGCCGGCCAGCCCGTCGTCGTCATACACGAAGGTCGGGCCGATGTCGCGCATCCACGCGTCGTCGAGCGGGGTCTGCACGATCTCGATGTCCGCGGACAGGTAGCGACGCGCGATCTCCAGCTCGCCCGGATCCACGACCATCGTGACCGGCTCGAACTCCAGCACCGCGTGGGCCACGGCGGCCCAGGTCGATCGGGCTTCGTCGGCCTCCGTCGCGGTGTCGCCGAGCGTGTAGCCCTGGGACGGGAAAGCCATCCAGATGTGGTCCTGAGGTGCCGTTTCGCTCGGCATACGCGCGCTCATGGCGACAACGGTCCCACATCTGGAACTGTTGAGCCATGAGCATCACCCTCATCGCCATCCTCGGGGTGCTGAGCATCGTTGTCGTGAGTGCGTTCTCGAAACGGCTCGGGGTCGCCGCACCGTTGGCACTCGTCGTGGTCGGCATCGTCATCAGCTACATCCCCGGCACCCCCGTGGTGCAACTCGACCCGGAGCTGATCCTCGCCGGGGTCCTGCCGCCGCTGCTGTATTCGTCGGCGGTCGAGATGCCGGGCCAGGACTTCCGTCGCAATCTGAAGGCGATCAGCGGCCTGGCCGTCGTGCTCGTCGTGATCACCACGGTGGGCGTCGGAGCACTCTTCCACACGATCATGACCGGGGTCTCCTGGCCCGCGGCCTTCGCACTCGGCGCGGTGATCAGCCCCACGGACGCCGTCGCGGCGACGTCGATCGGCCGACGGCTCGGGCTCCCGCCGCGGGTCGTGACGATGCTGGAGGGCGAGGGCCTGGTCAACGACGCGTCCTCGCTGGTGTTGCTGCGTTCGGCGGTCGCGGCCATCGCGAGCTCGGTGTCACTGTGGAGTGTGGCGGGCGACTTCATCAGGTCGGTCGTGATCGCGGTGGTGATCGGCGTCGTGGTGGGTGAGGTCATGGTGCGGGTGCGTCCGCTGCTGCGCGACCCGGTGCTGAGCACCGCGATGTCGTTCGCCGTACCCTTCATCGCCTTCCTGCCGGCCGAGGAGCTGCACGCTTCGGGCGTGCTCGCCACCGTGGTCACCGGGTTGGTGATCGGGCAGGAGGGACCGCGCCGGATCGCGGCCCGCGATCGGTGGGTCGAGTCGATGAACTGGCGCACGATCACCTTCCTGATGGAGAGCGCGATCTTCCTGCTCATGGGGATCGACCTGAAACCGTTGGCGGACGGCGTGCAGGCCGACGGTCACAGCGTCGGCCGCACGATCCTGCTCGGCATACTTGCCGCGCTGGCGGTCATCCTGCTGCGGCTGCTGTTCGTGGTGCCTCTCGTGGCGATGATCCGGCAGGACCAGCGCAACGCCGGCGGCGTGAGCGCGTCACCGAACGGGTCGAAAGGCTCGCGGCCGACCTGGATTTCAAGCTCAACGAGGCGATCGGCTGGCGTAGTGCCGTGGTGCTGGGCTGGGCGGGGATGCGCGGATCGATCACCGTCGCCGCTGCGCTGACCCTGCCGTTCGACACTCCGCGCCGATCCGAGTTGGTGCTGATCGCCTACCTGGTCGCGGCGATCACGTTGCTCGGCCAGGGGCTGACCCTGCCTGCCGTCATACGAGCGGCCAAGGTGAGTGCGAGCAGCGCGGACCGGGTCGGTCGGGAGCAGCGCGATCTGATCGAGGACCTGTACGAGGCGGGTCTGGAGAAGCTCGACGAGCTGGCCGCCACCGTGCAGGACGACGGACAGGAGGCGACGTTGGCGAGGGTGCGCGACGACCTGGTGAGCGAGCGCGACTCGCTCGACCGGCGAGCCGATCTGGACGCACGCTCCGAGGTCGAGGACTACTGCCGCATCCGGCTGGAGGTCGTCGCCGCACAACGGGACGCGTTGGACGGCTTCGAGCGGCGCGGCAGGTTCAGCTCACAGAGCATCAGGGCGGCCCTGGGCATGCTCGACCGCGACGAGATGCGGCTGTCCTCCGTCGAGCGCGAGAAGAGCTGACGCGAGTGCTCGTCGCCGAGAGGCCCACAAACACACCGAGAGGCCCACAAACACATCGAAAGGCTCAGCAATCCCGGCCAGATACGGTCGAAAAGGACTGTATTACTGGGCCTTTCGGGATTTGGTGAGCCTGTCGGTGGTTGGGGGTCAGGCGGCGGGGGAGGCGTGCGCCGTGCCGGCGCCGACGTTCTCGGACTGACGCAGGTCGTCCGGGCCCGCCGGCGTCATCCGCAGCGCCTGCTCCGTGAGGTACCGGACGTAGGCGTAGTTGGTGAAGAAGCCGGGCAGGTAGTCGCTCAGCGCCCCGAAGGTGAGCACCTCGCGGGCCGCCTCGAAGCGTGCCGTCGTGTCGGCGTCCTGACCACGGGTCAGCGTCGCCAGCTCCTCGTCGATGACCCGGTCGAGCAGCTCCCGCGTGACGTGCGGACCCTCGGCCAGCTGCGACTCGTGGTGCAGCCACTGCCACAGCTGCGCCCGGGAGATCTCCACGGTGGCAGCGTCCTCCATCAGGTTGTCGATCGTGATGGCACCCGTGCCGCCGACCCACGACGCCAGGTAGCGCAAGGAGACCGACACGCTGCGCCGGACGCCGTTCAGGCTGATCGTCTGCTGGATGCCGTCGAGTGAGATGAGGTCTCGTGCCGAGACCGCCGCCGGCTTGCGCAGTGAGCGCTGGTCGGTCCGGTCGCCGAGAACGTTCCGGTATGCCGTCAGGCAGGTCTCGACCACGGCCGGATGCGCGACCCACGAGCCGTCGAAACCCTCGGTGGCCTCCCGCTGCTTCTCGGCGGTGACCTTGGCCAGCGCCCGATGTCGTGCCGCTTCGTCGTGACTGGTCGGGTTGACCGCGGCCGGACCGCTGAGCGCGTAGGCCCAGCGCTTGTGGGAGGTCGCGATCAGCAACTGCGTGAACGACCGCAGGAACGGCGTGGTCATCGTGATCTGCTCACGGTCGGGCAGCACGAACTCGTCTCCGCGGTGCGCGAGCGTGCGCACGTAGCTGAACACGTAGTCCCAGCGGCCTTCTGCCAATCCGCTGCAGTGCGAACGCAGTTCGTAGAGGATCTCGTCCATCTCGAATGCCGCCGGCAACGTCTCGATCAACACCGTGGCGCGGATGGTGCCCTGCGGTATGCCGAGCGTGCGCTGGGCCAGCACGAAGACGTCGTTCCAGAGCCGGGCCTCGAGGTGGGACTCGATCTTGGGCAGGTAGAAGTACGGGCCGGCGCCGTTGTCGATCAGCTGCTTGGCGTTGTGGAAGAAGTAGAGACCGAAGTCGAACAGCGACGCCGAGATCGGTCGCCCGTCGATGGTGATGTGCTTCTCGCACAGGTGCCATCCGCGCGGCCGCATGATGATCGTGGGACCGTCACCGCTGGTGGTCAGCGCGGTCCCGTCGGACGACTCGTAGTCGAGGTCGCCACGGATCGCGTCATACAGGGTGAGCTGACCGTCGATGATGTTCTGCCAGGACGGCGCGACGCTGTCCTCCAGGTCTGCCAACCACGTGGACGCACCCGAATTCATCGCGTGCGCAGCGGTGTTGGGGCTTGCCGGGGCGACCAGCTCGCATCGACGGTCGGCAAGGCCTGGTGCGGGAGCGGCGACCTTCCAGCTGGGGTCGGCGCGGATCGAGGCGGTCTCCCGCAGGTAGTCAAGGTTCGCGCCCGCGTCGATCTCCTTCGCGCGCCGTCGTCGCTCCGCGAGCAGGTCGGCGCGGCGCCCGGCGAAGGCGCCGTCGAGTGCGGCTACGAAGGCAAGGGCTTCCGGGGTCACAATCTGGTCGAAGCGTGGGTGCATCGTGCCGCGCACCACGGGTGTTCCGTGGTCGTCACACATGACAGTTGTCCTTTCCGGTGTGCGAGGTGCCTTCGGAGCTTCGTGGGGATGAAATCACCCGGGTCTGCGCGGCCGGAGCCAGTTGACCGCGCAGACCCGGGTAGTCGGGGTGGTCGGCGTCAGCCGACCGGGGTGGGACAGATCAGAACTGAGCTGCCTCGGTGGAGCCCTTCAGCGCGGTCGTCGCGCTGTCCGGGTTCAGAGCCGTCGAGACCAGGTCGAAGTAGCCGGTACCGACCTCGCGCTGGTGCTTGGTCGCGGTGTAACCCTGTGCCTCGCTGGCGAACTCGCGCTCCTGGACCTCGACGTAGGCCTTCATCTGCTCCTTGGCGTAGCCCTGGGCGAGGTCGAACATCGAGTGGTTGAGCGTGTGGAAGCCGGCCAGGGTGATGAACTGGAACTTGTAGCCCATCGCGCCGAGCTCACGCTGGAACTTCGCGATCGTCTCGTCGTCCAGGTGCTTCTTCCAGTTGAACGACGGGCTGCAGTTGTAGGCCAGCATCTGGTCGGGGTACTCGGCCTTGACGGCCTCGGCGAACTGCTTGGCCAGCTCGAGGTCCGGGGTGCCGGTCTCCATCCAGATAAGGTCGGCGTAGTCGGCATACGCCTTGGCGCGGGCGATGCACGGCTCGATGCCGTTGCGGACCTTGTAGAAGCCCTCGGAGGTGCGCTCGCCGGTCAGGAACTCGCGGTCGCGCTCGTCGACGTCGGTCGTCAGCAGCGTGGCGGCCTCCGCGTCGGTGCGGGCGATGATGACCGAGGGGACCCCGGAGACGTCGGCCGCGAGGCGGGCCGCGTTGAGGGTACGCACGTGCTGCTGGGTCGGGATGAGCACCTTGCCGCCGAGGTGGCCGCACTTCTTCTCCGACGCGAGCTGGTCCTCCCAGTGCACGCCGGCCGCGCCGGAGGCGATCATGCTCTTCATCAGCTCGAACGCGTTGAGCGGACCGCCGAAACCGGCCTCCGCGTCGGCGACGATGGGGACCAGCCACTCGTCGACGGTCTTGATGCCCTCGGCGAACTCGATCTGGTCGGCGCGCAGCAACGCGTTGTTGATGCGGCGGACGACCGACGGGACCGAGTTGGCCGGGTACAGCGACTGGTCCGGGTAGGTCTGTCCGGCGAGGTTGGCGTCACCGGCGACCTGCCAGCCGGACAGGTAGACGGCCTTGAGCCCGGCCTTCACCTGCTGGACCGCCTGGTTGCCGGTCAGCGCGCCGAGGGCGTTGATGTAGTCCTCGGTGTGCAGCTTGTCCCAGAGCTGCTCGGCGCCGCGACGGGCGAGGGTGTGCTCCTCCTGGACCGAGCCGCGCAGCCGGACGACGTCACCAGCGGTGTAGTCGCGCTTGACGCCGGCCCAGCGGGGGTTGCTGTGCCACTCGTTCTGCAGGGAGGTCTCCTGCTCGGTGGTGCTGGGCTGCTGCTGGGTGCTCATGACTGCATCGGTCCTTTCGCGACGTGCGGTGCGTTCGATGCAGACAACTCTGGAGTAACCAGAGTGCGAAACAACAGCAAGTTCTTGATAAAGAATCGCGATTTTTACGATATTGTGCCCGCATGGCACGAGTTTCACAGCGACCCGCATCGGCAAGGCGTGTCAAAAGCACGCCGAATGTGATGCGAGACACACGCGAGAGCGACCCGGGCAGGCTGACCAGCCCCGGCACGAAGGAGGCCGTCAAGGAGTCGGGCAGCACGCCCGACGCGCTGACGGTCGGGCGCCGCGTGCGGCACGTCCGTCAGGAGGCCGGCCGCACCCTCGGGGACGTCGCCACCGCCATCGGTATGTCGACCTCGGCGCTCTCCCTGATCGAGAACGGCAAGCGCGAGCCGCGCCTGTCGGTCATCTCGGCGCTCGCGCAGGAGCTGGACACGCCGCTGACCGAGCTGCTGTCCACCGCGCCGCCGAGCCGTCGCGCGGCGCTGGAGATCCGGCTGGAACGCGCCCAGCGGCTGCCGTCGTACGAGGGCCTGGGCCTGCCACGGGTGAAGGTGAGCCCGCGCCTGCCCACCGAAGCGCTGGAGGCGCTCGTCGGGATGCACGAGGCGATGGCCGCGGCCCGGGCCGACAGCGCGGCCACGCCCGAGCACGCCCGACGTGCCAACGCCCAACTGCGTGAACGCATGCGGGCGGCGAACAACTACTTCGGCGACATCGAGGCCGAGGCGGGCAAGCTGCTCGGCTCGATCAACCATCCGGGCGGTCCCATCAGCCGGGCGGCGGTGGACCGCATCGCCGCCCAGCTCGGTTTCAAGCTGGTGCACACCTCCGACCTGCCCGGCTCCACGCGCACGGTCACCGACCTGCAGAACAGGCGCATCTACCTGCCGCAACCCGAAGCGGGACAACATGATTCGCGTTCGCTGGCACTGCACGCGATCGGTCACATGGTCCTCGGGCACCAACCGCCCGCGGACTACGCGGAGTTCCTGTCCCAGCGGGTCGAGATCAACTACTTCGCCGCGGCGCTGCTGATGCCCGAGGGTGAGACGGTCGACTTCCTGCGCCGGGCCAAGGCCGAGAAGGACATCGCCATCGAGGACCTGCGTGACGCCTACGCCGTGTCCTACGAGACGGCCGCACACCGGTTCACCAACCTGGCGACCCACCACCTCGACATTCCCGTCCACTTCATGCGGATCAGCCAGGACGGCGTGGTCTACAAGGCCTACGAGAACGACGGCGTGCAGTTCCCGACCGACCCCACCGGTGCGATCGAGGGGCAGCGGGTGTGCCGGTCCTGGACCGCCCGCCGCGTCTTCGAGCAACCCGACCTGTCGCAGGCCTATCAGGCCTACACCGACACACGGTCGGGCACCTACTGGTGCACCGCCGTCGTCGACCGCACCCGCGACGGACTCTTCGCGGTCAACGTCGGGGTGCCCTACCACCACGTGAAGTGGATGCGTGGCCGCGAGACGACCGAGCGCGCGGTCTCCCGGTGCCCGGACCCGAGCTGCTGCAACCAGCCGCCGCCCGGGCTCGCGGAGCGCTGGTCGGGGCACGCCTGGCCGTCGGCGCGGGTGCACTCCCACCTGCTCGCCGCGATGCCGCCCGGCGTCTTCCCCGGCGTCGACGACACCGAGGTCTACCGGTTCCTGGAGCGGCACGCACCCGCCGACGTGTGACGGTCAGGCGCCGAGGTCGTGCACCAGCCGCTGGGCGCTCGATTTCGTGAAACCGCCGGTGATCTGCACCGAACCGGTGCTGATCCGCGACATGACGACGGGCGCCGTGAGCAGTCGCCCGCCCGGAGCGGTGCCGAGCACCAGGGCCAGCTTGTTGCGAGGCGGCTGGTTTGCGCTGAGCTTCTTGGTGAGCGTGCCGAAGCGGGCCCGATCCGCCGGCCGCAGCACGATCTGCACAGCCCAGGTGCCGCCCTCGATCCGAGCGGCTCGCGCCGATCGCAGCTGCGTGACGGTCAGCGCCGGTGCAGCCAGCCGCAGGCAGCTGTCGCTGTGCCCGTCACGGATGTATGACGCCTTCCCGGCCGGGCACGTCCCCTGTGACTCCCGGACGACCGGATAGAACCGCAGCGGTTCGGCCGGGGTCACCGGGGGATCGGACGAAGCGGCAGTGCCCGAACTGTCCGGGGACCCGGCTGATCCACTGCCCGAGTTGCACGCCGCTGCGCCCGCCACCAGGGCGGCGGACGCCAGCAACGCACCCACCTGTCGTGTGATTCTCCCCATCGGCCGAGCATCGCCGGGCGCCCGTGCGGAGTCAACGACCGCCACGGTATGCCGTGCGCGTCACCCGGCCAGGTGGTCCCACTCGTCGGCGAGTTCGGTCCACGGCCCGACCGCGGTGACGACACCGTCGACCAGCACCACCACCCGGTCGGCCTGGGCCAGTGCGGCACGCTTGGACGTCGCCCCGACCACGGTGCTGTGCCGGTCGCGCAGGGCGGCCCACAGCTCGACCTCGGTCGTCGCGTCGAGCGCACTGGACACGTCGTCGGCGAGCAGCAACTCGCTGTCGGTCGCCAGGGCACGCGCGAGCGCCAGCCGCTGGACCTGACCCCCGGACAGCCGCACTCCGCGGTGACCGATGATCGAGTCGGCGCCGCCGGCGGCCTCGACGTCCGGGGCCAGCCGCGCGGTCGCCACCGGCTCGTCGAACGGCCGGTCGAAGCCGAGCTGGACGTTGTCGGCGAACGTGCCGGACAGCACCCGCGGCACCTGCGCGACGTGCGCCACCTGAGCCGGACGCAGGAACGCCTGACCGTCGGTGACCTGCTCGCCGTTCCAGGTGAGGGAGCCACTGTGCGAGATCAGCCCCGCGAGCGACCCGAGCAGGCTGGACTTGCCCGAGCCGATCTGACCCAGCAGCAGCACGAACTCGCCACGGCGCACCGTCAGGTCGACGTTGCTGACGCCGATCGTGCCGTCGTCGTGGATCGCCGAGAAGCCGCGGATCGACAGCTCCTGCAACGGTTTCCGCGGGACGACCGGTGGTGCGGGCGCCGTGCCCGCCACGAGATCGATCCCGTCCGGGATGCTGACCAGGTCGACGCCGCCGGCGAACCGGCTGGTGGCCTTCTGCCACGCGCGCGCACCCGGCGCCTCGGTCACGACGGACCCGGCCACCCGGCCGAACCAGTCGAACCCGCTGACGGCGTTCGACACCAGGATCGCCGTCGCCAGCCCCCACACCTCCTCCAGGTAGCACGCCCACGCGACGACGACGCCCACCTGCACCAGCACGATCGGCACTCCGTCGAGGAGGGCGCGCACCCGGTGCTCGGACACGGCGGCCTCGACGCGGCCGGCGTCGACCCGCTGCAGGTGCCGGTGGATCTCCGGCGTGCGTGCCGCAAGCTTCACCGTGCGTGCCGAGTCCAGCGCCGAGACCAGCGCCCGGCCGAAGTTGGCACGCGACTTGGACGCCTTGGCGGCGGACCGGCCGGCGATCGGCCGCCCGCCGGCCGAGGCCACGGCCGCACCGACCATCACGCCGAGCAGCACGAGACCGGCCAGCACGGTGCCACCGATGATCGCGGTGACGACCGCGATCAGCAGTCCGTTGATGAAGTCGACCCAGCGGTCGGCGTATTGCGCGTAGCGGTCGGAGTCGAGCGCCCGGCCCATCACCTCGCCGGGCGGTGTCTTGACCATCCGGTGGCCCCGGGTCTGGCCCAGCAGCACCTGCATGCGGGTGCGCAGCAGCACCTCGACCCACCACCGCGGATAGCGCCGGATCGCCTCGGACAGCATCACCGGGCCGGAGATCAGACAGATCACCAGCAGCACGGCCAGGGTCGAGGGCGTGCTGCCGTCCTTGAGGTTCTCGACGGCGTTGCCCCAGACCAGCCCGGTGACGGCACCGAGCGAGCCGAGCAGCGCGGACCCGAAGAACATGCCGATCGCCATCAGACCCCACCGCGGGGTGATGACCAGCGCGTGCGCGATGCCACGCGTCAGCGACGGGCCGTGCCCGAGATCCAGCAGCTCCGGGGGAGTGCCCGCCCGGCGGCGACCGCCGACCTGGACGCCGGCCGCTTCGGCAGGTGCCTCCTCGTCGGCGGTGGAGGACGCCTCGAGCAGCGACCGGAACGGTCCCGTAGTCCGCGCGAGCTGCTCGCGCGGGCCGGCCTGCACCAGCCGGCCGTGGTCGAGGACCGCGACCTGCTCGGCGCGCGCGATCGTGCTCAGCCGGTGCGCGACGAGCACACCGGTGCGCCCGGCGAGCAGGTGCTCGGCCGCGGACACCACGCGCCGCTCGGTGAGCGGATCCATCCGGGCGGTGGCCTCGTCGAGCACCACCACCCGCACATCACGCACCAGCAACCGGGCGAACGCGACCAGTTGCTCCTCACCGGCGGACAGCGACGTGCCGCTCGGGCCGAGCACGGTGTCGAGACCGTCCGGGAGGCTGTCGACCCAGTCGGTCAGGCCGAGGCGCTCGACGGCGCCCTCGATCGTCGCGCGCGGCAGATCGGCGAACAACGCGATGTTCTCCGCGAGCGTGCCGACCAGCAGCTCGGTGCGCTGGGTGACGACGCCGACCGCGGACCGCAGTTGCTCCAGGTCGAGCGTGGTGACGTCGACGCCGCCCAGGTAGACCATCCCGGTGGGCGGCTCCACGGCACGTGACAGCAACGACGCGAGCGTCGACTTGCCCGACCCGGTGCGTCCGACGAGCGCCACGGTGTGCCCGGCAGGGACGTGCAGGTCGATGTCCTGCAGTGCGAACGTTCCCTCGTCGTAACTGAACCGCAGGCCGTCCAGTCGTATGTCGAGGGGCGCGTCCGGCAGTGCCGCACCGCCGGTGGGCTCCGGCTCGACCGAGAGCATCTGGCGCAACCGGATCACCGCACCGATGCCGGTCTGCAGGTCGGGCAGGTGACGGGCGGTCATGTCGATCTGGCCGACGAACGTCGTCGTGACCAGGAAGAGTGTGACGACGGCCGCCACCGACATGCCACCGCTGGACACCAGCCCGACGCCGACGACACCGACACCGGCCAGCAGTGCGTGCAACAGCACGCTGGCGCGCAGGGTGAGCAGCCACTCGAGGTGGAGCACCTGGCGGAACCGCTCGTGGATGGTCGCGGACAGCCGGGCGAGCCGGGCGACCGCGAAGGACTGGCCGAGGCTGGTGCGCAGGTCGTCGGCTCCGGCGATGCCCTCCTCCAGGGCCGCCGCGTGGTCGGTCCAGGCGATCTCCTCGGCGACCTTGCGCTGGGCGAGCTCGTGCAGGCGGGGCTTGATCACGAAGAACGTCACGGAGGCGATCACCGGGAACAGCAACCAGGCCGGCCACCAGGTCACACCGGCGATGATCCACATCGGGACCAGTGCGACCAGGGTCTGCAGCAGGCGCCACACCTGCTGGCGCATCAGGGTGCCGACCTCGTGCGTGTCGTCGTCGACGCGGTCCAGGATCTCGCCGACCGCTTGCTCCGACAACTGCGAAAGCGGTTGGTGCAGTGCGGCGTTGAGCAGATCACCGCGCAGCGCACCCTCGGCGCGGTCGATGATCGACGCCCAGCAGAAGCGGCCGACGGTGTCCAGCAGAGCGCCGCCCACCACGCACAGCGTCAGCAGCCACACCAGCTCGGAGGTGGGACTCGCGGCGAGGCGGCCCGCGACGACGGTCCCGAGGGTCTGTCCGATGGTGCCGACGACCAGGATGGCCAGCGTCGCAACGGTGGACGCTCCGGCCAGCCGACGCAGGTTCAGCTGGCGGCGGTGATCGGGGGACGGTGTGCCGGATCGCCCGGCGACGGTGTCGCCGGAGGCACGGGTGGCGGTGGAGGTCATGGCGCGTCCACGCTACGCGGAAGCACGGACAGTTGCATTTTCATTTTCCGGTCCGCGCAGCCCGATCGTTACCAATCGGTAACCGGTCCCGGTCGGGTGCCTCGCAACCTGCCCCCGGGGCTTCGCGTCCTTCAGAGTAGAACGGCCGACACGTCCACGAAGGGGTAACCATGAACCGTCGACAGGCTCTGCAATCGCTCGCTCTGGTGTCGTTGGGGACGGCACTTGCCGGATGCAACTCCAGCTCCACGGCCGGCCCCGGGCCGAGCTCGCAGACCGGTGAGCCGTCGGGCGATTCACCCGCGACCGTGACACCGAAGGCCGGTGGTGTGCTCGCCGTGCAGGCCGCCCGTATGACGCCGGGGCCGAACGCCCGCGCCGGCACGGACCTCACGTCATTCGGGGTGAAGGTGCTGCTCAAGGATGCGCAGATCGGCCCGACGGCCAACGGTTCGATCAGCCCGTACTCGATCTACACGGCGCTCGCGATGACCGATGCGGGCGCTGTCGGCAAGACCGAGACGCAGCTGGCCGACATACTCGGCGGGGATCAACAGCAGCAGGCCGGCAACATCACCGCCGTCGATGCGGCCGTCGCCAAGGCGATCACGGCCAGCAAGCAGGGCCGGGGCAAGCCGACGGTGGTCCAGGCGGCCAACTCCCTCTGGCCGGACCGGCAACTGCCGGTGCGGCACGACTACCTCGAGCAGTTGGCGACCGGGTATGACGCGCAGATGCACGTCGTCGACTTCCAGGGCGACCCCGACGGGGCGACGAAGCAGATCAACAAGTGGGTGAGCGACCGCACGAACAACCTGATCCCGAACCTGCTCGGTCCGGGCTCGGTGACCCGGCAGACCCGTCTGGAGCTGGTCAACGCCCTCTACCTGAAGGCGGCGTGGGCCAAGGACTTCAAGACACCCGGCGACCCGGCGCCGTTCACGACGGCGGCGGGCGACCAGGTCCTGGTCCCCTACATGGAGGTCGAGTCGAGTATGACGACGGCCGACGGCCCGAACTGGAAGAGCGTGACGATCCCGTATGTCGGCGGCGGCCTGGCGATGACCCTCGTCCTGCCGGCGAAGGGGGCGTTCGGCGCGGTGCGTTCCTCGCTGTCGTCGATCCTGCTGCGGGCGACCCGGGGCAGCGGGTCGGGATCGGTCTCGCTGTCGATGCCGCCGTTCTCGATCGACACCCGCAGCAAGCTGGCCCCGGCGCTGCAGGCGCTCGGGGTGACCCAACTGTTCAGCCCGGCCTGCGACCTGTCGCGCATCGCCGGGAAGCCGGGCGAGCTGCTGGTCGACTCGGTCACGCACCAGTCGGTCGTGAAGGTCGACCAGCACGGGACGGAGGCCGCTGCGGCCACGGCGGTCGGCGTGCAGGCAGGCGCGGTGCCGCAGCAGATGCCGCAGCGGATCGTGGTGGACCGGGCGTTCTTCTTCGTCATACACGACACGACCACCGGTGCACCGCTGTTCCTGGGGCAGATCGCCGACCCGTCGTAGTCACACCTCGAGATTGACCGGCATACCCCCGCATTGAGCGGCATACGGATTCCAGAGAAATCGGTGTGCCGCTCAATGGATCGGTATGCCGCTCGATCGGTGGTTGTCGTCGCGATTGGGACCTGGGGGCGCGCTCTGGCAGAATGACGGGCGTACCCGTGCGCTCGTGAGGCCCTCTCACCTCGTGTGTCGCACGCCTACCCCCGAGCAACGGCCCCCCGGTGTGTCCCCACCCCGGTCTCGCCGCTGCTCATTGACATGTTGAAGGAGACCACGAACGTGGCCGTCAAGATTCGTTTGAAGCGCCTGGGCGCCATCCGCAACGCTCAGTACCGCATCGTCGTCATGGACTCGCGCACCAAGCGCGATGGCCGGGCGATCGAGGAGATCGGGCTCTACCACCCGAAGGAGGAGCCGAGCCTGATCAAGCTCGACTCCGAGCGGGCGCAGTACTGGCTGGGCGTTGGTGCCCAGCCGACCGAGCAGGTCGCCGCGATCCTCAAGGTGACCGGTGACTGGCAGAAGTTCAAGGGCGAGCCGGGCGCCGAGGGCACCCTCAAGGTCGCCGAGCCGAAGCCGGACAAGAAGGCCCTCTACGAGGCAGCCCTGGCCGCCGCGCAGAACGCCTCCGACGACGCGGGCAAGGGGTCGGCGACGACCGCTCGCAAGAAGGCCGAGCCGAAGGCCGACGAGGCCAAGGCGGCGGAGACCGAGTCGGCGCAGGCCGATGAGGCACCCGCCGAGGCTGCTGCGGACACCGCCTCCGAGGGCTGAGCCCCGTGCTGGAGGAAGCACTCGAGCACCTGGTCAAGGGCATCGTCGACCACGACGAGGACGTGACCGTGCGACGTGCGAGCGGCCGCCGCGGCGAGCTGCTGGAGGTTCGTGTGCACCCGGACGATCTCGGTCGGGTCATCGGACGCTCCGGACGCACCGCCTCGGCGCTGCGTGAGGTCGTCAAGGCGCTGGCCGGCGGGAAGAACGTGCGGGTCGACATCGTCGACACCGACCGGTAGTTCCACCGGAAGGTAATCGAAGGGGTATGGCGGGAGCGTTGCTCGCGCCGTACCCCTTCGGCATGCCCGCGCCGGGCTCCCGGCTCACTGCGTGGAGTTGACTCGACAACTGCAGGGTTTTGACGCAAACTTCGGTCTAGGGATCACTAAGCGTCAAGGAGCGGGCTGTGCGCAAACATGAGCGGTTCAACGCGATCCTGGAGCGCATCGCCGCCGACGGCAGTATCGACGTCGACCAACTCGTCTCCGACTTCGGCGTCTCGCCCGCGACGGCCCGACGGGACCTGGACGAACTGGCCGACCAGCAACTGGTCTCCCGCACCCGCGGCGGTGCCGTGGCGGGTTCGGTCAGCTACGACCTGCCGCTGCGCTACAAGAACGCCCGCCAGTCGGACCAGAAGCGCCGGATCGCCGACCGGGCGGCACGGCTGATCGAGCCGCAGACGGTCGTCGGTTTCAACGGCGGCACCACCACGACGGAGGTCGCCCGCAGCCTGTCGTCCCGGGCCGACCTGGCGGAGGGGGAGACCGGCGCGCTCGCGTCGCTGACGGTCGTGACGAACGCCCTGAACATCGCCAGTGACCTCGCCGTCCGGCCCCCGCTGAAGGTGGTCGTGATCGGCGGCGTCATACGGCCCCAATCCTTCGAGTTGGTCGGCCATTTCGCGCGTCCGGTGCTCGAGGCGATGACGATCGATCTGCTCTTCATCGGGGTCGACGCGATGTCTGCGCAGATCGGCGCCGCCACCCGGCACGACGACGAGGGCGAGATCAACCGGGAGATGGCGAACCGCTCACAACGGGTGGTCGTCGTCGCGGACGCCACCAAGCTCGGCAAGCGGGCGTTCTGCACGATCTGCCCGCCGGAGAACATCGACATGCTGATCACCGACGACAGCGCGGACCCCGCGGCGGTGCGCGATTTCGAGGCGGCCGGCATCGAGGTCGTCCTCGCGTAGACCGGCGGGCTCAGCCGAGTCGCAGCAGCCGCTCGACCTCGGCGGAGATCGCGTCACGCCCGGCCGTGAGATAGGGGCGCGGGTCGACCTTCTCGGTCCCGGCCAGCACCTCACGGACCGCCCCCGTGAAGGCGACATTGAGGGCCGTGCCGACGTTGATCTTGGTCATCCCCGCCGAGACGGCGGCGAGCAACTGCCCGTCCGGGACGCCCGACGAACCGTGCAGCACCAGCGGCACCCCCGCCGCGGCGCGCAACTCGCCGATCAGCTCGTGGTCGAGGACGGCGGTCCGGTCGGTCATCGCGTGGCTGCTGCCGACGGCGACCGCGAGCGCGTCGACGCCGGTGGCTGCGACGTAGCGGGCGGCCTCGCCGGGGTCGGTGCGCACCCCCGCGGCGTGCGCGCTCGCCGGGGCGTCGGGTTTGCCGCCGACATAACCCAGCTCGGCCTCGACGTAGAGACCCAGGTCGTGTGCACGCCGGGTCACCTCGGCGGTGGCCGTGACGTTGTCGGTGTAGGGGAGCGCCCCCGCGTCGAACATCACCGAGCTCGCGCCGAGCTCCGCGGCGCGCAGGGCCAGGTCGGGGTCGGTGACGTGATCGAGGTGGACCGCCAGCGGTATGTCGGCCGTCGCCGCGACGGCGACCGTGGCGGCGAGGATCGCCTCCGGTCCGTGGTGGAACCTGATCGTGTTGTGGCTGACCTGCAGGATGCACGGCGTGCCGGCGGCGGCAGCGCCGGCGGCGATGGCTTCGGCGTGCTCGAGCGTCACGACATTGAACGCAAAGACGGCTGTGCCCGAATCCTGCGCTTTCGCAACAAGATCGACGGTGTTGACGCTACTCATCCGGTTACCTCTGCTCGATGATGGTGCGCGCCTCGTGGGAGGCGGCGATGACGGGGTCGAGCTCGCCTGCGGTCGGCATCGGGATGGCCGCTGCCGCCCACGCGGCCGCGCGTCGCAGGCGGGACGGCCAGTCCAGCCCGGCCACGATCGCCGCGGCGAGTCCGGCGGTGAACGCGTCACCGGCGCCGGTCGGATTGCCCGACAGCACCGTGGCAGCAGTCGCGACGAACCGGCCGTCACCGGTCCGCGCCGCGACACCCCCCGAGCCGCGGGTGATGACGACCTCCGCCGCACCCAGCGCATGCAGCTCCTCTGCAGCGGCGAAGACGTCGTCGACGGAGCCGGTTCCGTACCCGGTCGTGGCGGACGCTTCGTGCTCGTTGATCTTCACGATGTCCGGGCGTGCGTGCAGCGCTGCGACCAGTTGTTCGCCGTCGCAGTCCAGGATCACCGGCGTCCCGCTCTCGTGCGCGATCGAGACCAGCTGCCCGTAGGCGTCGCTCGGGATGCCGTCGGGCACACTCCCGGACAGGGTGACGAGCTCCGCCTGCTCGGCAAGATCGGCGAAAACGTCTCTGAACGTTGCCCACTCGTCAGCGGTCAGCGCCGGCCCGGGTTCGTTCAGGACGGTTGCCTCACCGGCGCCGTCCACGACGGTGACGGTCTGCCGCGTGGCCGCGGCGATCGGTGTCAACCGGTGCGCGACGCCGGCCCCGTCGAGACCGGCCGCGAGCTCGGTGCCGATGCTGTCGCCGACCGGGCCGGTCACGAGCGCGTCGACACCCTGTTGGTGCAACACGGCGGCGACGTTGATGCCCTTGCCGCCGGCGCGGCGACGCACCCAGCGCACCCGGTGCGAGGCGCCGGGGCGCAGCGCGCCCACGGTGTAGGTCACGTCCAGGGCGGGGTTGAGACAGACCGCGAGGATCACGCGCCGTGCTCCGATCCGGCTGTGCGGGCAAGGATCCCGGCGCCGAGCAGGCCGGCGCGGGCGCCGAGCGGTGACGCGACGAGTTCGGGTGCGGAGCGCCACGGCATCCCGGCGGCCAGCGCCTGCGCGGTGGGTATGACGAGCGCGGCGCCCGCCTGGGCGAGGCCGCCGGCGAGCACGATGCGCGCCGGGTCGGTGAGCAGCGCGCCGCACACGAGCGCGCGGGCCAGGGTGTCGGTGACCACCTGCCACACCGCCGATGCGTCCGGTTCGGTGCCGAGACGCGCCACGATCTCGGCTGCGTCGAGCTCGCGACCGGTGCGTTCGGCATACAGTCGGGAGACGCCGCGAGCAGAGGCGAACATTTCGGTGCAGCCGAATGCCCCGCAACGGCAACGGGTTTGCGGGTCGCCGACCGGGATGTGTCCGATCTCCCCGGGTGTGCCGGTCGCGCCACGGACAATGCGGCCACCCGCGACGACCACCGACGCGATGCCGGTGCCGAGGACGACGATCAGCGCGTCGTCGACACCGACCGCCGCACCGGCGGTCAGCTCGGCGAGGCCGGCGGCGTGCACGTCGTGGCCGATGGCGGTCGGCACCGCGAGCGCGGAGCTCACGACGTCACGCAGCGGCGCGTCGTGCCAGCCGATGTTGCTGGCGTAACGGGCGATCCCGGCCGCCGGGTCGACCACGCCGGGGACGACGACGCCGGCGGCCTGCACGGGCGTGCCCGCCTGGGCGGCCTCGGTCGCGCGGTCGCTCGCGAGGTCGCGGATGGCGGCCAGGACCGCATCCGGCCCGTCCGGGAACGGCGTCGGAACCGTCCGGCGCAGGCGCTCGGAGCCGTCGTCGTCGAGGACGGCGGCCTTGATCGAGGTGCCGCCGACGTCGACGGCGAGCACCGGGCCCGTGATCGCCACTACGCCAGGATGATCGAACGGGTCAGCGCGCGCGGCTCGTCGGGGTTCTTGCCCGCCGCTTCGGCCAGGGCCACCGCGACCCGCTGCGCGCTGGTCAGGCTGGCCATCGGGTCGAGGTCACTGTGCACCAGCGTCGCACCGGTGGCGGCGACCTGGTCGGCAAGCCCGACCGGAACGTCGCCGAAGACCCAGACGACGGAACGCTGGTCGACGATGCTGATCGGTCCGTGGCGGAACTCCATCGCCGGGTAGGACTCGGTCCAGGCCTGTGCGGCCTCGCGCAGCTTGAGCGCGGCCTCGTTGGCCAGGCCGACGGTCCAACCGTCCCCGAGGAAGCTGAACTGGGTGGCCGCGACCCATTCGTCGGCGAGCGGGGTGGCCAGCTCGGTCTCGGCGTCCTTGATGGCGGCGGTCAGGTCCTCGCCGAGCGCCGCGCGCCACCAGGCCAGCACGCCGGTCGCGAACCGGGTCTGCACGACCGACTGCTCGTCGGCGAAGCCGAGCAGCACGTGGTGCGTCGCGAGCGGCACGACCGGGTGCTCGGCCTCGGTGGTGAGCACCGTCGAACGCTGCCCGGGGCCGAGCCTGCGCAGCAGGTCGATCACCTCGGTCGTCGTGCCCGAGCGGGTGATCGCGATGACCAGGTCGTAGCTGCGGTCGGTGGGGAACTGGGAGGCCGCGAACGCGTCCGTCTCGCCCTCACCCGCCTGCTCGCGCAGCACGGCCGCGGACTGTGCCATGAACCAGGAGGTCCCGCAGCCCACGATCGCGACGCGTTCGCCCTTGGCGGGCAGCGCCGCGGCGGACTCGGCGGTCGC
This sequence comes from Flexivirga oryzae, assembly GCF_014190805.1. NCBI lineage: Bacteria > Bacillati > Actinomycetota > Actinomycetes > Micrococcales > Dermacoccaceae > Flexivirga > Flexivirga oryzae. Next base: position 2,531,096 of record NZ_JACHVQ010000001.1, on the reverse strand, counting down.
CGCCAGCTCCGCGGCACGTGCCCACACCTCGGGCTGGGTGGTGATCTCGGCGGCGACGTATGACACGGTCGGGCTCCTTCGGGTGCGGCTGACTGCTCACCCGGAGGTGAACGAATGATGGTTTATGCGTGATTCATCGGAGTTTAGCGCATCTTCGGTCACTTGCGCGGTGATTCGGCCGGCTCTCCGGCGTTGGGGTGGCGCGCTGTGCCCCCGCCGGGGCCCGTGGTGTTCGATTGGCACCATGAGCAACCTTGTGCTGAGCGGTGCCCGGGTGCTGGCACCGGACGGTGTCGTGGCGGGCTCCCTGTCGATCGACGACGGGCGGATCACCGCCCTGGACGCGGGCGGCGCGGCCGGAGGTATGGCGCTCGACGGCGCGCTCGTGGTGCCCGGTTTCGTCGACCTCCACGTGCACGGCGGCGGCGGTCACGACATGACGTCCTCGGCGCAGGACATGGCCGACGCCGTCGCGTTCCATCGCGGGCACGGCACGACCACGACCCTGGTGTCGCTGGTGACCGCACCGGTGGACGCGCTGTGCGAGCAGCTGGGCTGGGCCGCCGACCTGGCCGACGCGGGGGAGATCGCCGGCGCGCACCTCGAAGGACCGTTCCTCTCCCACGTCCGCTGCGGCGCACAGAATCCCGATCACCTGCTGGAGCCGGACCTCGATGCGTTCGACCGGATGGTGGCGGCCGCGCGCGGGCACCTGAAGGTCATCACGATCGCGCCCGAGCTGCCGGGTGCGCTCGACCTGGTGGACGCGGCGGTGCGGGCCGGCGTGATCGCCGCGGTCGGTCACACGGATGCGTCATACGAGCAGGCGACCGCGGCGTTCGAGCACGGCGCCACCTTGGCCACCCACCTGTTCAACGGCATGCGCCCGATCCATCACCGCGAGCCGGGACCGGTCCTGGCCAGCCTGGACGCGGGCGTGCCCTGCGAGACGATCAACGACGGCATCCACCTGCACCCCGCGGTGCTGCGCGAGGTGCTCGCACGCGGCAGCGACCGGCTGGTGCTGATCACCGACGCGATCGACGCCACGGGTGTGGGTGACGGCGAGTACGTGCTCGGCGGCCAGCGGGTGTGGGTCGAGGACGGAGCCGCCCGGCTCGCCAACGGGTCGCTGGCCGGCAGCTCGCTCACCATGGACAACGCCTTCGCCAGGGCCGTCCGCGACGGCGTCCCCGTCGAGGTCGCCTCTGCCGCGGCCTCGGCCAATCCGGCACGGGTGCTCGGCCTCGGCGACCGCGGCAGCCTGGCGGTGGGCTCCCGCGCCGATCTGGTGGTCCTGGACGCCGACCACACGGTCCAGCGCGTCATGCGCGCCGGCGAGTGGGTGGCATGAAGACCGAGACCGACGACGTCGTCGTCGCACGCATCGGCAAGCCGCACGGCCTGAAGGGCGAGGTGACGGTCCGGTTGCACACCGACGCACCCGACGACCGCTTCGTCGTCGGCACCGCGTTCGCGACCGACCCGGCCGCGACCGGGCCGCTCACGCTGCGAACCCATCGTGTGCACAACGGGATCCACCTGCTGTCCTTCGAGGAGGCGACCGACCGCACCGCCGCGGAAGCGCTGCGCGGCACCCGCCTGCTGATGTCCGCGGACGACACCGAGGAGGACGACGCCTGGTATGCCGAGGACCTCGTCGGCCTCGACGTGGTCGACCCGGACGGACACCCGCTCGGCACGGTCGTCGAGCTGCACGACCGGCCGGTGCAGGACCTGCTCGAGGTGCGGCTCACGAACGGGCGCACCGGCTACGTGCCCTTCGTCGAACAGATCGTCCCGGTCGTCGACCTCGAGGCCGGCCAGATCGTCGTCGATGCACCACCCGGGCTGTTCGACCTGACGGAGCAGTGACCGTGCGCATCGACGTCGTGTCCATCTTCCCCGACTACCTCGCGCCGCTCGACCTGTCGCTGATCGGCAAGGCCCGCCGCGACGGCCTGATCGAGCTGCAGGTGCACGACCTGCGCGCGTTCACCCACGACCGGCACCGCACCGTCGACGACACCCCGTACGGCGGCGGCGCCGGCATGGTGATGAAGCCGGAGCCCTGGGCCGAGGCACTGGATCATGTGGCAGCGCAGACCGACTCGCGGCCGACGCTGATCATCCCCGGCCCGGGCGGGCAGCGTCTCGACCAGGCGCTGGCCCGGGAACTGGCCCGCCGCGACCACCTCGTCTTCGCCTGCGGCCGCTACGAGGGCATCGACGAGCGCGTCTACGACTACGCCGCGCGGGACTTCGACGTGCGCATCGTCTCCCTCGGCGACTACGTGCTCAACGGCGGGGAAGTGGCGGCGCTCGCGGTCATCGAGGCCGTCGCCCGGCTCGTGCCGGGTGTGATCGGCAACGCCGACTCGCTCGTCGAGGAGTCGCACGAGGACGGGCTGCTCGAATACCCCGTCTACACCAAACCCGAGCACTGGCAAGGACGTTCGGTGCCCGAGGTGTTGTTGTCCGGCGACCACGGACGGATCGCCGCCTGGCGGCACGAGCAGCGGCTGCAGCGCACCGCGGCCCGCCGGCCAGACCTGTTGCCACGCGCCGCGGCGGCGGGCGCGGAACAACTGGCGATCGCGGTCGCCGCGCCAGCGGACATCGGCGAGCTGCTCACCATGACGCACGCCTGCTGGCTCAAGGAGGGCATCGCCAACCGGACCCTGCAGATCCCGGCACAGCACGAGACGCTGCAGTCCCTGACCGAGTCGCTGCGCGACTGGACGACGTATGCCGCTCGCATCGACGGCCGTCTGGTCGGCTCGGTGCGCGGCCGGCTGCAGGACGGTCCGGCCGGAGCGGGCACCGACTGGCACATCGGACGGCTCATGGTCGCCCCGGACCTGCACGGCCGGGGTTTCGGCCGCGCGCTGCTGGAGTTCATCCAGGGGGCGGCGCCGGCGGCGGCCGCGTCATACAGCCTGATGACGGGCGCCGGCAGCGAGGACAACCAGCGGATGTACCGCCGCGCCGGGTTCCGGATCGTGACCCGCGACGACCCGCCGGGCACCGTCACACTCTCCAAGCGCCGCTCCGCCACCGATTGACCGGCATACCCGTGCATTGAGCGGCATACCGAATCCGCCGAAATTCGTATGCCGGTCAATGCGGTGGTCTGCCGGTCGATGAAGAAGCGTCAGCCGGTCATGCTGAAGTCGAGCGCCTCCGGGAGCGGCCGGTCGGGGCAGACCTCACGCCACAGGTCCCCGATGACACGGTCGCCCTCGGCGAGGTCGGGCACCTCCAGATCGACGAGCAGCGCGGCGGCCTCGTTGTCGCGGCCGAGCGCGTGCAGTGCGCGGGCTCGCAGCAACCGGGTGCGGCCGTGCTCGCGCAACGACGGCCCTGTCGCGTCGATGGCGGCCAGCGCCTGTTCGGCGTGCCCGGTGTCGAGCAGCAGCCGGACCTGTTCGGTGAGCAGGCCGCGGCTCTGCGGGTCGAGTTCGCGGGCCCGGGCATACAGCGCAGCCGCGGCGCCCGGGTCGTCGCTCAGGATCGCCAGGCCGCGCAGCGCGACGGCGCTCGGGCGGAGGGCGATGCTGTCTCGGTAATGCCGGGTCGCGTCGGTGGTGTCGCCGTCGAGATGTGCGGCCACCCCGAGCGCGTAGGAGCGCCACCAGCCCGCCGGGGCGGTGTCGATCGCGGCCCGCCAGCGAGGAGAGACGGGCGGCAGCAGCGGCTCGTCGATCGCGTCGCCGGCGAGGACCGCGGCACCCAGTCGGCTGTCGTCGTCGACGTCCGGGAACACGACGCCGGACGGCGCGCCATCGCCACGCAGGGCCAATTCGACCCGGCCCCAACCGGATCCGGTCGCGACAAGCTCTGCTGGTGGGACTGTCGCGAAGTCACGCAGCCACCGCTCGTGCCACGCCTCCAGATCGGCGACGGGCACCGCAGCCGCGACGGAGTCCGCCGCAGCTGCCGCTGCTTCCTCGAACGGACCGGCCACGACGGCCGGGTCGAGCTCTGCCGGGCCGAACGCCTCGGTCCAGGACCGCTCCGACGCGCCGTCGATCAGATCGTGCTCCAACTGCGTCGCGCAGACGCCGGCCTGGATCTCGGCATACCTCTGGTCGCCGACCAGCCAGCGCTGCCACCGGCGGCCGCCCGGTGCGTGGCCCCAGAGGAACAGCTTGCGGCCGCGCAACTCGGCGGTCGACGTCTGGGCGAAGCCGGTGCCGTCCGGTTCGACGGCCGTGATCGACCGTCCGGCCTGGTCAGCCACGTCGAAGAAGTAGTCGGCCGATGCGGACGAGGCCGCCGGGTAGCTGATGTCCACCGGGCCCTCCGGGTGCGGCACCGGCACCAGGTCCAGCGACCCGGAGTAGCTGGTGCGCCAGGCGTGGGTGGCGGGAGTCAGCACCCGGGTGCCGGGCGTCTCCGGGACGGCGATGTTGGTCCAGTAGTACAGCGGTTTGGGCTCCGGGTCCGGGTTGATCACCCGGGTGGACGCGAGCAGCCGGTCGCCGGCCAGCGTCAGGTCGATGACCAGGACCAGGTCACGGGTGCGCTCCCACTCCCACAGCCGCAGCGCCTGCCCGGTGGGGGAGTCGACCACGGCGGCGTGCATCGGCCGGCAGGTGGTGGTCGCGTGCCCGGTGGAGCCGAGGTTCCACTCGATGCCGCCGGCGAACCACGCGTCGGTCAGGGCGAAACCGGCGAACCGCAGCCGTTCCGGCACCAGCAACAGCTCCCGGTCGGCCCGCAGGTCGCGCAGCGACCAGACCCGCCCGCCCAGCGTCGGCAGCACGGTCGCACGCAGGATGCCGTTGTCGAGAGTGACAGCCGGCAGGTCCCGTCGACGGTCGCCCCGGTCGTAGTCGGACTGCACGCCATACGGCAGGGGACTGCGCAGGCGACCACGCGCCACCCGCGCCCGCATCTGCGGGGAGGCGTCGGCCCCGACGGAGCTCGTCGTCATCGCCCGGATCGGCCGGTATGCCGGCAGCGTGCTGTCGGGGCCAGGATTCGAGCCGGTGACGGCGAGGCGAGTAGCCCGGACAACCGTGGGTGGGGCAGAGTCGATGAGGTGCATGTGGGCCTCGGAGCTGGTTGGGGTGCCGACTCGTCGGTCACGGTCGGAGGTCAGCGTGCTGTTGCAAATTTGTGATTGTTTATGCGCCGAAAGACGCACATACTGGCAAAACTAATCATATTGTGTGGGGCGTGCAGTCGCCGGCCGCACGGCCGGACCACGCAGAGACTGTGCCTTGGCAATGAATAACTGGAGGTAACGCGGCCATGACTCAAATCGACTCCAAGGTCAACCGGCGGACGGTCATGCGCACCGCTCTGGCGGCCGGCCTGGCACTGCCGGTCGGGGGCGCCCTCGCGTCCTGCGCCGGCGGTGGCAGCAGTGGGACCGGGAGCGGCGGTGGCAGCACGGCGGCCACGGGCAAGACCTCGTCCGACAACCCGTTCGGATTCTCCGCGAAGAGCACCGTCGACGCGGTGATCTTCAACGGCGGTTACGGCACCGACTACGTCAGCTTCGCGGGCAAGGTCCTCGAGAAGAAGTGGTCGGGCAGCAAGGTCAAGGTGTCTCCGTCGACGCAGATCGCGCAGCAGTTGCAGCCGCGTTTCGTCAGCGGCAACCCGCCGGACCTGGTCGACGACTCCGGTGCGAACGCCATCGGCATCAACACGATCGCCAGCAAGCTGGAGGACCTCAGCTCGGTGCTCGACGCCAACAACCTGGAGGGCACCAAGATCTCCGACTCGCTCTACCCGGGTGTGCGCGAGCGCGGCCTGGTCGGCGACAAGATGCTCGTCCTCAACTACGTGATGACGATCTACGGACTCTGGTACTCCGCGAGCCTGTTCGAGCAGAACGGCTGGACCGCGCCGAAGACCTGGGACGACCTGCTCGACCTGGGCGCCAAGGCCAAGACGAAGAAGAAGTACCTGTTCGTCTGGGGTAAGGAAGCCGCCACCTACTACCAGACGCTGTGCATGGACTCGGCGATCAAGGAGGGCGGCGACGAGATGCGTCTCGCGCTGGAGAACCTCAAGCCGAAGTGCTGGTCGATGCCCGCGATCCAGGGCGTGTTCGCCAAGCTGGAGAAGATCATCAAGTCCGGTTACATGAAGCCCGGTGGCGCCGGCACGCAGTTCACCCAGGCACAGGCGCAGTGGAGCAACGACGAGTCCGGCATCCTCTACCCGTCCGGGTCGTGGATCGAGAACGAAATGAAGTCCCAGACCAAGAAGGGCTTCAAGATGACCGGCATCCCGGAGCCGACGCTGACCTCGTCCAGCAAGATGCCGTACGAGGCGCTCAACGCCGCACCGGGCGAGCAGTTCATCGTCCCGAGCCAGGCCAAGAACGTCGCCGGCGGCAAGGAGCTGCTGCGGGCGATGCTGTCCAAGGAGGCCGCGACCAACTTCGCCAAGACGAAGCTGGCCCCGACCATCGTCAAGGGCACCGTCCCGTCCAGCGGCTTCGGGTCGACCGCGCTGCAGTCGCAGATCAAGATGCTGGACGGCGCCGGTGACAACGTCTTCAACATCCGCTTCGTCGACCTCTACGGCACCAACCCGGACATGCTGGTCCCCTGGAACAGCTTCCTGTCCGGGCAACTGGACGCCAAGGGCCTGACCAGCGCACTGCAGCAGATCACCGACAAGGTGGCGAACGACTCCTCCGTCAAGAAGGTCGAGATCAAGTGACCGGACTCCCGGTTGCCGCGCCTGTCACCAGCCCCAAGCGGGCTGGTGGCAGGCGCGTTCGTCCGTCCCGCATCGGCTTCCTGCTGGTGACGATCGGACTGCCGATGGTCATCTACATCGGCTTGGTCATCTGGCCGTTCATCCAGGCGATCTACTACTCGCTGACCGACTGGGGCGGCTTCACGTCGACGATGAACTTCATCGGACTGGACAACTACACCTACATCTTCGGCGACGACATCTTCCGCAAGACGATCCGCAACAACATCATCCTGGCGATCGTGGTGCCGTTCCTGACCGTCGTCCTGAGCTTCCTGCTGGCCACCATGGTGACCGTCGGCGGCTCCAGCACCGGTGCGGTCCGTGGTCTGAAGGGCTCGAACATCTACCGGGTCGTGTCGTTCTTCCCCTACACGATCCCCGCGATCGTCATCGGCGTGATCTGGGCACAGATCTACGACCCGTCCAAGGGCATGCTCAACGGTGTGCTGACCCACCTGCCGTTCGGCTGGGGGAACAACTTCGAGTCGTTCGCCTGGCTGGGCGAGGTCAAGTCGGCGATGCCGGCCTCGGTGTTCGTGATCATCTGGGGTTTCGTCGGGTTCTACATGGTGCTGTTCGTCGCGGCCATCAAGAGCATCCCCGCCGAGTTGTATGACGCCGCGCGCATCGACGGCGCCGGGCGCCTGCGGAGCATGTGGTCGGTGACGCTGCCGATGGTGCGCGAGACCGTGCAGACGGCATACGTCTATCTGGGCGTGGTGGCACTGGACGCGTTCGTCTACATGGCGGCGCTGAACCCGACCGGCGGCCCCAGCAACTCGACCTACACGATCTCGCAGGACCTCTACAAGACCGCCTTCACCGAAGGACACTTCGGCCGCGCCAGCGCGATGGGTGTGGTGCTCGCCGTGCTCACGCTCGCCTTCGCGGGCATCGTGTTCGGCGTCAACCGGTTGATCGCCGGGAGGGAACAGTGAGCTCCAACATCAACCTGACCAAGCCGTCCGGGCCGGAGCCTTCCGCGGACGCCTCGGGCCAGCCACCGGCGCCGACCGGCCGCCCGGTCACGGTGCGCCGGCGCGGGTCGGGCGAACTCGCGATCGTCATCTGCTCGCACATCGTCCTGATCTTCTGGGCGCTCATCGTCATCCTGCCGCTGGTCTGGACGTTCTTCTCGTCCTCGCGCTCCACGAGCGAGATCTTCAAGGGTCCGTGGGAGATGCCCCACGACTTCTGGGGCAACCTGACCAGCAACTTCTCCTCGGCGTGGAACGACTCCGGCCTGGGCCGCGACCTGCTCAACACCGTCATCGTGGTGACCATCGCGCTGGTCCTGGTGATGGCGCTGGGGTCGATGTGCGCCTACTCGTTGTCGCGGTTCCCGTTCCGGGGCAGCCGGTTCATCTACTACCTGATCCTGGCCGGCAACACCTTCCCGATCTTCCTGGCGATCGTGCCGTTGTTCTTCGTGCTGAAGAACATCGGGCTGCTCAACACCTTCCCGGGCCTGATCCTGACGTATGTCGCCTTCGCCTTCCCGTTCACCGTCTTCTTCCTCTACCCGTTCTTCCGGGCGCTGCCCGCGGAGATCATGGAGGCCGCCGAGCTGGACGGTGCCGGCGACTGGCGGACGTTCATCCAGGTGATGCTGCCGATGGCCAAGCCGGGCATCGCGGCGGTGGCGATCTTCAACTTCCTCGGCCTGTGGAACCAGTTCCTGCTGCCGGTCGCGTTGAACACCAACGAGAAGAACTACGTGTTGTCGCAGGGCATGTACAACTTCGTGTCGTCGGCCGGTTACGAGGTCAACTACGGCGCGATGTTCGCCGGCGTGGTCATCACCGTCGTACCGGTCCTGATCGCCTACATCCTCTTCCAGCGGCAGCTGCAGGGCTCGCTGTCGCAGGGGACGATGAAGTAGTCGCCGAACCGGCCGATTTCGCCGGATCGGCACCTCTCTGGCAGAATTGTCCGAGCGCCGAAACGGTCCCAGCCCCCGCCGCAGGGGGAGTGCGACGGTGAACGATTCACCGAGGCATGTGGCTCCTTGTCCGGACGGTGCACCCGATCCACGGAACGCGGGCGACCTGCGGCGCCTGCAGGAAGAAGCATCACCATGCACAAGTTCGATGAGCTCGACGCTGCCTCGTTGCGCAGCGACATCCCCGAGTTCCGCGCCGGCGACACCGTCAAGGTGCACGTCAAGGTCGTCGAGGGCAACCGCTCCCGTGTCCAGATCTTCCAGGGCGTGGTCATCCGCCGTCACGGTGGCGGGATCGGCGAGACGTTCACCGTCCGCAAGGTGAGCTTCGGTGTGGGTGTCGAGCGCACCTTCCCGGTGCACACCCCGGTCATCGAGAAGATCGAGGTCGCCACCCGCGGTGACGTCCGTCGCGCCAAGCTCTACTACCTGCGTGAGCTGCGCGGCAAGGCCGCCAAGATCAAGGAGAAGCGCGAGACGCCTGCCGCCAAGCAGGCCTGAGCACGCTCCCTGCACGCATGACCGAAGGCGTGGAGCCCTCTGCGGAGGACTCCACGCCTTCGGCATACCCTCCGCGAGCAGCGGGGTCGGGTCGGCGGCTGCGGCGCCGCCGGCGCTGGCTGATCGGCGCCCTGGCCGTGCTGGCGGCCGTCGCGGTGCTGCACGGACTGGTGCTGGAGACGTTCACCGTGCCGTCCGGTTCGATGCAGCCCACGCTGTGGCGCGGCGACCGCATCCTGGTCGACAAGGTGCACGCGCACGACGTCGCCCGCGACGACGTGATCGTCTTCGACGCCACCGACGTCTTCACCCACCCCGGGGACGTGCCACCGTCGGGTCTCGCGGGCCTGCTGCGGTCCGTCGGCGACGTGCTCGGCATACATCTGGGGGAGACGTTGTACGTCAAGCGGGTGATCGGCCTGCCCGGTGACACGGTGGCGGTCGGGCACGACGGGCGGCTGCGGATCAACGGCACGGTGCGTGCCGAGCCGTTCCTCGCCAAGGGTATGACGGCCAGCAACGAACCGTTCTCCGTGCGGGTGCCGGCGGGGCACGTGTTCGTGATGGGCGACAACCGGGTCGCGTCCGACGACTCGCGATCGCACCTGGGTGATCCCGGTGGTGGCATGGTTCCGGTCGACGACATCGTCGGCAAGGTGGTCCTGCGCTACTGGCCCTTAGGTTCGTGGGGGAGACTGCCGACGTGACCGACCACCGAGACGGGGTTTCCACCGACGGCGACGCACCGTCGGGGCCACCCGACGCGATCCGGCTGCCCCGTGCGCCGACGGGTTCCGGTGCGCCGTCGACGTCCTCGGCGTCCGGTGCCGGGGAACGGACCGCGGCCCGGGTGGCACAGCGGGAGCGCCGGGCGAGCACGCCGGGCAGGCGCGCCGGACGCATGCTGCGCGAGACCGCCATCGTCGTGGTGGTGGCGCTGGTGCTGTCACTGCTGATCAAAACCTTCGTGGCGCAGTCGTTCTGGATCCCGTCAGAGTCGATGGAGAACACCCTGGTGCCCGGCGACCGGGTCGTGGTCTCCAAGTTCACGCCCGGCCCGTTCGCCCTCAAACGCGGCGACATCATCGTCTTCCACGACCCCGACCACTGGCTGCAGGAACCGAACGCGAAACGGACCGGCGTGTCCGGCGCGGTGACGTCGGTGCTGCAGTGGATCGGGCTCTACCCGTCCGGCGACAACGACCTCATCAAGCGGGTCATCGGGCTGCCCGGCGACCACGTGAAGTGCTGTAACACGCGCGGACAGATCACGGTCAACGGTGTCGGCCTCTCCGAGCCCTATATTTACCCAGGCGGCGGCACCGACCAGAAGACCTTCTCGGTGACCGTCCCGTCCGGCCGGGTGTGGGTGATGGGGGACAACCGAGGTGACTCCTCCGACTCGCGCTTCCACGACGACGGCACCGGTCGCACCGGTTCGGTGCCGGAGTCGGACATCATCGGCCGGACAGACATGATCGTCTGGCCCGTCAACCGGATGGGCTGGCTGAGCAACTACCCCTCGACATTCGACAAGGTGCCCAAACCGTGAGCGAGCGCAGCGAGTGACTCATCAGACCCAGGGCGAATCGCCGGACCCGACGACGGAGGGTGCGGCGACGAGTCAGGACCGCGACGCGGCCGCGACGCCTGCCGGCGAGCCGGCTGCGTCCGACGACGCGTTGCCGCCGGGCGCCATACCCGAGGACACCCGGCTGCCGAAGGGCAAGTCGCGGTGGGCCTTCACCCGGGAACTCGTGGTGATCGTGGCGATCGCGTTGACGCTCAGCTTCCTGGTGAAGACCTTCCTGGCCCAGCCGTTCTACATCCCGTCGCAGTCGATGGAGAGCACGCTGGACGTCGGTGACCGGATCATCGTCAGCAAGTTCACGCCGCAGCACTCCCCGCTGCACCGCGGCGACGTCATCGTCTTCGAGGACCCGAAGACCTGGGGATCGACACCGCAGCACTCCTCGACCCTGAAACGGGCGGTGTCGGACGCGCTGGTCTTCGTCGGGGTGCTGCCCGGCGGCGGCGAGCACGTCGTGAAACGGATCATCGGCATGCCGGGTGACCACGTCAAGTGCTGCACCAAGGACGGCAAGCTGACGGTCAACGGTGTCGAGATCACCGAGCCCTACATCGACCAGGGCAGCGTGCCCAGCACCATCCCGTTCAACATCACCGTCCCGAAGGACAAGGTCTGGGTGATGGGCGACAACCGCAACGACTCGGCCGACTCGCGGATGCACGACGGCAACAGCGACGGCAAGCTGGGGTCCGTGCCGATGTCGGACATCACCGGCCAGGTCGTGGCGATCGCGTGGCCGATCAGCCGGATCCACGCACTGAAGGACTACAGCAGCGTGTTCGCGAAGGTGCCTGACCCGTCGTGACCGCCCGCACCACCCGCCGTAGCACCGCGCCGCGCAGCAGCAAACCCAGCCTGCGGGTCGAGCGCTCGCTGCAACGCGACGGCTACCGGCTGATCGCCGGGATGGACGAGGTCGGCCGCGGGGCGCTCGCCGGGCCGGTGTCGGTCGGTGTCGTGGTCATCGACGAGCACACCCGGACCGTGCCGCAGGGGGTGAAGGACTCCAAACTGCTGTCGCCGGCCGCCCGGGAGCGGATGGTGCCCGCGGTGCGTCGCTGGGCGACCGACTACGCCGTGGGGCACGCGAGCGCCGCCGAGATCGACACCATCGGCATCATGGCCGCGCTGCGCCTCGCGGGCACGCGGGCGCTCGAGCTGCTGCACGTCATACCCGACCTGGTGGTGCTGGACGGCAACCACGACTGGCTCACCGACCCGGAACGGGACGGGTTGCTCGGGCTGATCTGCGACGGACCGCGCACCCCGCCGGTCACGACGATGATCAAGGCGGACATGAAGTGCTCGTCCGTCGCGGCCGCGTCGGTGCTCGCCAAGGTCGAGCGGGACGGGATGCTGGTGGCCTTCCACGACGACTTCCCGCACTACAACTGGGCGGGCAACAAGGGGTATTCGGCGCCGAACCATCTGGCCGCGATCAAGGTCCACGGACCGTGCGAGCTGCACCGTCGATCGTGGCACCCGTTCAGCGGTGATGCGGCCGTCCCGTCGCCAGCTGCGGCGGGTAGCGTGGACGCAGCAGCGCCAGGGAAGGAGCAGGTGAATGTCCGCTGAGGACCTGGAGAAGTTCGAGACCGAGCAGGAGCTGGCCCTCTACCGCGAATATCGCGACGTGGTGGGGCTGTTCAGCCATGTGGTGGAGACCGAGCGTCGCTTCTACCTGTGCAACGACGTCGACCTGCAGGTGCGCGGGGAGGGCGCCGGCGTCTACTTCGACGTGCGGATGAACGACGCGTGGGTGTGGGACGTCTACCGCACCGCACGGTTCGTCAAGAACGTGCGGGTGATCACGTTCAAGGACGTCAACGTCGAGGAGCTGCCGCCGCGGGAGATCGAGCTTCCGGACTGAGTCGGTCCGGGCTGTACACATCCCCATCCGCCGTCCACACCTGAGGTGTGGAGTCATGGTCAGTTGTATGCCGTGCACCGGAGGCTGGGTGCCGGAGGTGATGTCCGATGGCATCGACGCAGCCGCCCGGTGGACGGGCTCGCGAGGCACGCCGACCGGACCGGAGGGAGCTCGGCCGGCTCGGTGAGGAGGAGGCGGCGCGCTACCTGCAGTTGCAGGGGCTGACCGTCATCGAGCGCAACTGGCGCTGCCGCGAGGGCGAGATCGACATCGTCGCGTTGGACGACGTCGGTGACTGTCTCGTGGTCGTCGAGGTCAAGACCCGTCGATCGGAGCTGTTCGGCAGGGCGGTCGAGGCGGTGACGCCGGTGAAGGCGCGCCGGTTGCGGGTGCTGGCGGCGCGCTGGCTGGCCGACCATCCGGTCGGGACGGCGAGCGTGCGCATCGACGTCATCGGCGTGCTCGCACCGCCCGGTGCGCCGTTGTCCATCGAGCACCTGCGAGACGTGGCATGACGCTCGGGAGGACCCGCAGCGTCGCGGTGTGGGGCATCCACGGACGGCTGGTCGAGGTGGAGGCGGACGTGTCACCCGGCCTGCCGAAGTTCATCGTGAGCGGTATGCCGGACGCCGCGTGCAAGCAGGCGCCCGACCGGATCCGGGCGGCGGCGAACAACTGCGAGCTGGACCTGCCGAAGCAGCGCCTCACCGTGAACCTGTCACCGGCGTCGCTGCCGAAACAGGGGTCCGGTTTCGATCTGGCGATCGCAGTGGCGGTGCTGGTCTCGGGCGGGACGATCGAGGCGGACCTGGTCGCGACCACCGTCCACGTGGGGGAGCTGGGGCTGGACGGGACCGTGCGCGCCATACCGGGGGTGCTGCCTGCCGTGCTGGCCGCGGTCGACGCGGGTGCGCGGCAGGTGGTAGTGCCGGTCGCGAACGCCGCGGAGGCCGCACTCGTGCCGGACATCGAGGTCGTGCCGGTCGACTCCCTGGGTGCCCTCGTCCGGCGCTACCAGGCACTGGCCAGGAGGAGGCCGTTGCCCGAGCCGCCGCCGGTGCCCGAGCCCGTGCAGGTCGTGGGCCGGGTGCCCGACCTTGCGGACGTGGTCGGTCAGGCGGAGGCTCGCTACGCGCTGGAGGTCGCAGCGGCCGGCGGGCACCATCTGGCGATGATCGGGCCGCCGGGCGCCGGCAAGACGATGATCGCCGAGCGGCTCCCCGGGTTGTTGCCACCGCTGACCCGGGAGCAGGCGCTGGAGGTGACCGCGATCCACTCGGTCCTGGGCGCGTTGCCGGAGCAGGTGCTGATCGACCGGCCGCCGTTCGTGGCGCCGCACCACGGAGCGTCGATGCCTGCGGTGGTCGGCGGCGGGTCGGGTCGGGTGCGTCCCGGCGCGGTCTCGCGTGCGCATCGCGGCGTGATGTTTCTCGATGAGTGTCCCGAGTTCCGCCGCGACGTGCTCGACGCGCTGCGCCAGCCGCTGGAGTCCGGTGTCGTGCAGGTTGCCCGTGCCGACCAGGTCGTCACGTTCCCCGCACGGTTCCAGCTGGTGCTGGCCGCGAACCCGTGTCCGTGCGGTCAGAACTACGGGAAGGGTTCGAAGTGCACGTGTGCGCCGCAACGGCGGCGCGACTACCTCGGCCGGATGTCCGGCCCGCTGCTGGACCGGGTCGACGTCCAGCTGACCATGCTTCCGGTGACCCGAGCCTCCCTGGCCGGACCGCGTGGCGAGTCCACCGCCCAGGTGGCCGCGCGGGTGGTGGACGCCCGGCGCCGGCAGGCGAAGCGCTGGGCACCGATCGGCTTCGCACGCAACAGCGAGGTGCCGGGTGCGGTGCTGCGATCCAGCCCGTGGCGGCTACCCGGCGACGTGACGCGCGGTCTGGATCGTGCGATGGAGCTCGGCCAGTTGACGCTGCGTGGCTACGACCGCTGTCTGCGGGTCGCCTGGACGATCGGCGATCTGGACGGTGCCGAACAACCCGGTTTCCGGCAGGTCGAGGAAGCCCGCGGGCTGCGGGCAGGAAGTGCGGCAGCATGAACGAGCAACGGGGGCCGGTCACGGCGCTGCGGGGAAGCCGGGATGCGCAGTTGGCGGTACGGATCGCGCTGGCCGCGACCGTCGAGCCCGAGGACAGGACGATGCTGCCACGGTTGCGTGGACTCGATCCGTTCACCGCCTGGGACCTTGTGCGGTCCAACGAGGGCGGCGCCTTCGGTCGAGCCGTCGCCCGGGCCGAGCAACTTCGGGTCGACGGCATCGTCGCCCGGACCGAGGAGGTCGGGGCGCGGATCGTCATACCAGGGGACGCCGAATGGCCTTGCGGGCTCAACGATTTGGAGCACCCACCGTTCTGTCTGTGGATCGCCGGTCAGGCAACACTCGGCGAGTCGTGCGAGCGCAGCATCTCGATGGTCGGGGCACGGGCCGCCACGCCGTACGGCACCCAGGTGGCGGGGGAGCTCGCCTACGGGTTGAGCAGCCGTGGCTTCACCGTCGTGTCCGGTGGTGCGCACGGGATCGACACGGCCAGTCACCGCGGTGCGCTCGCGGCCGGTGGCCGCACCTTCGCCGCCATGGCCTGCGGCATCGACATCGCCTACCCAGCGGCGAACGCCGGGTTGTTGCGGCAGATCGAGCAGGCCGGTGCCGTCGTCACCGAGTTGCCGCCCGGGTTCGCACCGCAGAAGCAGCGTTTCCTGTCGCGCAACCGGTTGATCGCGGCGCTGACACCGGGGACCCTGGTGGTCGAGGCCGGGCTGCGCAGCGGATCGCGCTCGACGGCCACCGCGGCATCCCGGATCGGTCGATTGCTCGCGGCCGTGCCCGGACCGGTGACGAGTCCGGCCAGTGCGGGTCCACACCAGTTGATCCGTGACTGCGGCGCGACCCTGGTGACCGATGTCGACGATTGCGCAGAGCTCTTCGGTGCGATCGGCGCCGACCTCGCCGAGCCGAAGCGTGCAGCGCCGACGCTGTTCGACGCGCTGGAGGAGTCCGACCGCCGGTTGCTCGACGCGATGCCGGTCGTGCGGGGGACGACGGCCGAGAAGCTGGCGATCAGTGCCGGACTCAGCGCTCGCGAAGTGACCCGCGGGCTGGCCGCGTTGCACGCCGCACGACTCGTCGAGCGGATCGAGTCCGGGTGGCGACGCACCCCGGGCCACGCAAGCTGACGCGCGGCACCGGCGTGTTGGTCGCACTCGGTCGAGCCGACCCCGGGCTAGCCTGTGGGTGTCGTGACAAGTTCGAGCGCGCTACTCCAGGAGCCGGTGATCGCCGGGTACGAGCGACACCTGCGTTCCGAGCGAGGGCGGTCACCGCACACCGTCCGCGGCTACCTCACGGACCTGCGCGATCTGGCCGACCGCCTCGCCGACAGCGGCGTCACGTCCTGGGACGACGTCACGCTGGCGGACCTGCGGTCCTGGCTCGCCGGGCTCGACGCAGCGGGCGCGAGCCGGGCGACCCTCGCACGCCGGTCCGCGGCCGCACGAGGCTTCTTCGGCTGGGCGCAGCGCGCCGGCGAGATCACCACGAACCCGGCCCAGCGGCTGGTGGCCCCGAAGCGGGTGAAGACCCTGCCGGAAGTGCTGCGACAGGACCAGGCCAGCGCCCTGCTCGACGTGGCCGCCGTCGCGGCCGACGACGCCGACCCGGTGCACCTGCGGGACCGGGCGATGCTGGAACTGCTGTACGCCAGTGGGATCCGGGTCGCCGAGCTGGTCGGCCTCGACATCGACGACGTCGACCGGTCCGAACGTGTCATGCGGGTCATCGGCAAGGGCGACAAGGAGCGGACCGTACCCTTCGGGCGGCCGGCCGTCGAGGCGCTGGACACCTGGCTGCAGGCCGGCCGGCCCAAGCTGGTCGCCGCCGCGTCCGGGCCGGCACTCTTCCTCGGTGCCCGAGGGCGACGGGTCGACCCCCGCGTGGTCCGCGAGGTCGTGCACCGGCTGCTGCGCGAAACCCCCGGCGCCCCGGACCTCGGTCCGCACGGACTGCGGCACAGCGCGGCAACGCACCTGGTCGAGGGCGGAGCCGACATACGCCTGGTGCAAGAGCTGCTCGGCCACGCGAGCCTGGCCACCACCCAGGTCTACACGCACGTGTCCGTCGAGCGGCTGCGCCGCACCTTCGCCCAGGCGCATCCCCGTGCCTGACCTCGGATCGGGCGGGCGTCCGCCCGAGATGCGACGGGATCGCCGTACCGGTGGCGCGCACCGGCAGGGCCCCCTGCCCCCTCCACGGCACATCTCCGCGGCGGAGGCGCGGCGACAGCGCCAGGCCCGGTTGATGCGGACGGTCATCGCGGTCGTCGTCGTACTCGCGCTGGCCAGCGCACTGTCCGGCTACCTGCTGTACGGCCGCGGCCAGTCGGCGGCGGGATCGCCGGCCGCGACCACACCGGCTCCAGGTTCGGCCACCGCACCGTCCGCCACCGCCACGACATCCGCCTCGAGTTCGGCGACGCCGAGCACCACGGCGTCGAGCACCACGGCGTCGAGCACCGCGACGTCGACGAAGCCCGCGAGCAGAACGTCCACCGCGAAGCCGGTGTCCGTGCCGGCCCAGGGCAACGGCAAGTTCACGGCCGTGACGGTCCCCGAAACGACGACGGTCAAGACCGGACGGGTGGTTACCTATTCGCTGCAGATCGAGGGCGGCATGCACGCCGACACCGCTGACGTCGCCAAGGCGTTCGGCAGTGCGCTGCTGGACCGGCGCGGCTGGCAGGGCGTCGACCAGGTGCGGTTCGTCCAGGTCACACCGCACCAGGTGGCCAAGGGCACCAAGCCACAGATGCGGGTGCTCGTCGCGAGCCCGAAAGAGGTCAACAAACTCTGCGCCCCGTTGCCCACCCACGGTGACACCTCGTGCGACACCAGCGCCCACGTCGTCCTCAACTACAAGCTGTGGATGAAAGGCGTCGTCTACTTCAAGGGCCAGCTCGGCACCTATCGCGAGTACATGGTCAACCACGAGGTCGGCCATGCGCTGGGCCACGGGCACCAGTTGTGCTCGAAGAAGGGCGCCTACGCCCCGGTGATGCAGCAGCAGACGCTCGGCCTGCAGGGGTGCAAGGCGTGGCCGTGGCCGAAGCGGCCGAACGCCGCCGGTAAGGCCTGAGACCCGCCGATCGGGTCGGTCAGCCGAGAGGAAGCAGCCGCACCGGTCGAAACTCCAGCAGCGACAACGGATCTCGATAGTTGTTCGGGCCGACCAGCAGTCCCCAGTGCAGGCACGGTCTGTCCCCGCAGTGGTCTCCGGCCGCCAGGGTGGCGATGCGGTCGCCGGCCGCCTCGACGGTGCCCGTGGGATCCCGATCGGTCACCGGCTCGTAGGTAGTCCGCCGCCCTCCGGCGTGCTGTACGGCGATCACGCCGCGACCAGCGATCACGCCCGAGAAGGACACCGTGCCGGCACCCGCCGCGAGCACCGGTTGGCCGACCGACCCCGCGAGATCGGCGCCCCGGTGCCCCGCGGCCCACGGCTGCGGCGGCGCCTCGAACGGTCGCAGCACCTGCGGTTTCGGGTGCAGCGGCCACCGGAAACCGTCTGCCGGTGTCGGGTCAAGGCTGACCGGAGGAGCAGCGGACCCGCCACCGAGCGCCGCACCGGCTGCCGCGACGAAGGCGGCCACGGCGCGCCACACATTGCTCATGTCCGCAGGCTGCGCCGCGGCCTCCCGCCGGACCAGTGGCCGCAGCCGCGCCTGTGGACACTGCCCGGCCACCCGCGGGGCTGTGGACTCGTCCCCGCCACGTACCCCCTCTTGCCGAGAGGCCCAGCAAATGCTCACGGGCCCAGAAACACCGCGCCGCGAAGGGCCAATTTGCTGAGCCTGTCGCGCGTTGCTGAGCCTTTCGGCAAGGGGGTGAGCGGTTCAGGGGGTCGGGGCGGCGAGGCGGGCGAGCCGGGTCGCGGCCTCGGTCAGCACCTCCGGACGCTTGCAGAACGCGAAACGGACCAACGTCCGGCCCAGCTCGGGATCGTCGCAGAAGACCGACACCGGCACACCGACGACACCCACGAGTTCCGGCAACTGCCAACAGAATTCCAGCGCGTCGGTCGCACCGACCGACGACACGTCGGCGATCGCGAAGTACGTCGCCTGCGGCTCGCTGACCGCCAGCCCGGCCTCGCGCAGACCGCGGGTCAGGATGTCGCGCCCGTCCTGCAGGGTGTGCGCCAGCGACGTGAACACCTCGTCCGGCAGGCCGAGGCCGGTCGCGATCGCGGGCTGGAAGGGGCCGCTGCCGACATACGTCAGGAACTGCTTGACGGTCGCGCAGGCCGTCACTAGCTCCGCCGGACCGCTCAGCCAGCCGACCTTCCACCCGGTCGCCGCGAACGTCTTGCCCCCCGAACTGATCGTGATCGTCCGGTCGAACGTCCCCGGCAGCGTCGCCATCGGCACGTGCTGCCCGCCGTCGAAGACCAGGTGCTCGTACACCTCGTCGGTGACCACGATCGCGTCGTGCTCGCGGGCCAAGCCAGCGATCAGCTCCAGCTCGGCCCGGGTGAACACCTTCCCGGTCGGGTTGTGCGGGGTGTTGAGCAGCACCAGGCGGGTCTTGTCCGAGAACGCCGCCCGCAACGACTCCTCGTCGATCGCGAAGTCCGGGAAGCGCAGCGGACTGGTCCGGCGGACGGCTCCGGCCAGCGCGATCGTCGCGGCATACGAGTCGTAGTAGGGCTCGAAGGTGACCACCTCGTCACCCGGCTCACACAGCGCGAGCACGGCCGACGCGATCGCCTCGGTCGCGCCCACGGTGACCAGCACCTGGGTGTCGGCGTCGATGCTCAGGTCGTAGAAGCGGCGCTGGTGCGCGGCGATCGCTGCGCGCAGTTCGGGTATGCCGCGCGCCGGCGGATACTGGTTGCGGCCGTCCGCGATGGCGCGCCGGGCCGCCTCCAGCACCTGCGTCGGGCCGTCGGTGTCCGGGAAGCCCTGCCCGAGGTTGATGGCGCCGGTGCGTGCGGCCAGGGCCGACATCTCCCCGAAGATCGTGGCGCCGAAGCCCTGCATGCGGTCGATCAGCTGCGTGTCCATAGACCTGTCACGCTAGACCCGCCCCGGAACGACGCGGCCCGCGCCCGCGCCGCGCGTCGGTAGAGGCCCTCGCGACCGCCCGATTTCGCTGCCGGTGCCGGTGCCCGTAGACTGTTGCCACGGCCCAGTGTCACCACTGGGTCGAATTCGCGCGTCTCACGCCGGTGTATGCCGGGGTGGGTCCGTCAGTCCGGCCGGTTCTCCTCGGGGAGCGGGTCGGTCCGGACCCATCGGGGCGCCAGGTTTGCGTGTGCGTCATACCGACGACATGCGTGAAGACAACTGGAAACCCATATCAGAAAGGACTTCGGCATGGCCGTCGTCACGACCCGCCAGCTCCTCGAGAGCGGCGTCCACTTCGGGCACCAGACCCGTCGCTGGAACCCCAAGATGAAGCGCTTCATCCTCACCGAGCGCAACGGCATCTACATCATCGACCTGCAGCAGTCGCTGACCTACATCAACGACGCGTTCGAGTTCATCAAGCAGACCGTGGCCCACGGCGGCACGATCCTGTTCGTCGGCACCAAGAAGCAGGCGCAGGAGTCGATCCAGGAGCAGGCCACCCGCGTCGGCATGCCCTACGTCAACCACCGCTGGCTCGGCGGCATGCTGACCAACTTCAACACCGTCCACAAGCGTCTCGCGCGGCTCAAGGAGCTCGAGGAGATCGACTACGCCGACGTCGCCGGCTCCGGTCGCACCAAGAAGGAGCTCCTGGTCCTCAAGCGGGAGAAGGACAAGCTGGAGCGCACCCTCGGCGGTATCCGCGACATGGCCAAGGTGCCCTCGGCCGTCTGGGTCGTCGACACCAAGAAGGAGCACCTCGCCGTCACCGAGGCGCGCAAGCTGAACATCCCGGTCATCGCGATCCTGGACACCAACTGCGACCCCGACGAGGTTGACTACAAGATCCCGGGCAACGACGACGCGATCCGCTCCGTCACGCTGCTGACCCGCGTGGTCGCCGACGCCGTGGCCGAGGGCCTGATCGCCCGCTCGGGTGGCGGTTCGGACGAGGCCGAGGCCTCCGAGCCGATGGCCGAGTGGGAGCGCGAGCTGCTCGCCTCCGAGGACGCCGCCGACAAGACCGACATCGAGACCGGTCCGACCTCGGTCAAGGAGGCCGCCGACGCGACCGCTGCCGCCGACGTCGTCGACCCGGCCGAGCAGGCTGCGGTGGCCGAGGCCACCGAGAAGGCCGCCGAAGAGATCGCCGAGTCCTGATCCGCTGACGCGCCGCGCCGGGCCGCGCGTCGGGGTCCGGCGGGCGCGCCGGAGTGTGTATGGCGCCAGCGGCGCCATACCTCCCACAACTTTTCTGTACTGCCACTTTCGCGAAGGAGCGAAGCACACACATGGCCAACTACACCGCTGCTGACATCAAGGCGCTGCGCGAGCAGACCGGTGCCGGCATGCTCGACGTCAAGAAGGCGCTCGACGAGGCCGACGGCGACAAGGCCAAGGCCACCGAGATCCTGCGGGTCAAGGGCCTCAAGGGCGTGACCAAGCGCGAGGGCCGCACCACCGCCAACGGCCTGGTCGCCGCCCAGGTCGAGACCGGCGTCGGCACCCTGCTGGAGATCAACTGCGAGACCGACTTCGTCGCCAAGGGCGAGAAGTTCATCGCGCTGGCCGACCAGGTGCTGGCCCAGGCCGTGGCCAGCAAGGCCGCGGACGTCGACGCCCTGCTCGCGTCGAGCGTCGACGACGGCACCGTGCAGGACCTCGTCGCGGGCGCCGGTGCGACCATCGGCGAGAAGATCGAGATCCGCCGCGTGGGCCGCCTCGAGGGCGAGACCGTCGTGTCCTACCTGCACAAGACCAGCCCCGACCTGCCGGCGCAGATCGGCGTCCTGGTCGCGGTCAAGGGTGGCGACGAGACGATCGCCCGTGACATCGCGATGCACGTCGCGGCGTTCAGCCCGACCGTCCTCGCCCGCGAGGAGATCCCGGCCGAGACCGTGGAGAACGAGCGCCGCGTCGCCGAGGCGACCGCCAAGGAGGAGGGCAAGCCGGAGGCCGCCCTGCCGAAGATCATCGAGGGCCGCGTCAACGGCTACTTCAAGGAGAACGTCCTGCTCGAGCAGCCGTTCGCCAAGGACTCCAAGAAGACCGTCGCCAAGGTCGCCGAGGAGGCGGGCGCGGAGGTCACCGGTTTCCTGCGCTTCAAGGTCGGCATCTGATACGCCCCCTCTGACCGAGGGGAGTACATCCGCACCGAGCGGAGTGGATAAACCACTGGTTTTTCCACTCCGCTCGGTCATTTTGTGCTCCTTTCGGTCGCGGGGGTGTCGGTGGTATGCCGGGCGCCGCGCGCACCGGTGCTCTAGCGTGTCGCCGTGAACAACGTGGGCGTCGCGGTGACGATCGCCGTGCTCCTCGTCCTGCCGGTCGCGGCCCTGTGGTGGTGGGCGCGGCGGCACCGCGGGATGGGCAGCGAGGCAGACCGGGCGACCCTACGCACCCTGCACGAGGCCAACCGCGCCGCCCGGCCGCTGCGTGAGGGCCTGACCGAGGCCTCCGCGGAACGCGCCGTCCGCTCGCTGCGCCCGCTGCTGACCGCACCGGCGGTCGCGCTGAGCGACGGTCGCAGCGTCCTCGGCTGGGACGGCCACGGCGAAGAGCATCGCGCCGACGTGCTGGCCGCGGCCATGACGACCTTCGAGGACGGCCGGGCCCGGGTGGACAGGATCAGCTGCGAGGATCCCGGCTGCCGGCTGCGCGACGTGATCTCGGTGCCGCTCGTCGTGGACGGCTCCGTGGTGGGGACGCTGCACGCGGTGGTCACCATGGCCGGCGCACCGGTGATCAAGGCGACCCACGAGGTCGCTGACTGGGTGAGCGGCCAGCTCGAGCTGGCCGAGGTGGACCGGCGCCGCTCCGGCCTGGTGGAGGCGGAGCTGCGCGCCCTGCGTGCCCAGATCTCGCCGCACTTCATCTACAACGCGCTCACCACCATCGCGGCGTTCGTGCGCACCGATCCGGACCGGGCCCGTGAACTGCTGCTGGAGTTCGCCGACTTCACCCGCTACTCGTTCCGCCGGCGCGGTGAATACACCGCGCTGGCCGACGAGCTGCAGGCCATCGAGCAGTACCTCACCCTGGAGCGGGCCCGCTTCGGTGACCGGCTGCGGGTCACCCTGCGGATCGCGCCCGACTGCCTGACGGTGATGGTGCCCTACCTGTCCCTGCAACCGGTCGTCGAGAATGCCGTGCGCCACGGCCTGGAGCCCAAATCCGGCCCAGGCGAGATCGTCGTCGAGGCGCTGTCCGACGGCGCCGACGTGCGGATCTCGGTGGAGGACAACGGCGTTGGTGAGGATCCCGAACGGATCCAGGCGGCACTCGACGGGGTCGCCCAGGCGGACTCGGTCGGCCTGTCCAACGTCGACATGCGGCTGCGCGCGACGTTCGGCGAACAGTACGGCCTGGTCGTGGAGACCGCGCCGGGTGCCGGCACCCGGGTGCTGATGCACGTGCCGCGGTTCGCCGCCCGAACGCACGCGGCCGACGGGGCGACTCACTATGGTGGGTGACATGCCGGACCACCTGCGGGTGCTCGTCGTCGACGACGAGCCCCCGGCGCGCGGCGAGCTGGCCTACATGATCGAGCAGCTCGAGCCGGTTGCCTCGGTGGAGGCTGTCGGATCCGGGGTCGAGGCGCTGCGTGCCCTGGAATCGACGCTGTTCGACGCCGTCTTCCTGGACATCGCCATGCCGGGCCTCAGCGGTCTCGACCTGGCGCGGGTGCTCGCGCGGTTCGAGCGGCCACCCGCCGTGGTGTTCGTGACCGCGCACGACGCGCATGCCGTCGAGGCGTTCGAGCTGGACGTCGTCGACTACCTGCTGAAGCCGGTGCGGGAGGCGAGGGTCCAGGAGGCCGTACGGCGGGTGCTGGCCCACGACGCGCCGGTCACCCCGAAGCCGGCCGACCCCACCATCCCGGTCGAGCTCGGGGGAGTCACCCGCTTCGTCCGCAGGTCCGACGTGCACTTCGTGGAGGCGCACGGCGACTACGTCCGACTGCACACCGACGGCGCGGCACACCTGGTCCGGCTGTCGCTCGGCAACCTCGAACGCGACTGGGCGGACGCGGGTTTCCTGCGCATCCACCGCAGTTACCTGGTCAGCACCCGGCACATCACCGAGCTGCGTCAGCACGACCAGCGGTGCATCGTCGTGATCGACGGGCACGAGCTGGAGGTGAGCCGGCGCCGGGCCCGGGAGCTCAAGGACGTGCTGCTGCGCGGCGCGAGCGGGGGCGGGCCGTGACCACGCCCCCGGGTCGCCGGGTCCGGGTCGAGCGCCGGCGCACCGTCGCCCCCGACGTCACGGCGATGAGCCAGGAGATCGACGCTCAGTCCCGGCTGGGCGACGCGTTGCTCCGCTCGCTGATGCGCGCCCAGCTGCGGCTGGCCGGCGTGGTCCTCCTGCTCCTCGCGCTCTCGCTGGGCGCCCTGCCGCTGATCTTCGAGGTGGCACCCGGGGTCCGCCGGATGCACGTGCTCGGCATACCCCTGCCGTGGCTGCTGCTGGGTGTTCTGGTCTATCCGGTGCTGCTCGGACTGGGTTGGTTCTACGTGCGGTATGCCGAACGCAACGAGGCCGGGTTCACCCGTCTGCTGGACAGATCATGAACGCCGGCGTCGGACTGGTCGCGGTCCTCACGGTGTCGGTGTTCACCCTGGCGATCGGTGTCTACGGGGTGCGCGTGTCGCGCACCACCAGCGACTTCTACGTCGCCTCCCGCAGCGTCGGCCCGGTCGTCAACGCGTCCGCGATCAGCGGCGAATACCTTTCAGCCGCTTCGTTCCTCGGCGCTGCCGGGCTGATCCTCGCGCAGGGCGCGGACGCCCTCTGGTACTCCGTCGGCTGGACCGCCGGCTACCTCGTGCTGCTGGTGCTGGTCGCCGCACCGTTGCGCCGCTCGGGCGCCTACACGCTGTCCGACTTCGCCGAGCTGCGCCTGGAGTCGCAGGCGGCCCGCAAGGTGTCCAGCGTGGTGGTCGCCCTCATCGGTGTGCTCTACCTGCTGCCGCAGTTCCAGGGCGCCGGGCTGACCCTGCGCACCCTGGTCGGCGCACCCACCTGGACCGGCTCGGTGCTGGTCGCGGCCGTCGTGCTGGTCATCGTGCTGTCCGGCGGGATGCGCTCGATCACCCTCACCCAGGCCTTCCAGTACTGGCTGAAGCTCACCGCCCTGATCATCCCGCTCGCCGTCCTGCTCGCGCACTGGCGCCGCACCGGCGGCGCGACACCGCCACAGCTGCACATGACCGACTGGGTCGAACCGATGCAAGGGCGCTACGCGACCTACCTGGTCTACTCGCTGATGGTCGCGACGTTCCTCGGCACGATGGGCCTGCCGCACGTGGTCGCCCGGTTCTACACCAACATCGACGGCCGTGCCGCGCGGCGCACCACCCTCGGGGTGCTCGGCCTGCTCAGCGTGTTCTACCTGCTGCCGACGATGTATGGCGTGCTCGGCCGCATCTACAGCTTCCGCCTGGTCGAGTCCGGGCGCACCGACGCGGTCGTGCTGGAGTTACCGACCGACGTGCTGCACGGATTCGGCGCCGACCTGCTCACGGGTCTGCTCGGCGCCGGGGCGTTCGCCGCGTTCCTGTCGACCTCCTCCGGCCTGGCGGTGTCGGTGGCCGGCGTGCTCAGTCAGGACGTGCTGCGCGGCCGTTCGGAGTCGGTCCGGGACTTCCGGCTCGCGACGGCACTGGTGGTGTCCCTCACGCTCGCGCTGCTGATGGCCTCCAGCGGGGTGCCGGTCGCGCGGGCCGTCGAGCTCGCCTTCGCGGTGGCGGCCTCGACGTTCTGCCCGCTGCTGCTGCTCGGCATCTGGTGGCGCGGGCTGACCGCACCCGGCGCCATCACCGGTCTGGTCGTCGGCGGCGTGACCTGCACCATCGCCGTGGTCGCGGCGCTCGCCGGCTATCACGCGCCAGGTGTCGCCGGTCCGTTGCTCGCCCAGCCGGCGGCGTGGACGACGCCGCTGGCGCTCGCCGTGATGATCGTGGTCTCCCTCGCCACCGCCGACCGGCGGCCGCCCGGTGTGATGCGCACGATGGTGCGACTGCACACCCCGGAGCACCTCGATCTGGACCGCGGGAGCTTCGACCCGGACCGCTCGTCCCGGCCGACCGTTCAGCCCGGCAGACCGACCGCTCACCGACGCGACGATCGACGCCCGGCGACCATGTGACCCCGCTCACATCATCACCGATCCAACCGCTGACGAAGACTCCGAGGTCCGCACTAGCGTGCGAAACGGCGGCGAACGCCGTCCACTTCCGACGACATCAGGAGTCCTTCCATGTCCGAGTTGACCAAAAGCCCGGCACCGGGCTCGCACCTCGCCGATCCCGCGGCGCTCGGCCTCGGTGGTTTCGCGCTGACCACGTTCGTGCTGAGCGTCGTGAACGCCGGCATCGTGCCCGACAAGGTGGAGCCGGTCGTCTTCGGCCTCGCCTTCGCCTACGGCGGCATCGCCCAGCTCGCTGCGGGTCTGTGGGAATTCGCCAAGGGCAACACCTTCGGTGCCACCGCGTTCTGTTCGTATGGCGCCTTCTGGATCTCCTTCTGGTGGCTGACCGGTCACACCGACCTGTCCGGTGCCGGCGCCGACGTCAACAAGGGCCTCGGCCTCTATCTGCTGGCCTGGGGCATCTTCACCCTCTACATGACGGTTGCGGCCGTCCGGACGAGTGGTGCGGTCCTGGTGGTGTTCATCCTGTTGACCATCACCTACTTCCTGCTGGCCTTCGGTGAGTTCGGCACGAGCAGCGGGCTGACCAAGACCGGCGGCTACGTGGGCATCGTGACGGCGATCGCCGCCTGGTACGCGTCGTTCGCCACGGTCGCGAACTTCACGTTCAAGCGGACGGTGCTGCCGACCTTCCCGCGCTGAGCCACCCGCACGACCGACACCGGGCGGGTTCGGCAACACCGGGCCCGCCCGGTCCGGCGGGTTCGCGAAGGTCGCGACTTCGGCAGCATTCCCGCCCGGTGAGTGATTGAGTGAGAGGTGTCGCCCACGCCCACTCGGTCCACTGACGACTGAACACAAGGAGACAAACGATGGCGCAAGCTAGCGAGAACCAGAACATCGACGCGCTCATGCAGGAGTCGCGCACCTACCCGCCGGACCCCGCCTTCACCGAGCAGGCGAACGCCAAGCCGGGGTTCTACGACCAGGATCCGGACGAGTTCTGGGAGCGTGAGGGCCGTGAGCGGCTGAGCTGGTTCACCGATTTCACCACGTTGAAGGAGTGGGACCGTCCCTACGCCAAGTGGTATCTCGGCGGGAAGTTGAACGCCTGCTACAACTGCGTGGACCGGCATGTGGAGAACGGCCTGGGCGACAAGGTCGCCTACTACTGGGAGGGCGAGCCGGTCGACGACCGGCTGACGATCACCTACGCCGACCTGCAGTCCCGGGTGGTCAAGGCCGCGAACGGCTTCAAGAGCCTGGGGATCGGCAAGGGCACCAAGGTCGCCGTCTACATGGGCATGATCCCCGAGGCCCCGGTGACGTTGCTGGCGCTGGCCCGGCTGGGTGCGCCGTTCACCTTCGTGTTCGGTGGGTTCTCCGCCAACGCGCTCGGCTCCCGGATGGTCGAGATGGGGTGTGAATACCTGATCACCCAGGACGCCGCCAACCGCCGCGGTGCGCCGAGCCCGCTGAAGCCGACCGCCGACGAGGCGATGGCCATGGCACCCACGGTGAAGACGAGCATCACCGTGCGCCGCACCGGCACCGAGGTCCCGATGACCGACGGCCGCGACAAGTGGTGGCACGACGTGGTCGACTCCCAGAGCGACGACCCGGCGTCCTGTCCGTGCGAGCCGATGGATTCGGAGGACCTGTTCTTCCTGATGTTCTCCTCGGGTACGACGGGCAAGCCCAAGGGCATCCTGCACACGACCGCCGGTTACCTGGCCGGCACGTCGACGACCCATCACTACGTGTTCGACATCAAGCCGGAGAGCGTCTACTGGTGTGCCGCCGACATCGGCTGGATCACCGGGCACAGCTACATCGTGTTCGGGCCGCTGGTCAACGCCAGCACGAGCGTGATGTACGAGGGCACACCGGACTTCCCGGACAAGTCACGCTGGTGGCAGATCATCGAGCGCTACAAGGTCACCGTCCTGTACACCGCGCCCACCACGATCCGCACCCACATGAAGTGGGGCACCGACCAGTTGCAGGGCCACGATCTGTCGTCGCTGAAGGTGCTCGGTTCGGTCGGTGAGCCGATCAACCCGGAGGCGTGGGTCTGGTACCGCGACAACGTCGGTGGCGGCAAGTGCCCGGTGGTCGACACCTGGTGGCAGACCGAGAACGGCATGATCCTGGTGACCCCGCTGCCCGGCCTGACCACGCTGAAGCCGGGGTCGGCCACCAAGCCGTTCATCGGTGTCAAGGCCGCGGTGTATGACGAGGAGGGTCACGAGATCGCGCCGGGTGACGGCGCCGGCTACATGGTGGTCAAGGAGCCGTGGCCGGCGATGTTCCGCGGGCTGCTGAACGACGACGACCGCTTCCGGGAGACCTACTGGAGCAAGTTCCCGGACGCCTACCTGGCCGGTGACGGCTCGCGGATCGACGCCGACGGCGACTTCTGGATGATGGGCCGCATCGACGACGTGATGAACGTCTCCGGTCACCGCCTGTCGACGATCGAGGTCGAGTCGGCGCTGGTGAGCCACCCGGACGTCGCCCAGGCGGCCGTGGTGAGCCGCTCGGATCCGACGACCGGGCAGGCGATCGTGGCCTACGTGACGTTGCGCGACGGGGCCGAGGGCAGCACCGAGAAGCTGGCCGAGTTGCGTGAGCACGTCGGCACCGAGATCGGTCCGATCGCCAAGCCCGCCAATGTCGTCTTCGCGGACTCGCTGCCGATGACCCGCTCGGGCAAGATCATGCGCCGCCTGCTCAAGGACGTCGCCGAGAACCGCGAGCTGGGCGACACCACGACGCTGGCGGACCCCTCGGTCGTCAACGAGATCGCGTCCCGCGCCGCATCGGAGAAGGAGCACGAGAAGGAGGGCTGACGCCCGCACCGATCACGAATCCGGCTGTCCCACCTCAGGTTCGGGGCAGCCGGATTCTTCGCGTGTCAGGGGAGTTGAATCCTGGCGGGTATGACGCTGCCGTCGGGCTGCCGGCCGGCAGCGACCCAGGCACGGTGGAATTCGCTTCCAGGAGCGACGGATCCGCGGCTGCGCGGGTGTCGCAGGATGTCGTCCGGTGCAGTCAGGACCGGCCGCGGCGCGGCGGCCGGCCTGGCCTCGCGGGCGCGGGCGATCGCGGCCCGCAGCGCGTCCGCGGCCGGTTTGGCGCGGTGGTCGACCGTGAAGAGGCCGAGGTCGTACTCCCGGTCGGGGAAGTCCAGCTGACGGCGGTCGACGTCGTGCGAGCACCACCAGGTGATGCCGACGAGCTGGGGGAGCGCGGTCACCGATGCCACGGTGCGGCGGACGAATTCGGCTGCGTGCTCGAGCGGCACGTCCGGCAGCGGTGCACCGACCTCCTGCAACCATACCGGCCGGTCCGGGCCGCCGCAGGCCACCGCGAGCTCGGCCAGGTACGCCGCGTGACTCGTCGTCGCGGGACCGAGCGGCCCGTCCACCGCCGACGTCCCGTTGAACACCCACGAGTGCACCGACGACACGTCACCGAGACGCACGACGTCCTGCGGCCCGAAGGGGTGATCGGGTGCGTAGAACGCGTCGTCGAACAGCGAGTGGATCACCTGTTGACCGGTGCGGGCGTGCTCCCGCACGACCTCGACCAGCTCCGCCGCCCAGCCGGTGGACGCATCGACCGACGTCGGGTTCGCCGGCCACAGGTTGTTGACCTCGTTGCCCAGGGTGAACGCGAAAACGCCCGGTTCACCGGCGAGTTCATCGACCATGGCGGTCACATAGGCCCGCAGGCCGTCGCGCACGCGGCGGTCCTCGAAGACGCTCGCCCGGTGCCAGGTCAGCGCCCAGGACGGCACGAAGTCGAAACTGGACAGATGGCCCTGGACCAGGTCGACGCACACGTCGAGGCCCAGCCTCGCCGCGATGCGGACCAGCTGCCGCACGTCGTCCACGGCCGACGAGCGCAGGTGCCCTCGGCCCGGCTGGATCCACGGCCAGACGGGGAAGATCCGCACGTGGTCCATCCCGAGCCCGGCCAGGTCGGTCAGGTCCGCCTCCGCGGCGCCCGGGTCGAAGTCGAGCAGCTGTAGAACCAGCCGTGCGAGGGGACGTAGTTCGCGCCGAAGCGCAGCGGGGGCCGCTCCGCGACGGAGCCCGGGTCGGTGGGGTCCATCAGTCCGTGGGTTCGACCTTGCTCAGGATGTCGGTGTCGTCACCGGCCCGGCTGCGCAGGACCTCGAGCAACCGCTCGTGGCCCGACAGGTACGTCGTGCCGGCGCGCACGCCCCACCAGTAGAGGAACAGGGCACCCACGGCGACGATGACGGAGTCCCACGGGGCGGGGATCGCGCGGGACCCGCCGTACGTGCCCAACGAGGCGACGCCGTAGGTGAAGATCAGGTAGACCACCAGCCAGATGCCGCCGTTGAGGTCGCCGGAGTCGCGCTGGCCGCGGATGAACGAGACGGCGAACCACACCAGCCCGATGCCGATCGGGATGAGCGTCTTGAGCAGGGTGTCCCAGTCGGTCCACAGGATCACCAGCGAGCTGACCATGAACGCGATCGGTGCGACGACCGGCATGCCGCGCAGCCGCTGCGACCGGCCGCCGAGGCCGACGTTGCGGAAGACCAGCAGCGACACCGACCCGATCGAGAACGTCATCGCCACCAGGGCGCTGAGCACCTCGACGATGTCGTGCCAGCTGGGCAGCAGGATCATCATCGCCGCGCCGAGCACGAAGTTGACCAGCATGGCGACGACCGGGACCCCGGTCTTGTCACTGACCTTCATCACCGCGCGCGGGAAGAAGCCGTTCTTGGCCAGCCCGAAGACGTTGCGGGCGTTGGCCGCGGTGTAGACGATGCCGCTGCCGGAGGGCGAGATCGAGGAGTCCGCGATCAGCAGCCAGGACAGCCAGGTGAACCCGAGCATCTTGGCCAGGTCGGCGAACGGGGAGTCCAGGTTGACGCCGTGCCAGCCGGTCGCGCCCGCCAGTTCGCTGCCCGGCAGCGAGCCCAGGTAACCCAACTGCAGGCCCAGGTAGAGCACGATCGTGAAGCCGATGGTGACGACCATCGCGCGGGGGATGTCACGGCGTGCGTTCGCCGCCTCCCCGGACAGCTCGATCACGTTGCGGAAGCCGGTGTAGGCGAACACCAGGCCGCCGGACGCGATCGCGCTGAACGCGGCGCTGATGCCGTAGGGCGCGAAGCCGTGCGCACTGATGTTGTGGCTGAGGCCGCCGGCCTTGTCGTTCGCGCCGAAACCGCTGGCGAGCAACAGGATCACGGTGATGATCGGGATACAGATCTTCACCGCCGTGACGATGTTGTTGGACCGGGCGAACGACTTGACGCCGAAGTAGTTGAGTATGACGAACAGGGCCATCAGGAGCACCGCCACCAGCGTCCCCAGCGCGGTCAGCTTGCCGGCGCCGGAGTCGTAGACGCCGTGCCACCACTTCGAGGCGTACTGCACCACGGCGGCCGCCTCGCTGGGCGGGTTCGCGACGTACGCCAGCCACATCGCCCAGCCGACGATGCTGGCGGCGAGCCGCCCGTTGGAGTAGAGCGGGTACCGCACCAGCCCGCCGGACTCGGGGCGCACCATGCCGAGCTCGGCGAACACCAGCGCGATCATCAGCATCAGCGCACCGGCGATGATCCACGCGATGATGGCGGCCGGACCTGCCGTCTGGGCGGCATACATCGAGGAGAACAGCCAGCCGGAGCCGATCACGCTGCCGACACCGGCCGCCATCAGGGACCAGAGCCCCAGCTCCTTGCGAAGCTTGCGGTCCTCGCTGTCCGCGTCCGCCTGCTTGCTGATGTCGCTCTGTGCCGTACCGGTGCTCCCCATCGGTTCAGTATGTAATGCCGACCCGGGCGCACGGTGGAAAAGCGGTCACCCGCCCGATCCGCGGCGCAGCACTCTGTGGCAGGATCAAACGACCGCTTTTCCGACCACCGGAGGCCGTGCCTATGACCGATCCTTCCGTCCAGCCAGAAACCCCGCAGCGGGTTCTGCTCAAGCTTTCCGGAGAGGTTTTCGGCGGCGGCAAGATCGGACTGGACCCCGATGTGGTGCGCGGCATCGCCGAGCAGATCGCGGTCGCGACCGGGGCCGGTGTCCAGATCGCCGTCGTGGTCGGCGGCGGCAACTTCTTCCGCGGCGCCGAGTTGCAGGAGCGCGGCATGGACCGCACCCGGGCCGACTACATGGGCATGCTGGGCACGGTCATGAACTGCCTGGCCCTGCAGGACTTCCTGGAGAAGGAGGGCATCGACACCCGGGTGCAGACCGCCATCACCATGGGGCAGGTCGCCGAGCCCTACATCCCGCGGCGCGCGATGCGTCACCTCGAGAAGGGCCGCGTGGTCATCTTCGGTGCCGGTGCCGGCATGCCGTTCTTCTCCACCGACACGGTCAGCGCCCAGCGCGCCCTGGAGATCAAGTGCGACATGGTCCTCTACGCCAAGAACGGCGTCGACGGGGTCTACACCGCGGACCCGAAGAAGGACCCCACGGCCACCAAACTCGACACGGTGACCTTCCAGGAGGCGCTGTCCCAGAACCTGCGGATCGTCGACGCCGCGGCGTTCAGCCTGTGCATGGACAACGAGCTGCCGATGCGGGTCTTCGGCATGGAAGGCGCGGGCAACATCGCGCAGGCGTTGCAGGGTGAGAAGATCGGGACACTGGTGAGCGCCTGACGCCGCTGCCGGTCCGCCCGGCCGGACGCGTTTAGACTCACGCGACATACCCCCACGCACCACGAGAAGAAGGTCACGACATCATGGACGGCAGCATCGACGAGAGCCTGTTCGAGGCCGAGGAGAAGATGGAGAAGGCGATCGAGGTCGCCAAGGAGGACTTCGCCTCGATCCGCACCGGCCGCGCCAACGCCGCGATGTTCAACAAGCTGCTGGTCGACTACTACGGTGCGCCGACTCCGCTGCAGCAGCTGGCGTCCTTCCAGACCCCCGAGGCCCGCACTGTGCTCATCCAGCCCTTCGACAAGAGCGCCATGGCCGGCATCGAGAAGACGCTGCGGGAGAGCGACCTGGGCGTCAACCCCAGCAACGACGGCAACGTCATCCGGGTCGTGCTGCCGGCGCTGACCGAGGAGCGTCGTCGTGACTACATCAAACTCGCCCGCACCAAGGGCGAGGACGCGAAGGTGTCCATCCGCAACATCCGCCGCAAGGCCAAGGAGGACATCGACCGCGCGGTGAAGGACGGCGACATCGGCGAGGACGAGGGCACCCGGCACGAGAAGGAGCTGGAGGCCACCACCAAGAAGCACGTCGACCAGGTCGACGAGCTGCTGAAGGGCAAGGAGGCCGAGCTCCTCGAGGTCTGAGGCCGCTCGCGAAGCCACCACGATGTCTGAGCCCAGGTCACGTCGGGCTGCCCGGGAAGCACGCAAGGCGACCACGGGCGGTGCGGCCGCCCACAATCCGACGCCCCGCGCCGGGCGCAACCTCTACGCCGCGATCGGTGTCGGGGTGCTGCTGGGTCTCATCGTCATCCTCAGCCTGTTCCTGAAGAAGGAGATCTTCGTCGGGGTCGCGATGGCGGCGGCGGTCATCGGCTGCGTCGAACTGCTGCGCGCGCTGACCCACGGCGAGCTGCACCCGCCCGCCGTACCGACGCTCGTGTCGGCTGCCGCGATCCCGCTGATCGCCTACGTGTGGGGGGCGTCGGCGCTGGCGTTCGCGGTCGTCGTGGCCGCGCTGCTGACCCTGGTATGGCGCTCGCTGGACCACCCCGACGGCATGCTGCGGGACATGGCCAGCGGATCCCTCATCGTGCTCTACGTGCCGGCACTCGTCGGCTTCGCAATGCTGCTGCTCGCGCAGGACGACGGCCCGCAGCGCATCGTCGTGTTCATCCTGGTCACCATCTGCAGCGACATCGGCGGCTACATCGTCGGGGTCGTCGCCGGCAAGCACCCGATGGCGCCGAGCGTCTCCCCGAAGAAGTCCTGGGAGGGTTTCGCCGGCTCGGTGACCGCGTGTGTCGTCGGCGGCGCGCTCGGGGTCTGGCTCATCCTGGACGGCCGCTGGTGGGTCGGTGCATTGCTGGGCGCTCTCGCGGTCGTGGCGGCCACCGTCGGCGACCTGTGCGAGTCGATGATCAAACGCGACCTCGGCATCAAGGACATGAGCAACCTCATCCCCGGCCACGGCGGCCTGATGGACCGGCTGGACTCGCTGCTGGTCGTCGTACCCGTCGCCTGGGCCGTGCTGACCCCCCTGGTGGCGGTGACCTGACCATGACAGACCTGCCCGATCCCACGACCCGTCGCCCGGTCCCCGGCCAGCTCACCTTCAAAGCGCCACGCCGCGGCAAGCCGCCCCAGCACCTCGCCGACCTCGACGAGGCGGGCCGCAAGGCCGCCGTCGAGGCACTGGGCCACAAGGGCTTTCGTGCCAAGCAGCTGTCGACCCACTACTTCGAGCACTTCGTCGACGAGTCGGCCGAGATGACCGACCTGCCGGCCGCCGGGCGCGCCGAGCTCGTCGAGGCGATGCTGCCCCAGCTGCTGACCCCGGTGCGGGCGCTGCACGCCGACGACGGCCGCACCATCAAACAGGTCTGGCGGCTGTTCGACGGTGCGCTGGTCGAGTCGGTGCTGATGCGCTATCCCGGCCGGGTCACGATGTGCATCTCCAGCCAGGCCGGCTGCGGGATGAACTGCCCGTTCTGTGCCACCGGGCAGGGGGGTCTGACCCGCAACCTGACGACCGCCGAGATCGTCGAGCAGGTGGTCGCCGGTGCGCGCATGCTGCGTGCCGGCGCGCTCGCGGGTGGCGACGA
Source organism: Flexivirga oryzae (assembly GCF_014190805.1). Classification (NCBI taxonomy): domain Bacteria; kingdom Bacillati; phylum Actinomycetota; class Actinomycetes; order Micrococcales; family Dermacoccaceae; genus Flexivirga; species Flexivirga oryzae. The sequence continues at coordinate 2,496,411 of NZ_JACHVQ010000001.1, read as the reverse complement.
CGAGTCGCGGGAGACGCCGCTGCGCGTCTCCAACGTGGTCTTCATGGGGATGGGGGAGGCGCTGGCCAACTACCGCCAGGCCATCAACGCCATCCACCGGCTGGTCGACCCGGCACCCGCGGGGCTGGGTATGTCGGCCCGGCACGTCACCATGTCGACCGTCGGGCTGGTGCCCGCCATCGACAAGCTTGCGGCAGAAGGGATCCCGGTCACGCTCGCGCTGTCGTTGCACGCCCCGGACGACGAACTGCGCAACGAGCTGGTGCCGATCAACACCCGCTGGAGTGTCGACGAGGCGCTGGACGCCGCCTACCGCTACTACGAAACCACCGGCCGGCGGGTCTCCATCGAGTACGCGCTGATCAAGGACATCAACGACCACGCCTGGCGGGCCGACCTGCTCGGGGAGAAACTGCGCGCTCGCGGCAAGGGCTGGGTGCACGTCAACCCCATCCCGCTCAACCCGACGCCCGGGTCGAAGTGGACCGCGTCCCGCAAGGGTGTCGAGCAGCAGTTCGTGGAGCGGTTGCGCGCCCACGGCATACCCACCACCATCCGGGACACCCGCGGCTCCGACATCGACGGAGCCTGCGGGCAGCTCGCCGCCTCGACCGCCTGAGCCACTACTACAGTATCCCGGCCTCCGACCGGGGCCGGGAGTGTGCGAAGGACGCCCTGAGCACCCAGAGCCCGGACGCCACCGCCCACAAGCCCAGCGGCGCGTCGCCGATGAACAGCAGCGAGTCGTGGGAGTTGGGCCACAGTGCCACCGCGGGCCCGGAGCAGCCGAAGACGATCCCGCCGACGACACCGAGGATCGCGATCCACGGGTTGCCCCACCGGCGGGTCGCGCCGCCGCGCAACGCCATCACCGCCACACCCCAACCGAACAGCGGGGTGTAGATCGCCTGCAGGACCACGTGGGTGTCGAACAACGGTGTCGGCCCACCCGTCAGCAGTGCGTGCGCCTCGGAGGTCATCGCGATGTGGAACGCCATCTCCGCCCACGAGATCACCATGCCGACCAGCGCCACGACCGTGGCGGTGTGCAGGATCCGGTCGGTGCGGATGTCCTGGTGCCGCAGCATCAGCACCAGGCCGGCCGTCATCACCACGATCGCCACTGCGAGCACAGCGTGCGTGGAGTCCCAGCGATCACTGTCGGACAGCAGGTTGCCCTCCAGGGTGTGCAAGTTCTCGTCGAGCGGGCCCTTGGGGTGGATCTGTCCACCGATGAAGACCAGCGCACCCGCGCAGGCCATCACGATCGGGGCAGTCTTGGATGCGGGCGGATGGGCGTTCATGCTGTCTCCTCGGTTCGATGCGGCATCGGTCACCCTCGAAACGCTAAGAGTCGCAACATATTCGGCGGAACCCAGCGCACGTCCGACTTCGGGTGCGGGCTGCCTCAGCCGCGCCTGAGGAAAACCTCCGGGCGGTCCGGTGGACTTTCCGATGGACCGGCGGCACGTCCGGGTGCACTCTGAAGAGGTGCGATGGTCCGCGGCGTTGCGGCGCCCATTGGTATGGCTGGCCGTTGCCGGGGCCGCCGGCCTGATCGTCGCTGCGGTCTGGGGCGTGCGGACACCCGGCCCGTTCGGGGTCAAACAGCCGCAGGTGTGGACGCTCGCCGGGCTGCTGCCCGGCTACCTCACCGGCGTGGCGCTCACCTGGCTGCGGGCGGGTGAGCGCATTCCGCGCCTGCTGCTCGCGATGAGCTGCTGCATGGCGGTCGCGACGGCCCTGGGCACCGCGTCCAGCACCTTCCTGGCGGGTCACGAGCCCTGGGCGTGGCTGGCCGTCGTCGCCGAATACGTCTGCGACATCGCCGGACCCGCCGCGATGGGTGCCATGTTCCTGCTGTTCCCGGATGGCGCGGTGCGCCGCGGACACGAGCGTGTGGTGCTGCGCGTGTTCGGCTGGTCCGTCGGTGTGCTGCCGGTGTTGTTGGTCCTGAGCAATGCGACGTTGCCGGCACCGGTGTATGCCGCGAGCCGCGCCGACACGGTGCCCGGTCTGTGGTCGTGGACGCCGCTCGCCTTCGCTGCGCCGGCGGTGATCGTCAGCTACCACGTGGCGACCCAGTTCGGCCTGGTCGGAGCCGCGCTGCTCGTGGTCCGATATCGGCGGTTGCCGCATCGTCAGCAGTTGCAGACGTACTGGTTGTTGCTCGCGGCACTGGCGGTTGGCGCGGACGTGGTGCTCGTGCAACTGCTCACGGCATACGGCCTGTTGCCCCACACGATCCAGGTCACCACCTTCTACGCCGTGTGGGTCCCCGCGTTGGCCTTCGTCCCGGTCGCGATCTGGATCGCGCTGCTGCGCCACCGGTTGCTGGACATCCGCCTGGCCGTGCGGCGTTCGGTGGTCTACGGAGCCGTGAGCGCCCTGATCGGGGTCGGCTGTCTGCTGGTCGCGACCGCGCTCGGGGTGACCGCGGGTCGCCGGCTGCCGTTGCTCGCGACCGTCGTGGTCACGATCGTCGTGGTGCTCGCGCTCGCACCGGTGCGCCGGAGGCTGGACCGGTGGGCCAGTGCCCGCGTCTACGGGCAGCGGCCGTCCGGTCCGCAGCTGCTGGGTGCCTTCGGCGAGGCGCTGGAGCACGCGGCCGACCTGCACGAGCTGGGCCCGCGTGCCGCCGCGATGATCGTCGACGGACTCAGCGTGACCTGGGCCAGGTTGCTGCTCGTCCTGCCCGGCAGCGCCGTGGCGGAGGAGATCGGTGCCGCCGGCGCGGTGGCGGACGGGGACGATGTGGTGGACCTGTCGATCGACCTGGTGGACCGGGACGACGTGGTGGGTCGGATCGAGTGCGGCCCACCGGTCCACGGTGGCTCGCTGAGCGAGGACGACCGCCACCTGTTGGTCACCGTCGCGCGGCAGACCGCCCTCGCCGTCCGCGCAGCGCACTTCGCCGCCGAGCTCGCCGCGCAGCTTGCCGAGACCAGGCGGCAGGCTGAGGAGCTGGTCGAGTCCCGCCGTCGGTTGGTGCACGCCCAGGACACCGAGCGGCGACGGCTGGAACGCGATCTGCACGACGGGATACAGCAAGAGGTCGTCGCGGTCACCGCGCAGTTGCGGCTCGGTCTGAACCAGTTGACCAGGGACGCCGCGGCCGCCCGCCGCACCTTCGAGGAGGCCCGGCTGGCGGCGACCGAGATCCTCACGGGGTTGCGGGAGCTGGTGCAGGGAATCAGGCCGCCCGTGCTCGCCGACCGCGGATTGCTCGCTGCGGTCGAAGCACGGGTGGCGAAACTGCCGATCGGCGTGGTGGTCGAGGCCGGCGAGCGAATGCGCACGACACGCCTGGAAGACCAGATCGAGTCGACGGCGTACTTCGTGGTGGCCGAAGCGCTGACGAACGTGCTCAAACATGCCGGCGCGCACGAGGTGCGCGTGGAACTGCACACCGACGGGGAGCGCCTTCGGCTGCGGGTCAGCGACGACGGGGCCGGCTTCCTGGCCGCGGACACCGTGGGGACCGGCCTTGCTGGGCTGGCGGATCGGGTCGGTGCTGTCGGCGGCGTCCTGCACGTGCAGTCCGCCCCCGGCCGGGGCACCCAGCTGGAGGCACTCCTTCCGATCGGCGCGGCAGCCGATGCCTGAGCCGCTGCGGGTCGTCGTCGCCGAGGACAACTACCTCGTCCGCGAAGGTGTGCGCCGGCTGTTGGAGGAGTCCGGGGAGGTGACGGTCGTGGCCACGGTCGGCGACAAGCTGCAACTCCTCGACGCCGCACGGACCCTGCGACCGGATGTGGTCGTCAGCGACATCCGGATGCCCCCGGACCACGGGATGGAGGGGGTTGACGCTGCGCACGACATCCGCCGCCAGGATCCGCGGACCGGGGTGGTGATCCTGTCGCAACACGCGGACGAGGCCTACGCGTTCGCGCTGTTCGAGTACGGCACCGCCGGGTTGGCCTACCTGCTCAAGGACCGCGTCGGCGAACTGGACGAGCTGATCGGCGCCGTCCGCGCGGTCGCCGCCGGCGGCTCGGTCGTCGACCCGCTCGTCGTGGAGTCGATGGTCGCCAGCCGGGTGCGGCGCAGCCGGTCGCCGCTGCGGCTGCTCACCGCCCGCGAGACCGACGTGCTCCGGCTGATGGCGCAAGGGCGCACCAACCGGGGAATCGCGAGCGACCTGTGCCTGTCGGAATCGGCGGTGGAGAAACACGTCAGCGCCATACTCACCAAACTCGACCTGTCCCGTGAAGCGAGCACCGACCGGCGGGTCAACGCCGTCCTCACCTATCTGCGTGAGCACGCCGACCTGCGTCCGCCGACCGAGCTGCCGTAGCCCGCGCGCTGCCGGGCCGGGCAGCGTTGGCGCGGTCGGCTAGCCTGACCCGGCGACCATGTTCTCCTCGATGCCCAACCTCATGCTGACCTGGCGCCAGGCCCTGGTGCTCGGCCTGGTCCTCGGCGTGCTCTGGCCGGTGCTGCGCAAGCGGTTGCCCGGGCTGGCCACGTTCTGCAGGGAGGCGTCGATCATCGCGTTGCTCTTCTCGTTCTGGCAGATCATTCAGATGGTCACCTCCAGTGACGGCGGGGACGCGATCGGTCGGGCGCACTGGATCGAGCGGGTGCAGTCGGCGATGTTCTTCCCGAACGAGCGCAGCGTGCAGGACCTCATCCTGGGGCACCCCGACGTCGTGAAACTCGCGAACCTCTTCTACGCGAGCATGCACTTCACGGTGATGGGGATCTTCCTGCTGTGGATGTATTTCCGGCACCGTGACCGTTACCCGGCGGTGCGCACCACGATCGCGCTCAGCACCCTGGGCTGTTTCCTCGTGCAGTTCCTCGCGGTTGCCCCGCCGCGGCTGCTGCCGGGGTATGTCGACACCGCCGAGGTCTACGGCCAGTCGGTCTACAACGCCGGCTTCTCCGTGGACAACTTCGGTGCGATGCCGTCCGTGCACGTGCTCTTCGCGGCCGTGGTCGGGTGGTACACGTGGCGGGTGAGCACGTCTCGGTGGCGTTTCGTCGGGCCGTTGCACTTCGTGCTCACGGTGTTCGTCGTGGTCGCCACGGCGAACCACTGGTGGCTGGACGGCGTCGTCGCGATCGCCATACTCATCGCCGCGGCATGGCTGCGGCACGGGGTGCTGGCGGCATGGCACCGCTGGCGGGACGGGCAGGGTGACGCGACGGTGCTGGCGCCGGAGCCGGTCACTGCTCCTTCGGGGACGCTGATGGGTGAATCGCACCGATGACGTACGCGATCGCCGATCGTTGCGCGATCCCCAGCTTGCGCAGGACGTTTCCGACGTGCACCTTGACGGTCTTCTCCGAGATGAACAGGCGTTCTGCCAGCTCGCGATTGGTCAGGCCGTCCACGGCGATCAGCGTGGCGATCTCCAGCTCCCGGGTCGTCAGCCCCGCCGTGTTGTCCTTCAGCGCCGGGTCGTCGGGGTGGGTCGTCGCCAGCGTGTCGGCGAGCCGCATGTGCAGCCGCTCGCCGCATGCCTTGGCGTCCTCGATCAACCGGGTGGCCTCGGCGAGCTTCGGGTCGTCCGGCAGGTCGATAGCGCGCAGCGCCAACCGCAGCCGCTCCAGCTCCCCGGTGAGTGTCCGGAGCATCTCGGTCTCGTCCCTCGGGCGGGTGCTGTCCAGCTCGGGGTAGAGCTCGTAGAGGCCGAGGTCGTCGGCGAAGCTGCGGTCCTGGGTCATCTCCCAGACCAGGGCCTTGGCCAGCCACTGCAGGGCCCGCACGATCTCGTCGTCGTAGGTGCCCGCGACGGTGCTCTCGACACACATCATCCCGAGCACCTCCTCGGTCTCGGAGTGCCGCAACGGCACCACGACGACGTCCATGACGGGGTTCTCCGTGGTTTTCCAGCCCATCCGCGCACGGCGTCCGCCGTCCTGCCCGAAGCGGTAGATCTGCCCGGTCGACCGGATGTACTCCGACAATCCATTGGGGCCGAACTGCTGCACGTCGGCGCTCAGGAACTGTTTGTTGTCAACGCAATAGGGGATCGACAGGGTCGTCTTGCCGATGTAGTGGCCGACGTAGAAGGTGTCCACCCGGGTCAGTGCGCACATCGCCGCGCGGCAGGCCGCGTAGCGGGTCATCATGTCGCCGCGGTCGGAGGAGCGCATCCGCCGGTCGGCGGCGCGCAGCACGGAGACCGCGAACGGCGAGAAGCTCAGGTCGGAGGGCGTCACGGGGTCGTCGGCCACCGGTCCTGGTCACCTCCTGACGGCTGATCGATCGAACGCTGTGTGTCACCTATGCGACCAATTGTGCGGCAAGCGCTGTCCACGTCGTCAACGAGGTGTATGGCGCCCGCCATGACGCGATCCGCTGCCAGGGCCTGCAGCGCGTCCCAGACCGGGACGTTGCGCTGCCAGTGCTCCCTGCCCACCAGCACCAGCGGTGGCAACGGTACCGCCCCGTCAGCGTAGTAGAGCGCCGTCGCGACCTGGAAGATCTCCTGCACCGTCCCGGCGGCGCCCGGCAGCACGATGATCCCGCCGTTGCAGACCTTCAGCAGGACGTCCTCGCGCAGGGCGTTGGAGAAGTACTTCGCCGTCCGGTTGCCGAACGCGTTGGGCGGTTCGTGGCCGTAGAACCAGGTCGGGATGCCCAGGCTGCGCGGGGCCCCGGTGTCCGAGGTGACCCGATCACGCACCTCGAAGGCCACCGTCGCCCACGCGGTGATGTCGGGGCGGAACGACGGCACGGTGGCCAGTTGGGCGAGTGCCGGCTCCAGGAGATCGGGATCGACGCACAGCGCGCCGAGGTTCGCGGCCTCCATCGCGCCCGGCCCGCCGCCGGTCGCCACCAGTGCCCCGGTCGACGCGAGGGAGTGACCGAGGTGCGCGGCCTCCGCGTAGTCGGCCGAGCCGCGCGCCACCGCGTGGCCGCCCATGACCCCGACCACCCTTCTGCCGCGGACGAATTCGGCGAGTGCGTCCCGGACACTGTCGTCGTGGATCGCCCGCAGCAGGGACGAGTAGACGTCCTGTTCGGAGTCAGGGTCGAGTGACCACTGGTAGGTGCGGGCGTCGGGTGTTGCGACATACCCGCCGTCGCGCAGTCCGGCATACAACTCACGGGGCCGGTAGAGGTGGGTGCGCCAGGCGTCGAAGGGCACGCCGGGGTCCGCCGGGAAGACCAGGGCGCCGTGCAACCGCAGGTGGCGGTGCAGCCGGTCGCTCATCCGTCCGCCGAGCACCACCACGCCGGTGAAGTCGTCGATGGCCATCAGTTGCGACTCGACCTCGGTCAGGTCCAGGTCCTGCAGCCGCAGGTCCTGCACGGAGCTGCCGTCGGCGAGCAATCGCCGCAGTTTCGCGAGGGATTCGACTTCGCTGGTGGACATCCGTCGATTCAATCGGATCCCCTCGGAGATCGAGGTCACGATCCGGTCACAGGTGCGAAATCGTGCCAACGGAGTGGGAGACTGAGGCGTCTTCCACACGTGTCGGGCGTGACCGCGCTCGACCGACTCGGGGTACGCGGCGGATGCCGCGGAAAGGAAGGAACGTCACATGAAGCGCACCACGGTCACCGTCACCATCGGAGCACTTCTCATCGCCGGCACCGCAGCGGTTGCGCCGGCCCAGGCGTCGGCGCTCGGGCGGCACGCACCGTCGGTAGTCGTGCCGGTGGCGCACGTTGCGACGACCGCACACCGGGCTGCCGCCACCGACGAGCAACGCATCACCACCGCGATCCTGCACAGCACGCTGCTCGGGGTCGTCAAGCCGAGCAACGTCGCGGTCAGCAAGATCCGTTTCGCCGGCGCCGACCGCAGCTGGGCCGGTGCTCTCGCCACCCCGAAGAACGGTCAGACCGACCCGGCGCAGGTGTTGCTGCAGAAGACCGCCGGCGGATGGGCGGTCCGTGACCTCGGCACCTTCAGCGTCGGCTGCGGCATCGCGCCGGCGTCGGTGCGCACCCAGCTCGGCCTGCACGGCCCCTGCTGAGTTCTTTGCTACGACTCCTCGCCGGCCGGACCCGGTGTGCCGCTCGCACGCTCGCGAACACCGGCTCCGGCCCGGTCGTCCTCGCGGCGCATCCCGTGCGCGCGGCGCATCCCGTGCACGCAGCGCTCTCCATGCCGAGAGGCTCAGTAAACGCTTGAGGGGGCACGAAAACCGGGTCTTCCGGGGCTGGGTTTCGTGTCCTCTGGGCGTTTACTGGGCCTCTCGGTGAGATGGTTGGCCGCGGATCGGGGCGTCGTTGTCACCGGGGGTCAGTAGTTTCGACGCATGATCAGTAGCTTGTCGTCATGATCACCACCCTGGCCGTGAGCGGTTACCGGTCACTGCGGGACGTTGTCGTCCCGCTCGCGCCGCTCACCGTCGTGACCGGGGGCAACGGCAGCGGCAAGTCCTCGCTCTACCGTGCGCTCCGGTTGCTGGCCCGGTGCGGGCAGGGTCAGCTGATCGGCTCCCTCGCGCGGGAGGGCGGCCTGCAGTCCGTGCTCTGGGCCGGGCCCGAGTCGCTGGCCGGTGCCCGTCGCGGCGCACCCGTCGAGGGCACCGTCCGGAAGGGTCCGATCAGTCTCCGAATGGGTTACGCCAGTGATGATTTCGGCTATCTGACCGATCTCGGGCTACCGCAACCGACGGGGCTGCCGACCGCGTTCCAACGCGACCCGGAGCTGAAGCGCGAGCTGGTGTTCGCCGGGCCGGTGATGCGGCCGGCGACGACGTCGGTCCGGCGGCGTCGTGGTCTGGTCGAGGTGCGTGACAGCCGCGGCTGGGTGGAGGTGCGCGACGGGCTCCCGTCATACCGCAGCGTGTTGCGGGAGTATGCCGACCCGCAGGTCGCGCCCGAAGTCTTCGCTGTGCGCGAGCAGATCGGTTCGTGGCGGTTCTACGACGGGTTCCGGGTCGATGCGGACGCTCCCGCCCGGCGGCCGCAGGTCGGCACGCGCACGCCGGTGCTCGCCGGGGACGGCTCGGATCTGGCGGCCGCGGTGCAGACGATCCTGGAGAGCGGCTTCGACGAGCTGGAGCGGACGATCGCCGACGCGTTCGACGGGGCCAGGCCGCAGGTGCTGATCGCGGACGGGCTCTTCGACGTCGCCATCGCCCAGCCGGGCATGCTGCGGCCGCTGCGTGCCGCGGAGCTCTCCGACGGCACGCTGCGTTACCTGCTGCTCGCGACGGCGCTGCTGGCCGTGGATCCGCCGACGCTGATGGTCCTCAACGAGCCGGAGACCTCGCTGCACCCGTCGCTCATCGCACCACTCGCGCGGCTGGTCGCGGCGGCCGCGCAACGTTGCCAACTCGTCGTGGTGACCCACTCGGAGCAGCTCATCGACGAGTTGCGGGCGACGGACGACCGCGTCGGTGAGGTCGTGCTCACCAAGAATCTCGGCGAGACCGTCGTCGAGGGACAGGGCCTGCTGACGAAACCGTCGTGGGAGTGGGGATCGCGCTGAACCATCTTCCGCGCTGAAGCGCTCCCGGTGATGCAGACTGGCTGTATGGCTGAGGAACAGAGCGGGGTGACGGTCGTCGGGGTCGGCGTCGTGCGGGTGCCGACGACCGAGGCCGCGGTGCGGCTGCTGGTCGAGCGCCGGGAGCCGCAACCCGGTGCCGCGATGCGGGAGGCCGCCGCGGTGGTGGCCGCGGCGTTGGAGGTGTTGCGCTCTGCCGGTGTGCCGGACAAGGACGTGCGCACCGCAGCCGTGAGCGTGTCGCCCAACAAGGTGTGGGCCGACGAACACGAGCAGATCCAGGGGTATGACGCCCAGCAGCGCCTGCACGTACGGGTGACCGACCTGGACGTCCTTGACCAGCTGCTAGGCGGGCTGGTGGACCGGTGCGGCACCGCGTTGCAGATCGACGATCTGTCGCTGAGTGGTGAACCGACCGCTGCGGCCAGGTCGCTCGCACGCCGACAGGCGATCGAGGATGCTCGCGAGAAGGCTTCGGACTACGCAGAATTCACCGGCCGCACGCTGGGGCGGGCCGAGTCCGTCGACGAGACACCGGACGCGCAGCGTCCGCTGCCACCCCCGCGCGGCCGGATGGCGATGGCCGCTGCGGCGTCCATGCCGATCGCGCAGGGTGAGGACACGACGACCGTGACGGTCCGGGTGCACTGGCAGTTCGAGTAATCCGCGGATCGAGGCAACCATCCCCGGGGGTCGGGCGTCCTGGAGGTGTGGGGGCATCACAGGGGAGCCCTCCGGACACAGGGGAGAAACACCATGTCATCACACGTGATTCGTCGCGCCTTCGTCACGACCGCGGTCGCCGCCGTCACCGTCACCGGGGTCATGACCGGGGCGAGCGCGCACGCCGAGACCACGGCGCGGGCGCCATACAAGATCCCGAGCGTGCAGCCGAAGACGATCGGCGGCGAGAAGGTGCAGTACGACGGCGGGCAGTACGCCGACATGCCCGCCATGCAGGGCGCGATGTCGTGCGATCCGGGCAACCCGAAGGGGATTCGTCCGGTGGCCGGTCGTGACTGGATGTATTACGACCCGGCCAACGACTTCTCCGGGAAGAGCGCCGATCTGGTGATCACCGGCTGGGAGAGCGGCGCCGCGGCGATGAAGGCGATCTCGAACGACGGCACCCAGTGCGTGCTGCTGGACGGCTGGCGGCAGGTCGCGGCGACGCCCGGCTACAAACTCTTCACGAACGGTGTTGCGTATGACGCGGTGATCCGGGTCGGAAACCTGCTGGTGTCGGTCGAGGCAGAGGCGCCCAGCGGAACCCCCGCGCAAGCCAAGCAGATCGCCATGTCGGGCGCGTCGCGTGCGGCGGTGGACCTCGCGTTCGACTACCCGGCCGGGGCCCGCTGAGCGGTCCGCGAACGCAGGGTGGTGTGTGGCTTACAAGGAAAGCCACACACCACCGTCTCGCCTGCGCAGGCGCCGCCCGCCGTGCCGGTAAGTTCGCGAATCGTGAGCGATGACGATCAGGGCCGTGGGCACGGCGTGGTGCTGGCGACCGATTCCCACGGCAACGAGCTATTGACAGTCGAGTTGGGGCCACCTGCTCATATCGCGGCAGAGGCGCCGCTCACAGGTGCGCTCGTTGTCGTTACGGGAGTTCATGGCGTTCTACTCGTGCACGACGTTTGGCGCGATCAGTGGGAGCTGACCGGCGGAGGGATCGAGGACGGGGAATCGTCGATGCAGGCAGCGCAACGCGAGGTATGGGAGGAATCCGGGCAGCGCGTCAGCAGGCTCGAGCAGGTCGGACGTGCAATGTTCAGGTTGTCAGCAGGGCGGCTCGAGCGCGCGGATCTGTTCACGGGTACGGTGCAGCGCATTCTGCCGTTCACCGGCAATGACGAAACGGACGCCATCCGCTGGTGGGATGGTAGGAGCGAGTTCGATGGCCTGGGACCGATCGACGCGGAACTGGTCCGCCAGGTGCGACGCGACCTGAAGGGAATTTCTCGCCGCCGACCTCAGTCGAACGGGTAGCGCGCCGCGAGCCGTGGGACCGCGCGTTCGGCGCGTCTCGACAACCGGGCGGCGAAGGGCGAGACCTCGACGAGCGGACCGTCCTTGCGGGTGCCGCGACGCCAGGTCGCGACGGCATGGCCGCCGTCGACGACCGTTGCCTTGAACATGCCGTTGCCGCCGGGGACCACCAGGTCCGCGTGCCCACGATCGAGCGTCGGTGTGCGGTCGGCATAGCCGAGCAGCAGCTCGTCGAACGCGGGCATGAGAACCGATCGCAAGGTGACGTCTCGCGAGTCCTCCCACGCCGCAAGGGTTTCCGGCGCCAGGAAGTATGACGTGCCGTCCACGACCAACTCGTCGAGCTCCGCCCGCACCGTGTCCCACACCGGTGCGAGGTCGCGCTGCAGCACTCCGCTCCACCAACGGAAGTCGGCGATCGTCGCCGGCCCGTGTGACCGGAAGTAGCGAAGCGCCCAATCGGCAACGTTCGCAGTGCGATCCACCGGCCGTGAAGTCTCTATCCAGTCGTCGAACAGGACGAAACGCTGCTGCCGGCCGACGACCGGACCCAGCACCAGGTGGGTCTGCAGGCACAGTGTCTGCACCAGGTGCGCGCCGCGTTGGGCGCCGGTCGCGATTCCGTGTTGCTCCCAGAGCGCGAACAACCCGGCGCGATCCAGCCCGCGGCCGCCCTGCAGCGCCGCCGTGGTCACCGACCGGGCTCGGTCGACGTCCCGCGGTGCGATGCCCAGCTGCTCGTGCCGGCGCCGGGCGGCCCGCTGGGTCGGTTCGGCGTTCAACGCCAGCATCCAGCGCAGGTCGGCAGGTTCGACGAGGTGCAACGTGCCGCGCATCGGCCACGAGCGGACGATCCGGCCCGCGTTGATCGCGACGTCCACCTCGGCGACGGTGCAGCCCGCGCGCAGTGCTACGGCGGACCGTGCCGAGCGAAAGTCCTGTGCCTGCAGGCAGGTCAGCCAGCGGACAACCTCAGTGGGAGGCGTCTGCGAGGCGGGCGCGAGCCGTTGCGCGACCAGACGCAGCCGGGAAAGCTGACGTCGCACAACGGGCTTCGCCGATCCGGTGCTGGTCATGACGACAAGCTATGCGCGGCTGCGGACCGAAGCTGTCCGGAAGTCAGACTCGTGACGCCTCGATGGTGAAACCTCGGTCCCGCAGCCGGTCGACCAGCACGGTGCCCAGTGCCGTCGCCGGTGTGAGCACCCCGCCGTTCAGCCCGGGGGGCAGCGGGCACTCGTCGCGCGACACTGCCAGGCACAGCGCGCTCTCGCCGAGCATGACAGCCGTTGCGGCATACCCCGGATCGCCCTGTGCCGCAACGACACTCTGGTATGCCGCACCCGTGCTCGTCGTCGTCCGAAGCGTCGCCCGGAAGTGCCCGGTGTCGCGGGCGTGCTCACTCGGGCCGTCGCCGGGGGAGGGCAGCACGCGCTTCACCACCGGGCGCAGAGGGCGCGCGGACATGGCACCGAACCCCAGGCCGAGCACCCCGGCCACGCCGTACGCCGTCACCCGGCCCTGCCAGCCGCCGCCGGTGCGCTGCACCTCGCGGTAGCGGAACGACGAGCCGTACGCATGCTGCAGCAGTGCGTTGCTGCGCCGCACGATGCGGGTGTTGTACATCGCCATGACGAAGGGCGCCGTCCACGATTTCACCTCGGGCGCGTAACGGACGGCTGCGCTGTCCCGCCACTCGCCACTCGGTTCGTTCGCCCGGTCCGGGCTGAGCGCGAACTTGTCGAGCGCGATCTTCCGCTTCGTGGCATCGGCGCGTACCTGGTCCACCTGTGTCATCGCCGAGGCGACCGTGCCTCCGCTGACGCCGCCCTTCATCGTCATGTAGAGCGTCGTGTCGCCCAGCTCCCCGGCACCCTCGTCGACCACCCGCTGGGAGAGCACAAGTGCCCCGAGATCCGAAGGGATGGAGTCGAATCCGCACGAGTGCACGATGCGGGCGCCGGTGCGAGCCGCTTCGTCCTGGAACCGGTCGATCGACTCGCGCACGAACAGCACCTCACCGGTCAGGTCGACGTAGTCGGTGCCGACGGCGGCGCAGGTGCCGACGAGTGGCAGGCCGTACCTCGCGTAGGGGCCGACGGTGCTGATGACGACCTTCGCGCTCTGCGCCAGGGCTCGCAGCGACTTCTCGTCGGAGGAGTCGGCGACCAGGACCGGCCAGTCCTGCGCCGCACCGGGCAACGTGTCGCGGACCGCCTCGACCTTGGCGCGGCTGCGGCCGGCCAGCGCCACGCGCACTCCCGCCGGGGTATGACGGGCCAGGTGCTCGGCGGTGAGTTTGCCGACGAACCCGGTCGCGCCGTACAGGACGATGTCGTGCTGCCGCTGCAGCACTGTGCCGACGGTCGATGTCATGTCCCGAACTCTAGATCCTCCGAAACCATCGCTCTCCCGCACTCAGGCGAGCGGCAGGTGCGCGTCGGCCGTCCTCGTGGCGCGGTCGTGCAGGTCGATGAGCTGCGCCTCGGCGGGAGCCGCGGGCGGGCCGAACGTGCCGGCCAGCCGACAGGTCGCGTACTGCTCTGTGGCGGCACTGTATTCGGACAGCCACTGGCTCATCTGCTGCCGCTCGTCATCCGACGTCGGCGGCCAACCCCAGGTCGGTGCCGAAAGGCCGCAGCGCCACGGTTTCGGGGTCAGCCGGGCACGACACGTGTTGTACTTCCGGCACAGGTGCACGTAGATCTGGTCCGTCCCGAGTTGCTCGAACAGCGCCACGGCCTCCGCAGACCTGGGCTCCAGCCCCGAGCCGGTCACGATGACCCGGAACCCGGCGAAGGTCTCGTAGGCCCGCACACCCAGGCTCGGGTGGGTCGTCGCGAAGTCCTGGATCAGCCGGAGCGCCCGGGCCTTCGGGCCGTCGTCCTCGGACTTGCCCTTCTTGCCGCCGAACAGCCGGAACAGCGAGCGTGCGACCGGCCGGTCCCGGGGCACGTCGACGTCCGCGATCAGCAGACGGTCGGTGCCGATGACGTCGGCGCCGTACCGGTTGCGGGACACGATCGCCGTGAGGGTCCCGTCGTCGTCACGCAGCTCCCGCAGAGTCTCCTCCCGCGGCGGTGCCCAGCCGTACGAGCCGCGTTTGTCCCGGGGCAGGCCGGCGCGAATAGCCTTCAGGCTGTTGGCAAGACGCTCGTTGGCGACAGCCAGTGCCTCCTCGGTGGACTGCGTCGACCAACCCCAGGCGGTGACCATGCCGGCGCGTGCGGTGCGCCAGAACTGTGGCAGCGGATCCATGAAGCGGAAGCCTACGGCAGCAACCGCCTCTACAGCTGCCGAATGCCGGTTCGGTCAGAGCAGCGACCACGCCTCGGTGAGCACACCGCGCAGCTTCTGCTCGATCTCGTCGAACTCGGTCTGCCCGATGATCACCGGCGGCGCGAGCTGGACCACGGGGTCGCCGCGGTCGTCGGCGCGGCAGTAGAGGCCCGCGTCATACAGCGCCTTGGACAGGAAGCCGTAGAGCACGCGCTCGGACTCGTCGTCCGAGAACGTCTCGCGGGTCTCCTTGTCCTTGACCAGCTCGATGCCGTAGAAGAACCCGTCACCGCGGACGTCACCGACGATCGGCAGGTCCTTGAGCTTCTCCAGGGTGGCCAGGAAGATCGGAGCGTTCTCGTGCACGTGCTGGACCAGGCCCTCCTTCTCGAAGATGTCCAGGTTGGCCATGGCGACCGCTGCCGACACCGGGTGGCCACCGAAGGTGTAACCGTGCGGGAACATCGTGGTGCCGTGCTTGTACGGCTCGAAGAGCTTGTCACTGGCGATCATCGCGCCGATCGGGGAGTAGCCCGACGTCATACCCTTGGCGCAGGTGATGATGTCCGGCTCGTAGCCGAAGTCCTTGCACGCGAAGATCTCGCCGATGCGGCCGAACGCGCAGATCGTCTCGTCCGAGACCAGCAGCACGTCGTACTCGTCGCAGATCTCGCGCACCCGCTCGAAGTAGCCGGGGGGCGGCGGGAAGCAACCGCCGGCGTTCTGCACCGGCTCCAGGAAGACCGCCGCAACGGTGTCGGGACCCTCGAACTCGATCGCCTCGGCGATCCGGTCGGCGGCCCAGCGCCCGAACGCCTTCGGGTCGTCGCGCAGCTCCGGCTGCGCCCGGTAGATGTTGGTGTTGGGCACCTTGAAGGCACCCGGCACCAGCGGCTCGAACATCTCCTTGAGCGGCGGCAGCCCGGTGATCGACAGGGCGCCCTGCGGCGTGCCGTGGTAGGCGACCGCGCGGCTGATCACCTTGTGCTTGCCCGGCTTGCCGGTCAGCTTGAAGTACTGCTTGGCCAGCTTCCACGCCGACTCGACCGCCTCGCCGCCACCGGTGGTGAAGAACACCCGGTTGAGCGAACCCGGGGCGTATGACGCCAGCCGCTCGGCGAGGTCGATCGCCGGACGGTGCGCGTAGGACCAGATCGGGAAGAAGGCCAGCTCCTTGGCCTGCGCGGCGGCCGCCTCGGCCAACTCGGTGCGGCCGTGACCGACCTGCACGGTGAAGAGCCCGGACAATCCGTCGAGGTACTTCTTGCCGTTGGTGTCCCAGATGTAGGCGCCCTCACCCTTGACGATCGTGGGGATCGCCGAGCCCGCGCCGCCCTGGTCCTTCGGTTCGTAGACCGACTGCCGGGTGAAGTGGCCCCACAGGTGGTCGCGGGCAGCCTCGGCGCGAGGAGTGCCAGCGGGTGTGAGATCGTCGGATTGCGTTGTGGGAGTTGTCATCTCGTGCCCCAGTCGTATCGTTGTTTGGCGAGTTTCAGGTAGACGAAGGTTTCGGTCTCGGTGACGCCCCCGATCGTGCGGATCTGCCCGGTGAGCAACTCGAGCAAGTGGTCGTCGTCCGCACACACGACTTCGACCAGCAGGTCGAAGCGGCCGGCCGTGAGGACGACGTAGGCGACCTCGGGCAGCTTGCTGAGTGCGTCCTGCACCGGTGTCAGATCACCTCGGACACTGATGCCGATCATCGCCTGGCGGTCGAATCCGACCTGTGCGGGATCGGTGACGGCGACGATCTGCAGCACCTCCGAGTCCAGCAACCGCTGGACCCGCTGGCGCACCGCCGCTTCGGACAGACCGATGTCGCGAGCGATCGCGGAGTACGCCGCGCGGCCGTCGGTCTGCAGACGCGCGATGATCGCCTTTGAGACATCGTCGAGCGTGGCGCCGGTCACACTGCGATTCGTCTCGGCCATGACTGCATTCTGCCACGCGTTTCGAAGCAGATCAACTTGTTTGCTTCGGATTCCGTCGTCACATGGGCAGGAAGGCTATGATTTGGCCATGGCGCTGAGTGCATTCGACCTCTATTCCGTCGGCATCGGTCCGTCGTCGTCGCACACCGTCGGTCCGATGCGCGCTGCGAAGACCTTCGTCGACGGTCTGACCGAGGCCGGGCAGCTGGATCGCGTGTGCCGCGTCCGGTCCCAGCTGTTCGGCTCGCTCGGCGCGACCGGTCACGGGCACGGCTCGGACAAGGCGGTCGTCCTGGGCCTGCAGGCAGAGGTGCCGGAGACCGTCGACACCGCGACCAGCGACACCCGGGTGGCGGACGCGCGAGAGCGCCATACCCTGATGCTGGCCGGCACCCACCGGATCGACTGGGACCCGGACGACGACCTGATCATGCACCGGCGCAAGTCGCTGCCGGCGCACCCCAACGGCATGCAGTTCGAGGCGTATGACGCCGACGGCGTGCTGCTCGCGTCGCACGTCTACTACTCGGTCGGCGGCGGGTTCGTCGTCGACGAAGCGGCGACCGGCGCGGACCGGGTGGTGCTGGACGACACCAGGATCGAGCTGCCGTTCCTCACCGGCGCCGAGATGCTGGCGGTCTGCGAGCGCGAGCAGTGCTCGGTGTCGGAGCTGATGCTGCGCAACGAGCTCTCCTGGCGATCGGCGGACGAGGTGCGCTCGGGGATGCTGCATCTGTGGTCGGTCATGCGCGACTGCGTGCAGGCCGGGATCGCGCACCAGGGCACGCTGCCCGGCGGGCTGAAGGTGCCGCGGCGCGCGCCGGAGCTGCACCGCGAGCTGACCAAGGGTGCGCTGCGGGACGACCCGCTGCGGGTCATGGACTGGGTCAACCTCTACGCGCTCGCCGTCAACGAGGAGAACGCCTCCGGCGGGCGGATCGTGACGGCACCCACCAATGGTGCTGCCGGCATCATCCCGGCCGTCCTGCACTACTACGTCAACTTCGTGCCCGGCGCCGACGACGACGGCGTCGTGCGATTCCTGTTGGCAGCAGCCGCGATCGGCATCCTCTTCAAGGAGAACGCGTCGATCTCCGGCGCCGAGGTCGGCTGCCAGGGCGAGGTGGGCTCGGCGTGCGCGATGGCAGCCGGTGGGCTCGCCGAGGTGATGGGCGGCACGCCGACGCAGGTGGAGAACGCCGCCGAGATCGGCATCGAGCACAATCTGGGGCTCACCTGCGATCCGGTCGGCGGCCTCGTACAAATACCCTGCATCGAGCGCAATGCGATCGCTAGTGTGAAAGCCATCAATGCCGCACGGCTCGCGGTCAACGGGAGCGGGGTGCACACCGTCAGCCTCGACAAGGCGATCAAGACGATGCGTGACACCGGCCACGACATGTCCGTGAAATACAAGGAGACGGCGCGGGGAGGCCTGGCCGTCAACGTGATCGAGTGCTGACCCGCCTGTCGCGGGTTGAGTAGGGCGGAGGAGCCCGTATCGAAACCCCACCGACGCAGACCGGGAACCGCTGCCAACAAACAACACAAAGGAGTGTCGTCAATGACTGACAGCCCACGCGAGTTGCGCAACTTCATCGGCGGTGAGTATGTCGCCGCCGAAACCGACCGGACGGCCGACGTGGTCGACCCGTCGACCGCGAAAGTTGTTGCCAAAGCACCGGTTTCGACCGAGGCCGACGTGGATGCGGCATACCGCGCAGCGTCGAAGGCGTTCGACGAGTGGGGCCAGACGACCCCGGGCGAGCGCCAGGCCGCACTGCTGAAGTTCGCCGACGCGATCGACGAGCGGGCCGACGACTTCGTCAAGCTGGAGGCGCAGAACACCGGTAAACCGTTCGCGCTGACCGCCACCGAGGAGGTGCCGGTCATGGTCGACCAGCTGCGCTTCTTCGCCGGTGCCGCACGGATGCTGGAGGGCAAGGCGGCGGCCGAATACATGGCCGGTCACACGTCGTTCATCCGGCGGGAACCGATCGGCGTCGTCGGTCAGGTGACGCCGTGGAACTACCCGATGATGATGGCGATGTGGAAGATCGCCCCGGCGCTGGCGGCGGGAAACACCGTGGTGCTCAAGCCGAGCGACACCACTCCGGAGACCACCCTGTTGCTCGCCGAGGTGGCCGCGGAGTTCCTGCCGGCCGGGGCGTTCAACGTCATCACCGGTGACCGGGAGACCGGCCGCGCGCTGGTGGAGCACCCGACGCCGCAGCTGGTGGCGATCACCGGATCGGTGCGCGCCGGGATCCAGGTCGCTGAGTCGGCGGCCAAGGACGTCAAGCGGGTGCACCTGGAGTTGGGTGGCAAGGCGCCGGTCGTCGTCTTCGACGACGCGGACATCGAGGCCGCGGTGGAGGGCATCGCGACCGCCGGCTACTTCAACGCCGGGCAGGACTGCACGGCGGCGACCAGGGTGCTGGCCGCTCCCGGCATACATGACGACTTCGTCGCCGCACTCGCCGAATTCGCCAGGAGCGACGCCAAGTTGGGTATGCCGGACAGCGAGGACGCGCTGCTCGGACCGGTGAACAACGCCAACCAACTGTCGCACGTCACCGGCTTCCTGGACCGGTTGCCCGACAACGCCAACGTGGCGGCGGGTGGCAATCGTGCGGCGGCACTCGGTGACGGCTACTTCATCGAGCCGACCGTCGTGTCGGGTCTGCTGCAGACCGACGAGGCGGTCCAGAACGAGATCTTCGGACCGGTCATCACGGTCCAGCGGTTCACCGACGAGGCCGAGGCGGTCGCGTGGGCGAACGACGTGCAGTACGGCCTGGCGTCCTCGGTGTGGACCAAGGACTTCGGCCGTGCGATGCGGGTGTCCAAGGCGCTCAACTTCGGCTGTGTCTGGATCAACACGCACATCCCGCTGGTGGCCGAGATGCCGCACGGCGGTTTCAAGCACAGCGGCTACGGCAAGGACCTGTCGCTCTACGGCTTCGAGGACTACACGCGCGTGAAGCACGTGATGGCCAACATCGACAGCTGACGACTCGCAAAGATCACGACGACGACCCACCAACCGACAGGCTCACCAACGACCGACAGGCTCACCAACGACCGACAGGCTCACCAATTCAGGCGCGAAAGGCCCTGAATTACTGAGCCTCTCGGTGTTTTGTGGGCCTGTCGGTGATGGGGTGGGGCGCGTTACGCGATGGCGCCGGCGTGGGGCGCGTTACGCGATGGCGCCGGGTGCGGGTCAGGCGCCGGCGTGCGGGTCAGGCGCCGGCGTGCGGGTCAGGCGACCGCAGCGCCCAGGGCGAGGCCGAGGAAGGCCGCGAGCAGCGAGACGACGACGGTCGCCACGGCGTACCGCCCGCTGTCCGCCCTGCCACGGGTCAGCCAGAGCCGCGCGGTCTCCACGGACGCGGTGCTGAAGGTCGTGAAGCCCCCGCAGAAGCCGGTGCCGAGCGCCGCCTTCGCGGTCGGTGAGAGCCAGCCGGCGTGGTGGGTCAGCGCACCGGTGAGGACGCCGAGTAGGAACGAGCCGACCACGTTGATCACGAACGTGCCGGCGGGGAACGAGCCACGCACCCGGCGCCGGACCTCGGCGTCGACCACGAAGCGGCTCACCGCGCCGACTCCGCCGCAGGCCGCGATCAGCAGCGTTGTCATGCGGTTCCGCCGATCGGGACGAACGCCTTCGCGGCCCGGATGCCCGCCCACGCGAGGAGCGCTCCCAGCACGACGGTGGCCACGACATACCCGGTCGCCATCGGCCAGGGCAGGTCCGTGGTTTCCACCATGAACGTGCTGTATGTCGTGTAGCCGCCCATCACACCGGTGCCGACGCCCAGGCGCACCAGCCGGCGACCCCCGGTGTCCTCGCCCGAGCGCACCAGACCCTCGAGCAGTAGCCCGAGCAGGAACGCGCCGGTCAGGTTGATCGACAGCGTGGTCCACGGCCACGTGCCGGAGGGCCCGGCGAAGGCGTCGCCGAGAAGCGATCGGATGGCGGTGCCCACGGCGCCGCCGAGGAAGACGACACCCAGCAGCACCGGGTCGCGGTGCGCGTGGATGGAGGCTCGGCGGCGGGTCGACGTCAATGCCACGGCAGCCCGTCCGACCAGTCGACGACCTGGAGCGGCACCACGATGACCGGGCGGTGCTGGTGGTGGGCCAGCCGGACCGAGACCGACCCGCTGAGGAACTCGCGCATCGGGTGCTTGCTGAGCCGTGTCCCGACCACGAACCCCGCCGCATCCACCGCGCGGGCCAGGTGGGTGAGTGCGCGGTCCGGGCGTCCCGCGAGGTAGTGGAAATGCCACGGGACGCCGTCTTCGCCGAGGGCGTCGCGAATCTGGTCGGTGATGGTTTCGGCGGTGACCTGCCACTGTTCGTCGGCGTCGTCCGGGTCGATCGGTGCGTGTCGCACGTTGCCGTCCGGGTGTTCCTCGACGACGTAGCGGGTCTGGTCGGCATACCCGAAGTGCACCGAGGGCGCGCCGACCGCACGAGCCAGGGTCACCGCCGTGAGGGCGACGAGTGGCGGCTGGTTCGGCATGACGCCGACGACGATCGGGTGGGCGTGGAAGTCGACCAACCGGTCGGGACTGGGCTGGGGAGGCTGTGGCGACATTCGTCTGACTCTCTCCGGACTCCGGTGACGGGCAGCACGACCTACCCGTCGACATCGACGTGGTAGGAACCATCAGCAGGTTGCGGTTCGGACCGCGGAGGTCCGGGCGGGATCCATCGCCCGGCACCACCATAAGGGACACCCGCGCTACCTCGTGGTAACCGGGTGGCCGACCCGCTGCCGTCGGATCGGCGTAGCGTTGCCGTCATGCGCATCGAGCACGTCGGGTTCGACCCGGACTTCGTCGACTACCAGCAAGCGTGGGACCTGCAGCGCGAGGTGCACGCGCGGGTGGTGAGCGGTGAGCAGGAGGACACCACGTTGCTCCTGGAGCATCAGCGGGTCTACACCGCGGGCAAGCGGACCGCCTGGTACGACCGGCCGACCGACGGTTCACCGGTCGTCGACGTGGACCGTGGCGGCCGGATCACCTGGCACGGCCCGGGGCAGCTGACCGGCTACCCGATCGTGCATCTGCCCGTCCCACTGGACGTCGTCGGCCATGTGCGTCGCCTGGAGCAGTTGATGATGGACGTCTGCTCGGACGTCGGGCTGCAAGGAACGGTCCGTGTCGAGGGCCGCAGCGGTGTCTGGCTGCCCGCCGGCGACGGCAAGCCCGAGCGCAAGCTCGGCCAGATCGGGGTCCGGGTGAGTCACGACGTGGCCATGCACGGCTTCGCACTCAACTGCAATTGCGACCTGTCGTGGGCGAATATCATTGTGCCGTGCGGTATTTCGGATGCCGGTGTGACGTCGATCAGCCAAGAGCTGGGCCGCGACGTGACCGTGCAGGAGGTGCTGCCCTACATCGAGAAGCGCCTGCCCGACATCCTGCGTTAGCCGTCGCGCAGCGGGTCGTATGGCGCCAGCTCGATCCCCGGGTCGCGGCCTGCGGCCAGCGCAGCCGCGACGGACCCGACATACGGCCCCATGGTGAGGCCGGACGCGCCCAGGCCGTTCGCGATGACCAGTCCGGGTAGCTCCGTCGTCCCGAGCAACGGCCTGATGTCCGGACCGACCGGCCGGAACCCGATGCGGGCCTCCAGGAAACCGGCATCCGCCAAGCCCGGCGCAACCTTGAGTGCTTCGGTGAACACCTCGTGCAGCCCGGCTGCGGTGAGCCGGTAGTCGAAGCCGGCGCCCGCTTCCCGGGTGGCGCCGACGACGACCCGGTCGTCGAAGCTGAGCAGGTAGTGGTCGGACCTCGGCAGCAGCATCGGCCAGTCCGAGGTGTCGGTGCCGGGCAGGTCGAGGTGCACGATCTGCCCGCGCATCGGCGTCACCGGTGGGTGCAGCCCGAGCGGCTCGAGCAGTCGCGGTGACCAGGCGCCCGACGCGTCGATCACGACGTCGGCGCCGATCGCGGCACCGTCGACCTCGACGCCTTCGACGCTGTCGCCGGCCAGGATGGTCGCGCGTCCGGTGACGATCCGCGCACCGCGTCGACGTGCGGCGGACCAGAGCGCATCCCTGAGCCTGCGTCCGTCGAGGCGGGCGGCGCCGGGTACGTGGATCACCGGGCCGTCGTGGTGCAGCAGCGGATGCAGCGCGCGTGCGGCCGGCCCGTCGAGCACCTCGACCGGGCCCGCGATCGCCGATTCGGCCGCGCGCCGTCGCACCGTCGCGAACGCCGCGTCGACGTCGTCGTCGGTGGTCAGCCGCAGCGCGCCGACCTGTCGGTACCCGAAGTCGGGCTGCCCGTCGTCCTGCAGGTGACGCCGCAACTCGGTGTAGTACTCGGCGCCCGCCGCTGCGATCCGATACCAGTCGGCATCCTCCTCGCGGGACGACCACGGCGAGATGATCCCGGCGCCGGCCGAGGTGGCACGTCCGTCGAATTCTGCGTCGACGAGCGTGACGTCGATGCCGTCCCGGGCGAGCTGATAGGCGGCCGATGCGCCGACCACACCGCCACCGATCACGACGACTGACATAGGCGCTGTTCCTTCCGCGGACGAACGGGTGCTGCGAGGGATTATGGCGCTCGTAGGTCTCCCCTGGGGGGACTCCGGTACGCGGGGAGCCCGGATTCCCGGTCATAGCCCTCCCCAGTGGGGACCCGTGCACGGAAATCGGCGGATACCCGCTCGTAGGTCGCCACTGGGGGGACTCCGGTACGCCCGGGGCCGGGCCGCCCGACACCCGACGCGCCCGCCGGGGCGGGAGCGGCATACACCGTAAGCTGTGGGCTCCGAAGAGAACCTCCCACGAAAGCCAGATTTGTGACGCTGTCCGTCCGCGCATGCACCGCCACCGAGTTCCTCGACACGGTCCACCAGGCAGGCAGGACCGTGCCTGTCGAGCAGTCGCCCGAATGGGCGAGGTATGACGATGTCCTACCCGGCCGGGAGCACTGGCGCTACCTGGTCGTCGACGACGGCGACACCCCGCTGGCCGCGATCAGCCTGACGTCGTTCGCGGGGCGGTTCCTGGAGCAGCTGTGGGCCAAGCACGGGCCGATCTGGCTGGCCGAGGACCGCAGCCCCGAGCGGGAGCGCGCGGTGCGCGACGCCCTGTCGGCATACATCCGCAGTGAGCGGCCGAGCGCCGCCGTGCTGCGGTTGCACACGGTGCACCCGGGAGACGACCTGGTCGACCCGCTGATCGCGATCTTCTACGACCGCACGATCGTGCTCGACCTGACCAAGGACGAGGACCAGCTGCTCGCCGAGATGTCGCAGAGCGGCCGCCGCAACATCCGCAAGGCGATGAAGAACGACGAGCTCGTCTTCACCGACGACACGGCGATCAGCGAGCAGGAGTTCGCCGACGTCATCTACCCGATCTTCGAGGAGACCGGGCGCCGTGGCGACTTCGTGCTGCGACCGCCGGCGTTCTACTACGAGATGCTGCGGCAGCTCGGCCCGGACGTCTGCCGCCTCTACACCGTGCGGCACCGGGGCACGGTCGTGTCCTGGGCGCTGGTGACGGTGTATGACGGCGAGGTCGACTACTACTTCGCGGCGTCGTCCGCCGAGGCACGCAAACTGCTGGCCGCGTACCTGATGGCGTGGGGCACGATGCGCACCACGAAGGCCGAGGGCGCGACCTACTTCGACTTCCTCGGCTGCGGCTCGGACCGCTCGCCCTACCTGGACACCCTCAACGAGTTCAAGCTCGCCTTCGCCAAGAAGGGCATGATCGACGCGCCCGGCCCGTGGGACGTCGTGCTGCGCCCGAACGTGCTGCGTGCCTACCACGCCCAGCGCACCGCGCTCGCGGGCGTCGGTCGTGCCAAGCAGACCGCGCGGGCGATCATCGCCGGTGTGCCGCGGTCGAAGTCGGACGCGGTCGGGCTCGCCGACGTCGCGACCAGCAAGCTCGCCGGCGCCGTCACCCGGGCGCCACAGCCGCCGGCCGCCGCGCCGAATGTGCTGCCGGTCGTGCTCGACTTCACCCTGTCCGGTTACGCACTGGCCCGTGCGTTCCACGAGCGTTACGGCCTGACCAGCGTCGCCGTCGTCCCGTTCACCACGGGTGCGATCGCCGACTCGTCGATCATCCCGCACGTGCGCGAGGTCGGCCCGGACGGCGTGCACAACGTCGACCTCGTGTTGCGCGAGATCCGCAAGGTCGCGACCGAAAACCCTGAGCTGACAGTGATTCCGCTGACCAACCACGACGGGCTGGTCCAGGCGCTGTCGGCCAAGCGGGCCACGCTCGGCAAGAACGTCCTGGTCCCGCACGAGTCACCCGAGATGCTGCACCGGGTCTCCGACAAGAACGTCTTCAACCAGCTGTGCGCGGCAGCGGGAGTGCCGACGCCGCGCACCGTCGTGCTCGACTTCGCGGACGGGCGCCCGAGCTCGGACGTCGCCGACCTGCCGTGGCCGCTGATCGTCAAGCCCGCCGACTCCGGGCACTACGCGTCGCTGCGGATGCCGGGCAAGAAGAAGCTCTACCAGGTCGCCGACCAGACCCAGTTGGACACGCTGCTCGATCAGTTCGAAGCCGCCGGGTATGACGGCCAGCTGCTCGCCCAGGAGTTCATCCCCGGCACCGATCTGATCTCGGTGACGCTCTACCGCGCCGCCGACGGCCGCATCACGCTCGCGCGGGCGTCCCAGGTGCTGATGCAGGATCCACGACCGGCATACCTCGGCATCCCCGACGTGCAGGTCGTGACGCCGATGGACGACGCGATCGCGCTCGGCTCGAAGATCCTGGTGGAGGCCGACTACCACGGCTTCGCCAACCTCGACGGGATCCGTGACCCGCGGGACGGGCGCGTGGTGTTCTTCGAGATCAACCCGCGCTACGGCCGCAACTGCTACTACGCGACCGCATCGGGCGCCAACGTCGCCGAGCAGCTGGTCGCGGACCTGATCGACGAAAAGCCGGTCGTTGCACCCGATCTCGACGGCGAGCTGCTCTACACGACGCTGCCCGCGAAGTTCGTCGAGCAGACCCTCGGAGGTGAGGCCGCGAAGCGGGTCCGTCGCCTCGCCGCGGCCGGCCGGGTCGTCGACCCGCTGCAGTATGCCGGGGAGCGCAACCCGAAGCACCGCGCCTACGCCAAACTCGCCGCCCTGCACCACCGCAAGGCATACCGCGACCAGCCCGTCACGCTCAACGTCGAGGACGTCCGGTAGGGGCCGGCGCCGTCCAATGTGGACGCGATCCACATTGACCCCTGGGTGCGGTAATCGGACGCTGAGCCCATGGACAGCGAAACGACCGCCGCACCCCTGATCGCGCCACCCGGACTCGCCGGGGTGATCGTCGCCGACACCACGATCGGCGACGTCCGCGGCACGGAGGGGTTCTTCCACTACCGCCAGTACGACGCGACCCGGCTCGCCCGTGAGCGCTCGTTCGAGGAGGTCTGGCATCTGCTCATCCGCGGTGAGCTCCCCGACGCCGGGCAACTGCAGGCGTGGCAGGAGCTGACCGCACGAGTTGCGACCGTCCCGGAGGACGTTGCCGCCGCCCTGCTCGCCGTCATGCGGGCATCCGGCGGCGACGACCCACTGGTCACCCTACGGACGGCGCTGTCGGCATACGGCTCCCTCGTCGGCGACAGACCGCTCTGGGACAGCGACGAATCGACGAAGGAAGCGGCTGCGATCGGCAGCGCCGCGGTGGTGCCGTGGCTGGTCGCGACGGCGGACGCGCTCGCGCGCGGTGTGCAGCCGCGCCGGCCCCGCCCGGAGCTCGGTCACGTCGGCAACTACCTGTGGCTGGTCACCGGGGCCGAGCCGGCACCGGAGCAGGTCGCGGCGCTGACCCGCTACCTGATCCTGACCATCGACCACGGCTTCAACAACTCGACATTCACGGCACGGACGGTCGCGTCGACCGGCGCCGACCTCACCGCGTGCCTCGTCGCGGGCATCGGCTCGCTGTCCGGGCCGTTGCACGGCGGCGCGCCCAGCCGGGCGCTGGACGCGCTCGACCAGATCGGCAGTGCCGACCGGGCGGCGCAGTGGGCGCGTGACCAGCTGGCCTCCGGCAATCGCGTCATGGGTTTCGGTCACGCGGTCTACCGGGGGACCGACCCGCGCTCGGAACTGTTGAAGGAGACCGCGATCGGCCTGGGCGGGCCGACCGCCGAACTCGCGGTGCGGGTGGAGGAGGAGGTCGTCCGGGTGCTCACCGAGACCAAACCGGATCGGGTGCTGCGAGCCAACGTCGAGTACTACGCGGGTGTGGTCATGCAGGCATGCGGCATACCTCGGGAGATGTTCACCCCGACCTTCGCATGCAGCAGGGTGGTCGGCTGGACGGCGCACGTGCTGGAGCAGAGCGGCGACCGCAAGATCATCCGTCCGTCGTCCCGCTACGTCGGGCCGGAAGTCGACCGCGACGCGGCGCCGGTGTAGGTCGCCCGGGCGCGGAAGCGCAACGGGTGGCCCTGCTCCTCGATGCCGTGTGCGACGAAGCCGGCCAGCCTCGCGATGGTGAAGACCACCTCCCCGGTATGGCGGGGCAGGTCGCACGCCAGGCTGAGCGCCGCCAGCCCGAGGTCGACGTTGGGTGCCAGGCCCGACAGGCGACGCAGGTGGAGCGCGAGCCGGTCCGTCGCGGCGGCGACCCCGTCGTCGATCCCGGCGACCCGGTCGAGCAGCACGATCGCTCGCGGGTCGGTGTCGGCGTACACGGTGTGGCCGAAGCCGGCGACGACCTCCGCCGGCAACGTTCCACCCTCGAGCACCGTGCGCAGCACGTCGTATGCCGCACCCGATGCGCTGCCGTGCCGCACACCGCCGAGCGCAGCGACCCCGGCGGTCAGCACGGCGTACGGGTCGGCGCCGGTGCTGGCAGCGGCCCGTGCGGCGAGGGTCGACGTGGCCAGTTCGTGGTCGGCGAGGAGTCCGAGCGCGACATCGAGGGCGTCCACCGTGGCCCCGGCCGGCGCGCGAGCGGCGAGTGCACCGCCGACGATCTCGGCGATCCGGCCGATTGTCGAGCCCCGGTTCACCGAGGCCAGGGATGCAGCCGCGGCACGGATGCTGCGCCGACCCGCGTCGCGAAAATGTCCGGATGACAGGTCGTTCCGTGCGTGGTCGGTCACGGCCGTTTCGGCGATCGCCCAGAGGATGAGGTCACGCGGGGTCCGGCCGGGCGGAGGAGGCGCGAGCTCGGGCGTCGGCCAGTCGCACCCGTCGTCGGCACCGCCCCACACGATCTCGGCGACTTCCTCGAACGGGTGGGTGGTCGCGAGTTCGGCGACGTCCAGACCTCGGTAGAGCAGGACACCGGACGGCTCGACGCTGGTGACTGCCGTTTCGATGGTCATCTCGAAATGACCGCGTCGCGGGCGACGGCGCGCTTCGACCAGGGCGATGACGTCGCCGCGCGGGAAGACCGAACCGTCGTGCCGGCTGCGTGCGACGTCGGCCGGGTGCAGCAACCCCCGGCTGACGTACGAATAGATCGTCGGGATCCGGACGCCGAGCAGATCGGCCGCCTGCGCCGTCGTGATCAGGTCGCCGTCCATGACCGCCACGGTAGCGAGGTCGTCTCAGCCGCGGCCGGTGGCGCGTGCCAGCAGTCCGCGTCCGAGCAGCTTCAGCATCGGCCAGGGCGGGTTGCCGACGTACAAGGTCATCGGGTCACCGGGGTGAACGCCCTTGCCGGCCGCCCGGTCGACGTGGTCTCGTAGCGCCCGCAGCTGCTCCAGGGTGAGAGCGAACGGCACCTCTTCGGGGTGGAACCGCGCTCGCAGCGGTATGTCGCCACCGTCGGCGGCGCGTTCGACGTGGCAGCCGAGCACCGTGTGCACGCCGTGCGCCTCCGCCAGGTCGACCATCGACCGCAGCGAGACCTTGGCTGCGGCCAGGTCGTCGACGTAGAGACGCCCCGGGTATGCCGTGTCGCCGCTGACCAGCAACCCGGCCGCCGGGTCGACGGTGGCGATCGACCGCGCGTCGTGACCGGGGATGGCGGTGATCAGCAATAGGCGTCCGCCGAGATCGAATTCGGTTGTCGCGCCGGGTGTTCCGTCGAGCCCGAAGAACGCGTGGACGGCGTCGACGTCCTTGGCGACGATCGTGGTGTCCGGCCGGCCCGCGAACTGTGGGTCGCCCTTCACATGGTCGTAGTGGCCATGGGTGTGCGCGACGACCAGTGGCGGGCGGGAGACGTCCTGCGAAGCGGCCCACTCGTCGAGCAGCGCGTCGACCGTCTCCCGGAGCGGGCAGTCAGCGGTCTCCTTCGCGTCACCGGTGTCCAGCAGCAGGGCGCGCTCGGTCCCGCAGAGCAGATAACCGATCGGCGCCTCGGTCGACACACGCGTCGACTGGCGCAGCGCGAACGTCGCATCGTCGACCGCCCGGACCTCGAGCTTCCAGCGTTTCGACGCGTCCTTGCTCACGCAGTCCCACGGGGCGTCCAGGGGGCCGGTGTCCCGCAGGACCCCGCCGGGTAACACGGTCATCCCTGCATCCTCGCAAACGATGCGCCCGTGCGCGCGCCCGAGCCTGTGGACAACTTCTGCGCGCCGACCACGGATCGTGCCACGGTGCTGAGCGTGAACACATCGTCCGACGAAGGCCCGCGACGGCCCGAACTGCCCGGGTACGACGTGCTCGAGCTGCTCGGTCGCGGCGCCACCGGCGCGGTGTGGTCCGTCCGCGGCGCGGACGGAGTGCGTTTGGCGGCAAAGGTTTTCGACGCTGACGCCGGTCAGCTCGACTACGAGGTGACCGTCCTGGAGTCACTGCGCCACGAGCACGTCGTGAGACTGCAGAACGTCGTCGTCGACCTGTCCACCGAGCCGGCCGGCACCGCACTGGTCATGGAGCTGGCCGAAGGAGGCTCGTTGGCCGACGCGCTCGCCCTGCGCGAGATCCTCACACCCGGCGAGTTGGTCACCGTGCTGTGCCCGGTCGCGAGAGCACTGCACGACCTGCACGGGCTGGGTCTCGTGCACGGAGACCTCAGCCCGGGCAACATCCTGCTGACCGGCCAGGGCAAGCCGCTGATCGCCGACCTCGGGATGTCGCGGCTCGCGGGACACTCCGGTGACGAGACCTGGGCGACCGAGTCGTGGGCCGCCCCGGAGGTGCTCGCCGGCGGCAGCCCGGTCCCCGCCTCGGACGTCTACTCGCTCGGTGCCATCGCCTGGCGGGCCCTGACCGGCGTGCCACCCGAGCCGGCGGTGCTGCGTCCTGACCTGTCGGAGCTCGCACCCGACATCTGCGACGAGCTGCGCGACCTGGTCAATTCGGCGCTGGCCCACACGGATTCGGCGCGGCCGCTGCCCGGCGAGTTCGCCATCTCGCTGTGGCAGTGCGCGAAGCCGGAGCCGGCGCCGGTGCAGGGATCACCCGCCCGTCGGGTCGCCGTCGCCACACCGGCGACCGCGGAGTCCGATGCGCTCACCCGCCGGATCCGGGAGCAGGCCGCGGCCGCGGGCTCTGCCGAGGAGGTGCTTCCCATGGAGCGCTCGAGCCTGCGTCGGGTCCCCGCGCGCGCCCGAGTGCTGCTGGGTATGGCGGCAGTGACCGGCGGCGTGATTGCGTTCGCCGCCAACGGGTTCGGGGCTGGTGGCGGTCCCGAACACGTCCATGCCGCCACCCGCCCGTCGACCCTCGCGACGTCCGCGCCGAGCAGCTCGACCCCGGGCCCGGCCCCGCACACCACTGAGCAGCGCACCGCATCCCGACCGCCGGCCGCGGCGTCGCTCGGCGCACATCCGGTGGACGTCGTGCAGCGCCTGGCCGCAGCGCGAGCCGCGGCCTGGGTGAGCGGGGACAGCAGCCGGCTGTCCGCCGCGGAAGTCGAGGGTTCCCCGGCATACCGCCGGGACAGCGCCGACCTGCGAACGGCGACCGACCAGCAGCTGCGATACCGCGGTTTGACGTTCACCGTCCGATCCGCCGAGGTCCGGCAGACCGTGACGTCGGGTGTCGTGCGCGTGTCGACGGTCATCGACAACTCGGCATACACGGTGGTCGGTGCAGGGCGCAGCCGCAGCGTGCCGGCGACCCGCGGTCAGCGCACCGAACTGTCCGTGCGGTGGACGAATCACGGCTGGCGAGTGGTGGATTGGGCCGCTAAGGCCTGAGTGAAGTGATTCGGCATACGCTGAGGGTCCGATCACGTGGGAGGCACCTGTGGAAATCGTCCGGTACGACGTCGACAAGGAGGCCGACCCGGCCACCCTGGTCTACACCTTCGGTGGAGCCGAGGCGGTCGCGTCGATCCGCCCGGGCACCGTGGTCTCGACCTGGACCGCTGACTGCTACGGCGGCCGGGTGCGCAGCGAGAGCGACATGGCCACACAGGTCACCGACACCCGCTACATCAATCCGCAGACCGGCCCGTTCCACATCGAGGGCGCCGAGCCCGGTGACACGATCGCGGTGCACTTCTGCTCGATCACCCCGAGCGTCGACTGGGGCGTGTCCACGACCATCCCGCTGTTCGGTGCGCTGACGGCAACGCCCTACACGGCGATGCTGCACGAGCCCCTGCCGGAGCGCACCTGGATCTACGACCTGGACGTGTCTGCCCGGGTCGTGCGCTATCGGGCTCTCGACTCGGATCTGACGATCGACCTGCCGATGGAGCCGATGCACGGCACCGTCGGTGTCGCACCACCCCTGGGAGAGGCACGGTCGTCGCTGACTCCGGGCTCGTGGGGCGGCAACATGGACACTCCCGAGATGCGTGCCGGCACAACGTGTTACCTCGGTGTCAACGTGCCGGGAGCGCTGCTCAGCCTGGGTGACGGGCACGCGAGACAGGGCGAGGGCGAGACCTGCGGAGTCGCGGTGGAGACGGCGATGGACACGGTGTTCGCCGTCGAGCTGATCAAGGGCGTGCCGACTCCGTGGCCGCGGCTCGAGGACGACACCTTCATCATGTCGACCGGGTCGGCCCGCCCCCTGGAGGACGCCTTCCGCATCAGCCACGCCGACCTGGTGCAGTGGATCTGCGACGGGCTCGGGCTGTCACCCATGGACGCCTACCAACTCGTGTCCCAGACGGCGCTCACCCCGGTCGCGAACGTGTGCGACTCCAACTACACCGTCGTGGGCAAGGTCGCCAAGTCGCACCTGCCCGGCTTCACCGGGTATGCCGGCGTGCACGACCGGCTGCGGACGCTCGCAGCCAGCATCCGCTGAAGCGAGTGTCCCGGGTCGTCAGACTGCGAAGAGTTGCGACGGATCGCGGAATGCCTTGAATTCCAACGCGTTTCCCGAGGGGTCGAGGAAGAACATGGTCCACTGCTCACCCGGCTCGCCCTCGAACCGGGCGTACGGCTCGATGACGAAGTCGATGCCCGCTTCGACGAGCCGTGCCGCGAGCTGCCGGAAGCGCTCGACGGTCAGGACCAGGCCGAAGTGCGGCACCGGAACCTCATGGCCGTCGACCGGGTTGGTCCCGGCGACGGCGCGTCGGTGCCCGTCGACCTGGTGTCCGTCGACGTTCCAGTCGGTCCAGCGCTCATCCGACCGCCCCCGCGGGAAACCCAACACGTCCCCGTAGAAGTGCCGCGCCGCGTCGATGTCGGCCACGGGGATGGCGAGATGGAACGGCGGGAGGCTCGGCTGTTCAGTCATGCGTGCAACCTACTGCGCAGCGTCACGCGTCGTGGCCGGCGGCATACCGCATCGCGGCCGCGATGTCGGCGTGTTGCCAGGCGAAACCGGTGCGCTGGAGCACCGTGGGCGCCATCCGGGTGCTGGCGAGGGCGTCGCCCGCCAGCTCGCCCAGCACGACCCGGAGCGCCGGCCCCGGGGCGGGCACGAAGGCGGGCCGATGGAGCTCCCGGCCGAGCGCACGCATCGCGTCCCGCTGCCGGACCGCCGCGGCATCGGGGACGCAGAGGTTCACCGGGCCGGTGATCTCGGGGTGATCGATCAGATGGACCAGGGCTCGCACCTCGTCGGTGAGTGAGATCCAGGACCACCACTGCCGTCCGCTGCCCAGCGGTCCGGCCAGGCCCAGCTTGGCGAGGGGGAGCACCCGCGCCATCAGGCCGCCGTGCGGGGCGATCACCAGGCCGGTGCGGGCGAGGGCGACGGGTGCACCGGCGGCTGCCGCCGGCGCGGTCGCCGCCTCCCACGCGGCCACCAGATCGACGAGGAACCCGTGACCGGGCGTGGAGTCCTCGTCGACGAGCTCCTCGCCGCGGTCGCCGTAGTAGCCCATCGCCGAGGCGTTGACCAGGCGCACTGGGGTGTCGAGCTGCTCGACGGCGCGCGCGAGCGTGCCGGTGCTGTCGAGCCGGGAGTCGAGCAGTTCCTGCTTGTATGCCGCCGTCCACCGCTTGTCACCGATGCCCGAGCCGGACAGGTTCACGATCGCCGAAACACCCTGCAGGTCGGCCGGATCCAGCCGGCCGGACGCGGGATCCCACCGGACCTGGCCCGGACCGTCCGGTGGGCGGCGCACCAGGCGCACCACCTCGTCGCCGCGTTCCCGCAGAGCTGCGGTCAGCGTCGTGCCGATGAGACCCGACGAACCGGTGATCGCGATGCGCATGGCGTGCTCCTGATGATCTGCTCCGGTTATGCCAAACGCGCGCCATACACCGCGTTCGGCATAACCGGAGCGACGGCTCAGACCTCGAAAGCACCCTCTTCGAGGCGCGCCTTCATCGCGACGAGGAACCGAGCGGCGTCCGCGCCGTCCACGATCCGGTGGTCGTAGGACAGCGCCAGGTAGACCATCGACCGGATCGCGATCGTCTCGCCGCCGTCACCGTCGGTCACGACGACCGGACGCTTCACGACGCCGCCGGTGCCGAGGATGCCGACCTGCGGCTGGTTGATGATCGGGGTGTCGAACAGCGCACCGCGGCTACCGGTGTTGGTCAGCGTGAACGTGCCGCCGCCGAGCTCGTCCGGGGTGACCTTGTTGGTGCGTGTCCGCTCGGCGATATCGGCGATCTTGCGCGACAGCCCGGCGATGTTCAGGTCGCCCGCGTCGCGGATGACCGGCACCATCAGCCCGCGCTCGGTGTCCACCGCGATGCCGAGGTTCTCCTGCGGGTGGTAGACGATCGAGTCCTCTTCGACGCTGGCGTTCAGCTGCGGGTAGGCCTTGAGGGCCTCCACCGCCGCCAGCGCGAAGAACGGCATGAAGCTCAGCTTCACACCCTCGCGCTGCTCGAACGCCGCCTTGGAGCGTGCACGCAGTCGGGCGATCTTGGTGACGTCGACCTCGACAACGGTCGTCAGCTGGGCCGAGACCTGCAGCGACTCCACCATGCGCGCCGCGATCAGCTTCCGCATGCGGGTCATCTTTTCGGTGGTGCCGCGCTTCGCCGACACCTCGGGGACGGCGCTCGGAGCTGCCGGGCTCGCCGCCGGTGCGGCAGCGGCCGGTGCCGGAGCCGCCGCGGGTGCGGGCTCGGCCGGCTTCGCCGCGTCGAGCACGTCCTGCTTGCGGATGCGGCCACCCACCCCGGTGCCGGTGACCGAGGCGAGGTCGACGCCGTGCTCGGCCGCGAGTTTGCGGACCAGGGGAGTGACGTATGACGCCGGCTCACGGTCACCCGAAGCCGCAGCAGCCGGAGCGGCCGGCGCCGGAGCGGCGGCTGCCGGGGCAGCGGCTGCCGGGGCAGGGGCTGCGGGTGCCGGGGCTGCGGGCGCGGCCGGAGCAGGTGCGGCCGCAGGAGCCGGGGCAGCGGCTGCCGGAGCGGGCGCAGCCGGAGCGGCCTCGGCGGGCTTCGCCTCGGCAGCAGGAGCCGACCCGCCCGAGCTCTCGCCGCCGATGATCGCCAGGTCGGCGCCGACCGGAACGGTCTCGTCCTCCTGGACCAGGATCTTGGTCAGCTTGCCGGCCACCGGGGACGGCACCTCGGTGTCGACCTTGTCGGTGGAGACCTCCAGCAACGGTTCGTCGACCTCGACGTCCTCGCCCTCGGCCTTGAGCCAGCGGGTGATGGTGCCCTCGGTGACCGACTCGCCGAGCGCCGGCATGGTGATCTTCTCGCCACCGGTCACTTCGCCGCCGGAGGATGCCGGAGCCTCGGCCGCCGGTGCTGCAGCTGGCTCCGCTGCAGCAGCAGGTGCTTCGGCCTGAGCGGGCTCGGGTGCGGACTCCTGCTGGCCGCCGGACCCGGAGTCGCCGGCGGGCGCTGCCGCACCGTCGCCGATGACGGCGAGGTCGGCGCCGACCGGCACGGTCTCGTCCTCCTCGACGAGCACCTCCTGCAAGGTACCGGCGACGGGGGAGGGGATCTCGGTGTCGACCTTGTCGGTCGAGACTTCGAGCAGCGGCTCGTCGACCGCAACCTCCTCACCGACCTGCTTGAGCCATCGAGTCACGGTGCCCTCGGTCACCGACTCGCCGAGTGCGGGCATTGTCACGCGTTCAGACATGAACTCAAGTCTCCTAGATCTGATGGCTGGTGTGCAGGGTTATCTCACGCCCGGGCGTTTCTGTCTCACGCATGGGCGTGCAAGGGCTTCCCGGCGAGGGCGAGGTGTGCCTCGCCGAGAGCTTCGTTCTGGGTCGGGTGAGCGTGGATCATGCTCGCGACGTCCTCGGGCACGGCCTCCCAGCCGACGATCAGTTGCGCCTCGCCGACCTGCTCGCCCATCCGGGCGCCGATCATGTGCACGCCCACGACGGCGCCGCCCTCGGCGCGCACGACCTTGACGAACCCCTGGGTCTGCAGGATCTGGCTCTTGCCGTTGCCGCCGAGGTTGTGTTCGGCGGTCGACACCTCGCCGTACTTCTCGCGAGCGGCCGCCTCGGTGAGGCCGACCGACGCGATCTCCGGGTCGCAGTAGGTGACGCGCGGTATGCCGGACTCCTCGATCGCGATCGGCGCCTGGCCGGCGATGTCCTCGGCCACGAAGATGCCCTGGGCGAAGCCGCGGTGCGCGAGCTGCAGACCCGGCACGATGTCGCCGACGGCATACACGCCCGGGACCCCGGTCCGGCACCGCTCGTCGGTGACCACGTAACCGCGGTCGAGGGTGATGCCGGCCTCGGCATACCCGAGGTCGTCGGTGACCGGGCCGCGACCGACAGCGACGAGCAGCAGGTCGGCGGTGAGCGTGTCGCCCGACTCCAGGGTCACGGTGACCTCGTCACCGGTCTGGGTCGCCGACGCCAGTTTCGCACCGGTGAGTGCCTTGATCTTGCGCTTCCGGAAGGCCCGCTCGAGCTGCTTGGAGATCGCCTCGTCCTCGGCGGCGACCAGCCGCGGCAGCGCCTCCACGATCGTCACCTCGGATCCGAATGACGAAAAGACAGAGGCGAATTCGACGCCTATGACGCCGCCGCCGAGGACGATCACCCGGGACGGCACCTCATCGAGGGTGAGTGCCTCGTCGCTGGTGACGATGCGCCCGCCGATCTCCACCCCGGGCAGCGTCTTGGCGTAGGAGCCGGTCGCCAGCACGATGTTCTTGCCGGTCAGCACACGGTCGCCCACCGTGACCGTGGTCGGCGAGGTGAGTCGGCCGGCGCCCTCGACGAAGGTGATGTCGTGCGCCTTCACCAGGCCCTGCAGCCCCTTGTAGAGGCGGCCGATGACGCCGTCCTTGTAGGCG
This sequence comes from Flexivirga oryzae, assembly GCF_014190805.1. Lineage (NCBI taxonomy): Bacteria > Bacillati > Actinomycetota > Actinomycetes > Micrococcales > Dermacoccaceae > Flexivirga > Flexivirga oryzae. Next base: position 2,460,221 of record NZ_JACHVQ010000001.1, on the reverse strand, counting down.
TGCACGCCGCCCATGTCGACCGACTCGAAGGTGGTCTTGACACCGAACCTGGCACCGTCGCGTGCGCTGTCGGCGATCTCCGCCGCATGCAGCAGGGCCTTGGTCGGGATGCAGCCGCGGTGCAGGCAGGTGCCGCCGACCTTGTCCTTCTCGACCAGTGCGACCCGCATCCCGAGCTCCGCCGCGCGGAAGGCGCAGGCGTAGCCGCCGCTGCCGCCGCCGAGGATCACGAGGTCGAAGTTGTCGGCAGTTGCCGTCATGCCCGGAACGCTCCCTTGCGTCTCGACGCTGCTGTCCTCGCCAATCTTGGCACTAGCCGACCCGCCAGGTGCGGGCGGTATGACGACAGGTTGGACACGAGGGGAATTGTGGTGGTCACCGGCGCCGTGACGTGCGAGAGTGATCCGATCAGCCCACAGTGCTAAGGAGGCCACTGCATGACCGACAAGCACGGACCCAGTGACGAGGTCAAGCGCAAGTTCCGTGAGGCGCTGGACAAGAAGCACGCGCACGGCGGCACGGACGTGTCGGACCACTCGGAGCACTCCAAGGTCGCCGGCGCGCACAACGCCGAGACCAGCGGTGCCCAGCAGATGTTCCGTCGCAAGTCCGGGTGAGCCAGGCCCGAAAACCGTTCAACAACAAGGAACCCCGCACCGGTCGACGGTGCGGGGTTCCTTGTTGTGCTGGGCTGCGGTCAGCTGCGGGCCCGGGCCAGCTGGACGAGAGTGCGCACGCCGTAGCCCGAGGCGCCCTTGTCGACATACCCGTAGGACTCGTCGCTGGAGTATGCCGGTCCGGCGATGTCGAGGTGCACCCACGGCAGCTGCTCGCCGGCCGCGTCGTCGCCGACGAAGTCCTGCAGGAAGAGCGCGGCGATGATCATGCCGCCCTGGCGGGTGCCGGTGTGCTTGGTGTCGGCGACCAGCGACTTCATCCCCGAGCGCAGGTGCTGCAGCAGCGGGATCGGCCACAGGTCCTCCCCGGCGGCGCCGGCGGCGTCGAGCACCTCCTCGCGCACGGTGTCGTCGTTGCTCAGCGCGGCGGCCGTGCGGGTGCCGAGCGACAGCACGGCGGCACCGGTCAGGGTCGCGACGTCGACGACCAGGTCCGGTTCGTCCCGGGACGCGAGCGCCAGGCCGTCGGCCATCACCAGGCGGCCCTCGGCGTCGGTGTTGATGATCTCGACGGTGCGGCCGTTCGGCATGGTGACCACGTCACCGGGACGCTGGGCGTCCGCGCCGGTGAGGTTCTCGGCGAGGCACAGGTAGGTGGTGACGGCGACCGGCAGACCGAGGTCGGCGATGGCGGCGGTGGCCGCCGCGACAGCAGCCGCACCGGCCATGTCGCACTTCATGGTGATC